>CAZXMP010000056.1:0-22290 GCA_964641575.1 uncultured Chitinophaga sp. | reverse complement strand
CAAGATTTAAAATATTACTTGCCTGATTCTGTTTCTTACAACGCTGCTATCCCTAAGCCCAAAGATGTTATTTATCATGAAGTGGGTGAGTGGCATGTAACGCATGACCGACTGGTTAACTATATGAAAGCAATTGCAACGGCAGCACCAGATAGAGTGAAATTAGAAATGATGGGATTAAGTTATGAAAGCCGTCCGCAAGTTTTACTGATTATTACTTCCAAAAAAAATCATGGAAATCTTGAGCAGATAAGGCAACAACACTTGCAATTGTCAGATCCTTCAAAATCTGCATCTGTAAATATTGATAACATGCCCATTGTTGTTTACATCGGGCATTCAATACATGGAAATGAAGCAAGCGGTGCCAATGCAAGTTTATTGAGTGCCTATTATTTAGCAGCAGCGCAAGGAAAAAAAATGGATGATATGCTGGAGAATACGATTATCCTTTTTGATCCTTCTTTTAACCCGGATGGTTTACAACGTTTTTCTACCTGGGCTAATCAACATAAAAGTAAAAATTTAGTAAGCGACCCAAATTCAAGAGAGTTTAATGAGGTATGGCCCGGTGGACGATTTAATCATTACTGGTTTGATCTGAACCGTGACTGGTTACCAGCAGTGCATGTAGAAAGTCAGAATCGTTTAGGATGGTTTCATAAATGGAAACCGAATATTTTAACCGATCATCATGAGCAGGGAAGTAATGCTACTTTCTTTTTTCAACCCGGTGTGCCATCAAGAGTTAATCCCCTAACACCAGCAAAAAACCAGGAGCTAACAGCTAAGCTGGGAACTTTTCATGCAAAATATTTAGATCATATTGGCTCTTTATATTTCACCAAGGAGAATTATGATGATTTTTATTACGGTAAAGGTTCAACGTATCCCGATATTAATGGAGCCATTGGTATTTTGTTTGAACAAGCATCATCAAGAGGGCATTTACAACAAACAGCAAATGGATTGCTAAGTTTTCCGGCTACTATAAAAAATCAATTTGTAACAGCACTGTCTACATTAGAAGGAGCCAATGCTTTAAGAAAAGAGTTTCTTTCCTTCCAAAGAGATTTTTTCAAAAATTCATTAGCAGAAGGTTCATCTGCAGCAACCAAAGCATTTGTGTATGGCGATAAAAAGGACGAAACAAAATCTGCTGTGTTTACAGAAATGTTGCTGCGTCATCAAATTGAAGTTTATAAATTGGGCAGCAAATTGAAAGCAGAGGGTAAAGATTTTGAACCAGCTACTTCATTTGTTGTACCCGCCAATCAGCCACAGTATAAATTAATACAAACTATTTTTGAAAAGACATTCAATTATAAAGACAGTTTGTTTTATGATATAACTGCATGGACAATGCCATTGGCCTTTGGTTTGCCTTCGGCAGAATTAGCAGCTACACAGTTTACTTCATCTTTACTTGGGGCAAGAATAACCAATGCAGAAGAGCCTACTGTTAAAACAACTCTTGCCAATTCATCTTATGGTTACCTGGTAGAGTGGGATAAATTACTTGCACCAAAAGCCCTGTATGAATTACAATCTGCCGGACTAATTGTAAAAGTTTCTACCCGTTCATTTGAAATTGGTATAAATAATTCCAATAAAGCATTTGATTATGGAACCTTACTAATACCTATTCAAGGGCAATCTCTTTCTTCGGAGGCAATTAACCGATTGTTGAATGATGTGGTGAGCCGAAATAAACTAAAAGCCTTTCCCCTACAAACTGGTGCATCGTCATCGGGTGTAGATATTGGTAGTGCAAAATTTGTAGTGCTTACAAAACCCAATATTGCTATGCTTACTGGTAATGGCGTAAATGCATTGGATGCAGGAGAAGTTTGGCATTTGTTGGATCAACGAATGAATATTCCAACTACTCATTTGGAAACAACTTCTTTCAACAGAACAGATATTGATAAATACAACACCATCATTTTAGTAAGTGGTAATTATGGTGATTTGAATAAAGAAAAATTAAAAAGCTGGGTACAAGGGGGTGGCACATTGATTGTAACAGAAGATGCTGTTACCTGGGCTTCACAAAGCGGAATCAGTGATGTGAAATTTAAAAAAGCAAAACCTCCGGTTGATAGCTTGCAAAAAAAGCGTTACATCGACCGGGAGCAGATTGATGGCGCACAAAGAGTGACAGGCGCAATTTTCGGTGCCGAAGCAGACCTTACTCACCCATTAACGTATGGTTATAGTCAGTCAACAATAAGTTTATTTAAAGCCAAAAGTGTATTTATGGAGAAGAGTAAAAATCCATATGCCACTCCATTTTTTTATGGAGCCAATCCCATGCAAAGCGGATGGGTGAGTAAAGAGAATAAAGACGCTATAAAAAACTCGGCAGCGGTAATTGTAAATACAGTTGGTGGCGGTCGTGTAATTAATATTGCAGACAATCCAAACTTCCGTGCATTTTGGCTCGGCGGTACCAAGTTATTTATGAATGCCATTTTCTTTGGAAGAATAATAGATTCGGCAAGTGGACGATCAGAAGAATAATTTCAGTTAACAGCTATTTATTCACATTTTTATTTTTACAATTCGAGAAAGACTTTTATACTACAAAATTTAGTATTTTGCCTCCCTAAATTAATTACGTCACATTAAAAACGAGCACTATGATTAAAATGCAAGTTATCGGGCACTTAGGAAAAGATTGTGTAGTAAACACTGTAAATGGAAAAAGTGTAATCAACTTTACCGTTGCCCATTCAGAAAAGTACAAAGACAGTCAGGGAGTATTGCAAACCAAGACCATTTGGGTAGACTGTGCATATTGGACAGACAGAACAGCAATTTCTCCTTACCTGCAAAAAGGCACACAGGTTTTTGTAGAAGGGCAGCCTGAAGCAAGATCTTTTCAAAGAAATGATGGTACTCCGGGTTCTTCCCTTTCACTTCGTGTGAGAGAAGTACAATTGTTAGGAAGCAGCAAAGCTGAAAACTCATTGGGAGGGGCTTCTTATCAGCAACCAAATAATGCTTCATCAGCAATGTCGGGCAACAGCAATGTGCCTGCGCCTAATGAAATAACAGAGCCAGTAGACGATTTACCTTTTTAAAGAACCAATACTATTTGCTTAGAAATACCTTGCAATTTTTGCAGGGTATTTTTTCATCAGGCCGCTAATAAACACTTTTAAATAAAAATACTCTAGCAGCGGCCAGATGAAAAAAAAGTAGTTGATGTTCCTTTTTTCAAAAAATAAATTTGGTCGCCAGCGTTCTGTTCTATGGGCATCGTCCCTTGCGTCGCTCCATTCATCGTCCGGTAATACTACTCACCAATTGCGAAAACGCTGCTTTCTTTGCAACACTCATTTATTCGCAATTTAATTTTCAAATTTCTCATTCACAACTGGGGATTATCTTTGTCGCATGGCAGAACAATTATTCCCTTATCAGCAGCTTTTTAATTTCACCAAATCAGTTTTTCAAAAAATAGGGTGTAGTGATGAACATGCAGATACTGCAACTAGATCATTGTTATCTGCCGATCTGCGTGGAATTGACTCTCATGGTGTAGCCCGATTAAGCGGCTATGTTCGTTTGTGGGAAGTAAAACGAGTGAACGCAACTCCTGTTATAAAAATAATTCATGAAACACCATCCACCGCTGTTGTAGATGGCGATAGCGGATTAGGATTAGTTGTAGCCCCCTTTGCTATGCAAATTGCTATTGAAAAAGCAAAGCAGGTTGGTACAGGTTGGGTGAGTGTACAAAACAGTAATCATTTTGGCATAGCAGCACAGCATGCCATGATGGCTTTACAATATGATATGATGGGTATTGCGATGACAAATGCAAGTCCGTTAGTAGCACCCACTTTTTCTATTGATAAAATGCTTGGCACCAATCCCATTTGTGTGGCAGCTCCTACAGGTAATGAACCTCCATTCGTTGCCGACCTTGCTACAACAACTGCAGCCAATGGGAAATTGGAAATACTGCAACGAAAAAATTTGCAAACACCAAACGGTTGGGTGCAGGATAAAGATGGTAATCCATCTAATGATCCGCATGCATTAAAAACCGGTGGTGCATTATTACCGTTGGGTGGCGATAGAGAACATGGCTCACATAAAGGATATGCATTGGGAGCAATCGTAGATATTTTTTCTGCTTTATTAAGTGGTGCAAACTATGCGCCGTGGGTACCACCTTTTCCGGCATATGTTCCTATGCCTGCCCAACAACCCGGAAAAGGTATTGGGCATTTTTTAGGAGCTATGCGGGTAGATGCTTTTCGTCCAGCTAATGAATTCAAGCAAAGTATGGATCATTGGATACAAGGTTTTAGAAATGCAAAAACAATTACAGGCGAAGAAAAAGTATTGGTGCCGGGAGATCCGGAAAGAGAGTTTGAAGCTGCAAGAATGATTGACGGTATCCCCTTATTGGAACAAGTAGTTAATGATCTTCGATCCTTGGCTGAAAAGCTTGAGCTAACACCTTTATAATGTTTTAAACTTAGTTGTCGGGGCTTATCTTTGCGCCCTGCTTGCAGATTAATTAATCCATAAAAATCTCGGGAGGGGGAACAAAATGAAATGAGCCATTTGTATTAAATCTGTGTATGTGCTCATTTAGCGAATTCCATTTTCCCAGTTAAAAATAAAAGATAAGAAAATGAAAGTAATGAAGTTTGGCGGCACCAGTGTGGGTAAGCCGGAACGTATGCATCACATAGCGGGATTGGTGACCAAAGAAACAGAACCAACAATCGTTGTTTTATCTGCTTTGTCTGGAACAACCAATGCATTGGTAGAAATTGGTGAGTTGATTGCTAAAGGCGACAGAACTACTGCCAAACAAGCCATTGAAAAACTGGAGAAACACTACCAGAATTTCGTTAGCGAGTTAGTAAAAAAGGAAACTTCGTTAGCAAAAGCCAAAAGCATCATTGTAGAGCATTTTGAATTCTTACATATTATTCTTCGAATTTCTTTTAGTGAAGCTTTAAGTAAAGATATACTGGCACAAGGGGAATTATTATCAACCAAACTCTTTAGTGTGTACCTGGAGGACCAGGAAATTGATCATATGTTATTGCCAGCTCTGGAATTTATGACCATTGACCATTATGATGAACCCCAAATTGGCAGCATTAAAGTAAAATTGAGCCAACTGCTGAAAGCCCACAACGACAAAAAAATATTTGTAACACAAGGTTATATCTGCCGCAATGCAAGAGGAGAGGTTGATAACCTGAAAAGAGGAGGAAGTGATTACAGTGCTTCATTAATTGCTGCAGCTATTAATGCATCAGTTTGTGAGATATGGACAGATATAGATGGCATGCATAACAACGATCCAAGAATAGTAAAGAAAACAATACCGGTAGAACAAATGAGTTTTGATGAAGCAGCGGAGTTAGCTTATTTCGGAGCAAAGATTTTACATCCGGCTTCTATCTGGCCGGCACAACAATATAACATACCGGTAAAATTGTTGAACACCATGCAGCCGGATGCAAAAGGAACCACCATCACAGAATTGGCTGGCAGCGTTGGTGTAAAGGCCGTAGCAGCAAAGGATAATATCACAGCTATTCGCATTAAGAGCAGCCGCATGTTATTAGCTTATGGGTTTCTTAGAAAAATATTTGAAGTATTTGAAAAGTACAGAACTCCAATTGATATGGTTACTACTTCTGAAGTAGCAGTATCGTTAACCATTGATAATGTAACCAGCCTGAAAGAAATAATAAAAGAGCTGGAGCCATTTGGTACTGTAGAAATTGATAGCAATCAGATCATTATTTCTGTGGTGGGTAACCAAATCTCTGAAACTGCTGACATGGTGAAAAAGCTATTTGGTTCAATTATGAATATTCCTGTTCGTATGGTAAGCTATGGTGGAAGTCCACATAATATTTCACTATTGGTTCCTGCAGAATACAAAACACAAATATTACAGCAATTGAATAAAGGTATGTTTGGGTTGGAGTAGAATAAAAAAGTTAAATGATTGATTTTTTTTACTAATGTGACAAAAGTCATACTATTTGATTACCGCCTCCGTTAGATTTGATATCAAATTATAACGAATGAAGGTTCTTTCTGTTTTCTTTATCGCTACAAGTATATTTATTGCAGTTGGATGGGAGACAGATTTTGAAAAAGCAAAAGAGAAGGCTGCAAAGGAGCATAAATTTGTTTTATTAAATTTTTCAGGCTCCGACTGGTGTATTCCCTGTATCAATTTGAAAAGAACAATTTTTGAAAACACATCTTTCCAGCACTTTGCTGATAGTAACCTGGTATTAACAAATGCCGATTTCCCCCGCCTTAAGAAGAATCAACTAGCTAAAGATCAGCAAAAGAGTAATGAGAAGCTGGCTGATAAATACAATCCCGATGGGATTTTTCCCTACACTTTATTGTTGAATGCAGAAGGAAAGCTGTTAAAATCATGGGAAGGTCTTCCAGATTTTACGGCCGAACAGTTTATACTTTTATTAAAGGAAACAATTGATGTCCGAAAGTAGTACACTCACGATATCGCCTTCCCTGCATCGAAAAGTACTTAAGTTGATGGGTAATCGATTTGAGATTACCATTGTGTCTGATGACGAAATAGAGGCTATAGCAAGAATTGATGATGCGGTAAGCGAAATCCGTAGAATAGAAACATTACTCACCACATTTAACGAATCCAGTCAAACAAATCATATAAATTATTATGCAGGAGTTAGGCCCGTAAAAGTTAATAAAGAAGTTTTTGACTTAATTCAACGATCTAAGCGAATATCAGAAATTACACAAGGAGCTTTTGATATTACATATGGTTCAGTAGATAAGAAGCTCTGGAATTTTGATAAAACAATGACGGCTTTGCCGGATGTTGCGACGGCAAAAAAATCTGTTCATTTAATTAATTATAGGAACGTAATCTTAGATGAAAAAAAGTGCACTGTTTTTTTGAAAGAAAAAGGAATGCGGGTTGGCTTTGGTGGAATAGGGAAGGGCTATGCTGCGGAAAAAGCTAAAATTATTCTTCAACAGAAAGGAGTTAAGAGTGGTATTGTAAATGCTGCCGGGGACTTAACCGCATGGGGCTATCAACCGAATGGAAAAGAGTGGACAATTGGCATAGCTGATCCCAACTCTTCCCATCACCCTTTTTCTTATCTGAATATTACCAATATGGCCATTGCCACTTCGGGCAATTATGAAAAATTTATCACCATAAACGGGAAAAAATATTCTCACACTATTGATCCGAAAACTGGTCTTCCTATCTGCGGAATAAAAAGCGTTACTATTATTAGCACTAATGCAGAAATAGCTGATGCAATGGCAACCCCGGTCATGATCATGGGAATAAAAGTGGGCTTAGATATGGTGAATCAGGTAGCAGGACTTGCTTGTATTATTGTGGATGACAATGATAAAATCTACACGTCAAAAAACATAAAACTAAAATGAAAAAAAACCACCAACGAAGTACAGCTGGAATGATTGCACTCGCCTTGTTTTTTTCGGTAATAGCCCTTGCTTCCTGCACAACGGTAAAAGAATATCAGAAAAATAAATTGAATGATAGTGAAATGACATTAAGTGCCCGAAAAATAGAAAAAACAGAAATGAGTTTTCAAAGTTATCGGGAAGGCGCATCTGGAGCTAACGGTGGTAAAACCGGAGGCGGATGTGGATGTAACTAATTAGTCATTTTAAAATCATTTCAATGAAAAGAGTTTGTTTATCGGTAGCTGGTATAGTGCTGACTTTTTTTGCCTCATTTGCGCAAACCAACCCTAAAGACAGTGTAGGATATAAGAGCCGTAAATTAAGTTTTGAAGAGGCCAATCTTGTAACAAGTTATTATAAACAAGATGGAAATAATTCGGCTGTAACAGGTGGTATCGGCACTCAAAAGCTCACAGATATTTCTACTGTTATTGATGTTAAGTTTACCCGTTGGGATAAAAAAGAAAGAAAGCATACCTATGATATTGAAGTAGGGTTTGATCATTATACCTCGGCTTCGTCTGATAATGTTGACCCGCATACTGTTTCTGGTGCTTCCCGTGCTGATTCAAGACTATTCCCATCTTTAAGCTGGTCAGTTGAGAATCAAAAGAAAGGTTCCACTATAGGTGTTGGGGTCGCATTGTCTTCTGAATTTGATTATCAATCTATCGGAGTGAATGCAATGTTTGCACAAAAAACAAAAAACCGCAATGGTGAGTTTACAGCAAAGGCCCAGGTATTTCTTGATAACCTTAAATATATTTTGCCCATAGAGCTAAGACCTACGGGCAGTGGTGGTGATGATGAAGATGATTATGAAAATCGATCAAGAAAATCATACAGTGGATCATTGTCCTATTCGCATATTATTAATAAGCGGTTGCAAGTAATGTTTATTGCTGAAATGATAAAGCAACAAGGATTTCTTGGGTTACCTTTTCACAGAGTTTATTTAAATAATAATGCCGTAGTAGTAGAAAATTTGCCGGATACCAGAACCAAAATTCCTTTAGGAATAAGAGCCAGCTATTTTCTTGGAGATAAGATTATTGTTAGAGGATTTTATCGATATTATCATGATAACTGGGGGTTAAATGCCCATACCATTAACCTGGAAACACCAATAAAAATCAACCCTTATTTTTCAGTTATACCTTTTTATCGTTATTATTCTCAAACGGAGGTAGATTATTTTGCGCCCTATAAAATACATACTACTGCCGATCAATATTACACCAGTAACTATGACTTGTCAAAGTTCAATAGTAATTTTTACGGGGCAGGTTTTAAAATTACTCCCCTCAAAGGGGTGTTGGGTATACAAAGTATCAGTATGTTGGAAATGAGGTATGGACATTATTCAAGAACAAATGGCTTAAATTCTGATATTATAACGCTAAGCATGAAATTTAAATAGCAAAATAATCGCCTTGAAAATGTTTCTTTCTTTGATTACAAGATGGAGGAAATTGGGTTGGAAAATAGGTTAATTAAGGTTAATACATATTTTCTTAAAAAATGCTTTAGTAAATTGCCGGCATGAAACTCATACCGGCAATTTCATTTTTCCTGCTCCTTTTCTTTGATGCAACTGCACAAAGAACAATAAAAGGCCGTGTGGTGAATGATGTTACCGGTGTTCCTATTGCCGGTAGTAGTGTATTTATAAGTAGTACTTCAAAAGGAACTGTTACGGATAATGCAGGCAATTTTGAGTTGAATGATATTCCATCTGGCAAGCATGACCTTGTAATTTCCTGTATTGGATATGAGACTAACGTATATGCTTTTAGTAGCGAACAGTTACCGCTAAAGTTAAAAGTAGAGTTGACGGTGAAAGTAAAAGAATTACAGAACGTAACGATTGAACAATATGAAGAAGGTGGATGGGAAAGATGGGGTAAAACATTCATGGACTACTTTGTAGGAACATCAGAGAATGCGACGCTTTGTAAAATTAAAAATGAAAAAGCAATCCGTTTCAGGTACTATAAAAAAAGTAACCGCTTACAGGCATACGCTGATAAACCAATTTTGCTGGAAAATAAAGCACTTGGATATATGGTGCACTACCAATTAGAAGAGTTTGAGATTAATTTTAGAGAGCAAAGTTTTATATATCTGGGTTATACCTATTTCAAGGAAATGCCAAATTTGCGGAAAGGATTACAAAATCGCTGGAAGATGAACCGGGATATTGCATACAAGGGTTCTATACCGCATTTTATGAAGAGTTTGTATGACAATAAATTGCAGGAAAACGGATTTGATGTAAGACGACTTACCCGTACACCAAACTTAGAGAAAAAAAGAGTAAGAGAAGTTTATAAGCCGGCAAGGTTTACCCAGGTCTTTAGCAACATGACAGTATCAGTAGGAAATGACTCCAGCTCTTCTCACCCGCCAGATTCATTAGTATATTACCGGAAGATATTGCAGGAAAAAGACTTTACAGAAGCATTAGGAACAAATTTATTAACGGCAGATAGCCTGATTGCGAAAACAGAAGGCGAGTATAAGATTTTGTACTTTGATCAATTCTTATACATCGTCTATAAAAATGAGGATGAAGAAGCGGCCTATAACCGGGTTACTTTTTCTCCCAAACGAATATTTCAGCATTCTTATGTAAGCTTACTGAATGATATGTATATCGTTATTGATAAAGGCGGTAACTATTTTAATCCCAGGGATTTTTCTACTTCTTCCTACTGGTCATGGAGTGAAAAAATGGCAAACCTGGTGCCAGTAGATTACGCACCAATTGATAAATAGATTTATCTTGAATCAGCTTCTTCGTCTCCTTCCTCTGCATTTTTTGTATAGATGGCAATAGCGCCACCGCCACCATTAAACCCACCCATAAAAGGTGATCGGATGATTTTGATTATCGCAATATCAAAAACAGGTAAGGAATTGAGAAAGCTTAAACTTACCGGCATCTCATCTATATAAATGCCCGGCACCGTTCCCCTAATTACCGGCACACTCACTCCTGAGGTTGTTCTGTAAACTTGTACACACAACACTCTTCCCTGCATCCAGTCTAAAATATTAAAATAGGCGTTGCTGGACAAGTCAGAAGCAACATCCAAAATTTGTCCATCGGCAGATTTAAAAAAGCCGGTGCAATATTCATCATTAAGCTTTTGCTGAATGCTTTTATTTTCTACAGAACCTTTATAAGATTGGGCAAACGATGCGATAGAAAATAAACTTATCACAAACGATACAAGAATTTTTTTCATATTCTGTTTTCCTCCATCAGTAATTTACTAAATAATGCTGTTAGGGAAGCGTTAAGAAAGCTGCCAGAAAAAAGGGCACTAAAAATAAAAGCCCTGCTAAACAGGGCTTTACCAAAGTATATTTTATAAGTGTTAGATAATCAACAACGCATCACCATAACTAAAGAACCTGTATTTGTCTTTAATCGCTTTTTTGTAGGCTTCCATCGCTAATTCATAACCGGCAAAAGCACAGGTCATGATCAACAAGCTTGTTTTTGGAAGATGGAAGTTGGTAACCAATGAGTCAGCAATATTAAAATCATATGGCGGATGAATGAACATATTCGTCCACCCTTCTGATGGCTTTAATAATTTTTGTGCAGTGAAAGATGATTCCATTCCACGCATGGTAGTAGTACCAACAGAGCAAATACGATGACCGTATTCTTTGGCCCTGTTTACGATCTTACAAGCAGTTTCATCAATGTTGTAATATTCCGCATCCATTTTATGTTTGCTCAGATCTTCTACTTCTATCGGGCGGAAAGTACCAAGGCCTGTATGTAAAGTAACTTCTGCAAAACGAATTCCTTTTATCTCCAAACGTTTGATGAGCTCACGGCTAAAATGCAAACCGGCAGTTGGTGCTGCAACAGCTCCTTCATGTTTTGCATATACAGTTTGGTAACGTTCTTTATCTTCTTCATCTGGTTTACGCTTAATGTATTTAGGCAAAGGCGTTTCTCCCAGCTTTTCCAATTGAGCTCTGAAATCTTCTTCGCTGCCTTCCCATAAAAAACGAATGGTACGGCCACGGCTGGTGGTATTATCAATTACTTCTGCTACCAGGTCTTCCTGGTCGCCAAAGTAAAGTTTGTTACCTACCCGAATCTTTCTTGCTGGATCAACGATTACATCCCACAGACGGTTCGGGCGGTTTAATTCACGCAGCAGAAATACTTCAATTTTAGCACCGGTTTTTTCCTTGCGCCCATACATACGGGCAGGAAAAACTTTGGTGTTATTAACTACAAATACATCCTTATCGTCAAAATAATCAAGAATATCCCGGAAGTGCTTGTTCTCAATATTTCCGGTGTGACGGTTAACAACCATCATACGGGCATCTTCACGTCTCTTGGTGGGGGTTTGGGCAATAAGGTTTAAAGGAAGGTCGAATCGGAATTGTGAAAGCTTCATGAGTAAATTGGGGTTTATATACAAGTCTCATGACACAAACCGGTAAATGTAGCCGGAGAGTTGATCCTAATCCGGCCTTACGGCGCCAGGTTTGGTCAAAACGACTGCTTTAAAAGCTGGCAAAAGTACGTTTTTTTGACCTTAAAAGGTATTTTAATTTTCACATTCTCTGCAGATGCTTAACAAGGGGCAGTCGGTGCTACCAAATCATTGGTTTTCATAATAATTTTATGTTTTTATTGCTGGCTGGCATCTTAAATTTGTTTTACACTAAATAATCCGGAAAGCTGACTTCGTAATTCCGGTTACTCTTCCTTTATGAAACGAACCTTATCTCTTCTCATCTGTGTTTTTTTATTTTTTGGCGGTATTGCACAGGTAAAGCCTAAAGAAAAAAAATACCCCAGCCTGCTGTGGGAGATTACCGGCAATGGTCTTAAAAAACCATCTTATCTTATTGGCACCATGCATGTAAGCAGCAAGATTGCTTTCAATCTACCCGACTCATTTTATCATGCCCTCCGCAGTGCACAAATGGTGGCATTGGAAACAAATCCGGAAACCTGGCAGGAAGATATGAGTAAGTACGACCTCACCGAAGGGTATGGATACGGTCAAATGGGTTATAAAGGATTTTCTGCGGCACCTTCAGAATATTTAAGCATCAACACACTTAAGTTTTATAAATACGATAATAAAATTGAACGTTCGCTTTACAGTAGCCCGTCAACAATTAACAATTTGTTGTATCGCAGTTATGGAAATGAATCCAGCGATTTTGAAGAAGATACTTATTTGGATATGTACATTTTTCAATGCGGAAAGAAATGGGGTAAAAGAATAGCCGGGGTAGAAGACTATGGAGAAAGTATGCGATTAATGGCTGAAGCATATAAAGATGCAACCAAGGAAAAAAATAAAAAAGTAAGAAGCTATGGAGACAGGGATGAAGAATACTCTGCCGATAAATTGCAAGAAGCATATAGAACGGGTAATCTTGATTTACTGGACTCTATCAATAAGTACAACAGTTTTTCCGAAGCTTTTGATGAAAAATTTTTATACAAGAGAAACGAAATACAGGCACACTCCATTGATTCGATAATTAAATCCGGTACTATTTTATTTGTGGGTGTTGGTGCAGCACATTTACCTGGGAACAGGGGTGTTATTGAAATGCTTCGTGATAGCGGCTATAAACTTCGCCCTGTAAAAATGGGAGAGAGGGCCAGTAAAACAAAAGACCTGGTTGATAAAATTAAAGTACCGGTTACTTTTAGAACAGAAACTGCGGATGATGGTTTGTTTAAAGTAGATATACCTGGCAAATTTTACAAGTTTGGCGAAGATGCGGCACTTGACCAGCGGCAGTATGCAGATATGGCCAATGGCAGTTACTATATGGTAACCCGTGTAATGACCAATGCCTGGATGTGGAATCACAATGCAGAAAATGTGTATAGGAAAATCGACAGTTTGTTGTATGAGAATGTACCGGGAAAAATTATTACAAAAACAGCTATTACTAAAAATGGTTACAAAGGGCTAGACATAATCAATCGTACACGCAGAGGAGATATGCAGCGGTATAATATTTTCATTACACCATTTGAAATTATCTTTTTTAAAATGAGTGGCACAGGTGATTATGTGCAGACCGGGGATGAAGCAAAGCGATTTTTTGGAAGTATACAATTAAAGGAATTTAAAAATGGTATAGTGCCAGTAGCCAGCGATTGGAAAAAATTTTCTCCTCCTCATGGAGGCTTTGCAGTAAATATGCCACATGTACCATATATTGGTAACGATGGAAGTTGGATTTATGATTCAGAAGATAAACAGACTGGAACACATTACCGTGTTATAAAAACTGATATTCATAATTATGGTTTTGTGGAGGAGGATACTTTCGACCTCGGTTTGCTGGAGGAAAGTTTTATGTCGTCTGAGTTTATTGACTCGCAATTGAGCCGTAAGCAAACAACCTATAAGGGATATGCTGCCTTAGAGAGCAATTTTAAGGATAAGAGCGGCGCAATATATATGACAAGGTTTCTTGTTCAGGGGCCGCATTATTATACATTAATAGCACGGGGTAAGCAGGCGACAGTGGCTATGAAAGATTTTCTAAACTCTTTTGAAATAAAACCATTTGTATACAGCGAAGCAAAATTGCAGAAAGACACTTCACTTTATTATACCGTAAAAACTCCCGTATTCCCGGAAGATAAAAAGATAAAACTAGATATTCCCCGTTACAATTATTTTGGTGGTGATGATGATGACGCTGATGAAGAATCAGAAATTGATTTGCTGGAAGCTGGAGCTTTCAGAAATAAAACAATCAGCAATGATACAACGGGAGAAAAAATATACATTTCTTTTTACCGTTCGCCAAGGTATTATTATACAAAAGATAGTAGTGCTTTAGACAAGGATAATGAAGGAAATTTTTCGCATGATAGTACATGGGTTATTAAGTCGAGAAAAAAAATAGAATTACCTAATAAAACAAAGGTTTGGGAATTGATGCTTACAGATACAGGTAGCAGCAGAGCTCTCAGGTATAAAACGTATTACAAAGATGGTATTGGTTTTTCGCTGCTTACACAAATAGATACTCTTACAAAGCCTAGTTCATTTATTACTAGTTTTTATGAAACGTTTACCCCGGTTGATACACTGAAAGGTGTTAATCCGTTCGTCAAAAAATCTAATTTATTTTTTGACGATTTTATGAGTAACGATACTGTATTATATAAACGAGCCGTAAAAAATATTTCAACCATCGAATTAGATTCAACGGATTTGCCACAGCTAAAAAATGTAATTAATCAACTAAGCTGGACAAAAAAGAAATATCTCGACACCAAAAAAGCATTGATAGGCAAATTGGGGGAAATTAAAACAAATGCATCAGCAGCCTACCTGAAAGAGCTGTATTATGCGCTGGGCGATACCATACAATTGCAATATGCAGTGTTGGAAAATTTGCTGCAGCAAAAAACGTCTGTAGCCTATCAAACATTTCGGGATATAATTAATACGGAACCACCTGTATTGGATTTTGCGGTTAATAGTTATTCCGACTACAGCTATTTAAACAGAAATTTTTCATATTCCCCAAATTATAGTTATGATGATGGAAAATTTTTAGATGAACTTTCTGATTCGCTAAAACTCACCCGAACAATATTGCCTGACTTATTACTATTGTTGAATTTGGAAGATTATAAGAGTAATATTATGAAATTGTTGGGCAAAATGGTAGATAGTAACCTGGTAGCTTCGAAGGATTACGATATGTATTACAGCAAATTTATGCTGGAAGCCAAACATGAATTAAAAAAGCAGGTTATTGCAGAAAAGAAAATTGCTATTGCCAAAGCAGAAGAAAGCAAAACGGAAAAGAAGTCGACTTCTTATTATCACGATGAAGACGAGGATGATTCTGGTAACGATGATTTAAGTCTTTATGCAACTTTACTGTTACCCTATTGGGATGCAAATGCTGCTGTAAAACCATTGATACAGCAAATGATGTCTTCTAAAGACAAAAGACTTAAGTATAACACGATGGTATTGTTAATGGACAATAACAAACCTTTTCCTGACACAATGCTGAATTATTTTGCAGGTATGGATGAGTATCGGTATGAATTGTATGTTGACTTAAGGGAAAGAAGGAAACAAGGCAAATTTCCTGTAGCTTTCAACAGTCATTTAGATTTGGGTAGAAGTGCTTTGCTCGACAAAAAGTCGTATGGTAAGCCAGACACCATTGTTTATATTGACAAATTGAAGGCAGAGCATAAAGGCAAAAATGGATTTATTTATTTCTTTAAATACAAGCAGAAAAAAGATGATTTAACCTGGAAACTGGCAACAGTTGGATTACTACCACAAGACCCCAATAAGTTTGATTTTTCGGATTCATTGGTAGGCAACAATTATATCTTTTATCCTCCGCTTTCAGCCCTGCGAAGACATGCTAATGAATATGATTTTACAGGGTTTACGAACATAAAAGTGAAAGAAGAAATGATGAACACTTTCTTGAAAAAGGAACTTAAAAAAATGCTCTACTCAAAAAGGAAAAGTGCCAAAGAGTTTTATACGGATGAAGATGATGGTACTGCTGATGCAGCTTATATTGATTAAACGGAAATTCCTTTGGGAATAGAGGCAATTAGTTTTTTTGTATAAGCTGATTGAGGATTGAAGTAAATATCATCTGCGTTGCCGCTTTCTTCAATTTTACCCTTGTTCATTACCATGATGCGGTCGCTGATGTAACGCACAACGGATAAGTCATGCGAGATGAAAATGATGGTAAAACCAAATTCTTTTTTCAAATCGTTCAGCAGGTTTAATACTTGTGCCTGCACACTAACATCCAATGCAGAAACAGATTCATCGCAAACAATAAAAGACGGATTTAAAGCCAAAGCTCTTGCAATTACAATGCGCTGGCGTTGGCCGCCGCTAAATTCATGCGGGTAGCGGTTAAAATGTTCTGCTTTTAGGTCTACTTTTTCGAGTAGCTCTGTTACTTTATCTTTTCGTTGTTTATCTGTTGCAAGAATATGATGCACTTTTATTGGCTCAGCAATCGCAGCACCAATTGTCGTTCTTGGATTGAGCGATGAGTACGGGTCTTGGAAAATGATCTGCACTTCTTTTCGTAAGGAACGCAGCTCATCTTTTTTCTTTGCTGTAAGGTCGATACCATTGTAAATTATTTTTCCCGCCGTGGGTTCTATCAGGCGAAGTAATGTTCTTCCTAATGTTGTTTTACCACAACCACTTTCTCCAACCAATCCAAGTGTTTCACCTTTATACACTTCAAAACTTACATCATCTACCGCTTTGGTAAAGGAAGATTGCTTGCCGAATAATGTTCTTTTTGTAGGGAAGTGAACAGAGAGGTTTTTTACAGAGAGGAGAACAGGTGTCAGGTGTCGGAAGTCAGATGTCGGAATAGTCGTTTCATTGTTTAAGCTGCTTTCTGCTTTCTGACTTCTTACTTCCGACTTCGTATCTAAAAAATCACTCACCACTGGCAATCTCTTTCCCCTTTCATGATTTACGGGGCGACAAGCCAGTAATGCCTGCGTATATGGATGTACTGCATTGGTAAATATTTCTTTCACGGAATTCTGTTCTACTATTTCTCCTTTATACATTACCAATGCTCTGTCTGCTATTTCTGCTACCACTCCTAAATCATGAGTTATAAAAACTACACCCATATTGGATTGCTCTTGCAATTCTTTGATTAATTGCAGAATAGTTTTTTGTACAGTTACATCTAGTGCAGTGGTAGGTTCATCGCAGATCAATAACGCAGGTTCACAGCACATAGCAATGGCGATCATCACCCGTTGTTTTTGTCCTCCGCTTAGTTGATGCGGATAGCGGTTAAACATTACCTCAGGATTTGGCAGCTTAACTTTTCCAAACCATTCTATTGTTCGCTTCTTGGCTTCTGTCTTTGATATTTTTTTATGCAGCAGCAATGACTCCATCACCTGTTCGCCACAGGTAAGCACCGGATTTAATGATGTCATTGGTTCCTGAAAGATCATAGAGATCTTATTACCACGAATATCTTGTAATTGATAACGGTTTCTTTTAAGGAGGTCAATGCTTTCTTTGCCATTTTCGGAAAAAAATATTTCTCCTGAAACATATTTTGCAGGTGGAGAAGGAAGTAATTGCAATATTGAAAGCGAAGTAACAGATTTACCCGAACCTGACTCGCCAACCAGGGCCACTACTTCGCCACGATCAACACTAAAAGAAATATTTTTCAATGCAGTAACAGTTCCCGATTCGGCTTCAAAATCAAGCGAAAGGTTCTGTATGCTTAAAAGTGGCGGCATCAGTTTTCTACTTTAATAGCAATTGCTTTTGCTGGGGTAGGATAATAGGCCATACATACTGCACAATCTTTTTGTTTAGTAGTATCAATGGTAAAATAAAATTCATCTCCTTGTTTTATTGTGGCTGGAAATGTGCATGGACTGCCAAGTTTAAAAACATTGTTGTATGATTTGCCCGTAGTTTCATCTGTCCAGGTGGCGACTACTAGCGAAGAATCAATTTTGCCTTCAATCACTTTAATTGTATAGTTAGAACAAATGCCGGCAATTTCTAATTTGCCTTTTAATCGTTCTGTTTTTTTTGTACTGCAATCACTGTTTGAAAGAAGTATGGTTGACATAGCAACAAGTAGAATTAAATATTGCATGATGTTTCATTTAAAATTTCAAATGTCTAACGGTCATCCCATCATTCATCAGCATCTTTAAGGAGTCGATGCCAATTTTCAGATGTGTTTCCACATACTGTGCTGTTACACTTTTATCACTCTCTTCGGTTTTTACTCCTTCTGGTGTCATTGGTTGATCACTTACTAAAAGTAAAGCACCGGTAGGAATTTTGTTATAAAATCCTACCGTAAACACAGTGGCCGTTTCCATATCAATTGCGTAAGCTCTTACTTTTTGCAGATATTCTTTAAATGGCTCATCATGTTCCCACACACGGCGGTTGGTAGTATAAACAGTACCGGTCCAGTAATCTACTCCATAATCCCTGATAGTAGTGGACACCGCTTTTTGCAATGCAAAGGCAGGCAATGCAGGTACTTCTGCCGGAAAATAATCGTTGGAAGTTCCTTCTCCCCGTATAGCTGCAATTGGCAAAATAAGATCGCCGAGTTTATTGCGTTTTTTTAATCCGCCACATTTGCCTAAAAACAATGCGGCTTTTGGTTGAATAGCGGATAGCAGATCCATTACCGTAGCAGCAGTAGGGCTGCCCATTCCAAAATTGATAATGCTGATATTATCAGCCGTGGCACACTGCATGGGTTTGCCAGCACCAATTACTTCCACATTGTTCCATTGGGCAAACATGGTAACATAATTGCTGAAATTGGTTAGCAAAATATACTCACCAAAATTTTTCAGGGACTCCCCGGTATAGCGGGGCAACCAGTTTTGTACTATTTCTTCTTTTGATTTCATGTGTCCATTTTAGTTATAGGAATTTGTCACACAGTATATCCACAAAAATTGTCATCGCTATTATGTAAGTTAGCTCGATAATTTTTATGGATATTTCATGCCTGCGAATTTAATCAATTACTTTTGAAGCATGATGAATATCCCTTACCCCGAACCGGCCTTCCGAATACGGCAGGAAGGGGGTAAAGATTTTATTTTTGATGCACTGCGAAAAAAATGGTTGTTGCTGACACCTGAAGAATGGGTGCGACAAAATTTTGTTCAATACCTTTTGCAGGTAAAAAATTATTCCTACACCTTAATTGCCATAGAAAAAGAAATCAAACTTGGTGAATTAAAAAAGCGGTTTGATATTTTGGTGTACGACAACAATCATCAACCCTGGATGATGGTGGAGTGCAAAGCAGCATCTGTAAAATTGAATGAAAAAGTGTTGGAACAGGCTTTGCGATATAATATGAGTGTACCTGTAGAATTTATCGTTATAACAAACGGTGATACAACATATGGCTGGCGCATGGCGGAAGGAAAGCTGGAGTTGCTGGAAGAGTTGCCGTAGAGAATTAGTTTATCATCGGCATTACTACTGTTGGCGTTTGTTGAATCACACTTTTAATCGTTCGATATTTCTGTTGGGCATTGCAAGGTATCCTGTATAAGATCGCTACATAACTAAGTTGATACTAGCAACGAAGCCATGCAAGTAATCCTCCATCTCTAAAGCTTAGGGCCCAACAAAAAATCCCATTCCAACATTTTGGAATGGGATTGAGAAAATAAGCAATTGGTATGGCTTTGTTAGTTTTATATTAAGGGAAGATACCAAGTTCTGCATAGCTGGTACCCACTTTATTGATGGCAACAACATAAGCGGCTGTACGCATGTCTGGTATTTCAGGATTTGCTTTCCAGGCATTCATAATTTCATGGGTGGCGGTTATCATAGTTTCTTCCAGACCGCTGTACACTAAATCTACTTCATCTGGCCCATGCATAATAAATTCTCTTGAAGCATCTTTTACTTTTTTGCCACTCAACTCTTCAATTTGTCCAAGTATGTGTGAGTTCAGATTTTCGGTAAATCGTTTTTCCAAACGGCCATACCGTACATGGCTCAGGTTTTTTAACCACTCAAAATATGAAACGGTTACACCGCCTGCATTCAAATACATATCCGGCACTACTAATACACCTTTCTTGCCAAGTATATCATCTGCTTCTGGTGTTAATGGTCCGTTTGCAGCTTCACCTATAATTTTTGCTTTAATGTTTGGTGCATTATCGCCATCAATAACATTTTCTAGTGCAGCAGGAATTAAAATATCACAATCCATTATCAGGGCATCCGCATTTTTTTCAAAATTGGTAGCACCCGGGAAGTTTAATATGGAGCCGCTTGTTTTTCTGTGGTTAAACACCGCATCAATATCCAATCCTTTATCGTTGTAAATAGCCCCCTCATATTCGGCAAGGCCAATTACTTTAGCTCCTGCATCTTGAAAGAATTTAGCACTGTGGTAACCCACATTACCTAAACCCTGTACTACTACCCGTTTTCCTTCTACGCCTACAGTTAAGCCGAGTTTTTTCATTACATCTGGCATATTACATACTTCACGCAGACCAAAGAATACACCAAGCCCTGTTGCTTCCCTACGGCCACGAACACCACCTTGTGTTACAGGTTTGCCGGTTACACAACCTGCAGCGTCAATTTCTCCCGGATGCATGGCAGTGTAGGTGTCGAGAATCCATGCCATTTCTCTTTCACCGGTTCCGTAATCTGGTGCCGGAACATCAGTACCAGGGCCGATAAAATTTTTCTTGATCAATTCTGCTGTATAGCGACGGGTAATTTTTTCTAATTCCCAGGTTGAATATTTTTTAGGGTTGATTTTAATTCCCCCTTTACCACCACCAAAAGGAACGTTTACAATGGCGCACTTGTACGTCATTAGTGCTGCAAGAGCCATTACTTCATCCTGGTTTACTTCTGCTGCAAAGCGAATACCTCCTTTACAAGGCGTTTTATGATGAGAGTGCTGTACACGGTACGCTTCAATTACTTCAATACTTCCATCATCTCTTTTTAGCGGAAAACGCATTTGATATACGGCGTTGCATTCCCGGATCTGTCCAAGAATACCAATATCCCATTTGGTGAATTTAGCAGCCTTGTCGAAACTTTTTTCAACGGCGCCGAAAAAACTGTAATGTTGATCTGACATGAGTTCTGTTTTTTAGTAAGCAATCGTTATTATAAGTAGGAAGTAAAATATTTGAAACAAATTCTTACTTCATTAAGCCAATTATTTTTCCTTTTCTAATCGTGTAATTTTCTTATCCAAACGTATCACATATAATATTAAACCGATAAGAATAGTAAGCACCACGGCTACGACCACATAAATTCTTCCGTTATCACGCATCATATCACCCATCTGCACTTCTTTGTCTTGCGCATAGCTATTAAAAGAAAGAAGCACTAAAAGTATAGAGCCAATTATTTTTTTGAATTGCATCATGATAATAGCTGTTTTTCTTTTAGTAAATGCAGCCTGATTTTTAGAGTAGTTATCCATACTCCTAATAAAGTCCATCCAATTACTGCGGGATAAAATACTATCCGCATACTGCTGTCAATATCACTGGTGTTCAATGCAGGGTTCCCTTCTCTACCCGGATGTAGGCTATCCATTACCCTGGGTAATATCCAGATAGAAGGGAAAAGCATGGCATAAGCAAAGATGTTATATACTGAACTTATTCTTGCTCTTTTATCTAAGTCGCTGATAGAATCTCTCAACACCATGTAAGCAAAATAAATTAGCAAAGCAATAGCAGCACCAATCAGTTTGGGTTCTCTAGCTAATGCACTAAATGATTGAAAGGCCGGATTGTTTGGGTCAGCCCAAGTATAGGTCATCCATATTGCACCGGTTGCATATCCTAATGCTCCCATTACAATACCAACAGCAGCATAATGACGGGCATATATATCGTACTTCAAATTAAATGTGCGGAGGTATTTGATGGAATTGACAACAGATACAGTAAAAAGTATCATCATGGCAAACCACATACATACATGGAAATATAAATTTCGGATTGTTTCCTGAAGGGCTGGAAGGGCTGGTACTTTCATTAAGAATCCACCAACAACTGTATAGATAAGCAAGAGAATACTTGCAATCTTCCACCAGGATTTGTACATATAGTTTTTTGTGTTCGTCATGGGTGGCCAATGAAGCTATCGGCCTGCTAAATGTGAGGGCAAAATTAAGGGTAAAAGGCAATATTAAACAGAAGAATGTTAAACAATCCAT
>CAZXMP010000055.1:0-22576 GCA_964641575.1 uncultured Chitinophaga sp. | reverse complement strand
TAACCATTAAACCTTATCCTATGAAAATTCAAATCTAATGTATGAATTTTACTCCAATTCTCCAATGCAACGTTTCTATGGTGCTGTCAAGGCAATGGCAAATTCAGAAGTGCTTTTAAAATCACACCAACTTCTATTCTTCCGCATTCCATCATAAGTCTTTTCACTTATTTTATCCTGTTTTTTTCTCTATGATTCAGACAAAATCCCGTTCGCAAAACTTTATAGTAGTCCCGCAAAACTTTGTTTTGCCATTTGGTCTTAAAATTTCGTTACTACAGTAACCGTAATAAAATCCAATATGGCCTACACCTTAGAACCCTGGGATATCCTTATCAGTACCACTATTCATCCTGACAAACTTTATCGTTTTCATGATACTAAAGATTGGCAACAGGCTTTTATTCTACAGTCAGAAGCTGAGATGGAAAAGCTTCGCACCTTACTGGTTAAAGATTTTGTTGCTGGTGCCAAACAAAAGAAAATGGAGTTTCTTGTACAGTTCAACCAGGGGATACTAATAAGGCTGCTTGATAAGCTGCACCAGTACAGAAGCTCTTCCACAATACCTGATAAAGCTATCTTTCTATACGAAAGCATCAGCAGGCATGTCAGCTTTATTCTTGATTTCATCGAAGAATATTTTACCAAATATTTTGACCGTAGTGAAAAAGTACCCGCCAGTTATTTAATCCAGTCCAAAGAGGAAGTCATGCGGCAACTGGAACTTTTACAGCAGTTGTTTGAAGTTAACAAGGTAACAGATACTTTACTGGCTGATCTTGTACTCTCCAATTTTACTAATTTTTGTAATGACGGGAAAACTACTGTCAATTATAACGAACTGATCTATCAGAAGGAATTGCTTAAAGAGTTACTTGCCCTGCATAAGCTCAGCAAAGACAAAGGTTTTCAAAAAGCACTTGAAGAAAAACTTATTTACATGAATTTTAATTCGCCCCTGTTTGTGGACTATTTATCAAACCAGCTAAACAAACAGGTTGAGCAAGCAAAAACAGATAAAAGTAAAATTTCAATACTTATTACCTTCCAACGACAAATTGCATTGATTCATCCCCGGCCTTCTGTTTCCCTGTCTACCGAATCTCCCGGCGTAAAAGATAGCATACTCAACATTGTAGATAAAGCATTGAGGTATCTGCACCCACTTCCCGAAAATAATTCCACACCAGCTTCCACTGAAAAAGCATTAGTCCATGTACAATTTAAGGGAACAGAAATCTACCTCTTTCATAAGGCTTTTATCGATGCTGGTGGTGCTCCCGGAGAAACGTATAAAAGTATTCTAGAAAAAACAGCCGCCTATTTATCAAATAAAACAAAAAAGGGTTTCAGCGTAGAAAGTCTTCAAAAGAACAGTGATAAGGTGGACTATGAATCAAAAGAAAACCTGAAACGATTCCTCAGCAAAATGATCAGGAATATAGACAGCTATTGATGGTATCCATATCCTTTGCAAGTTTACTTTCGCATGGTAACTTCCAGGCATTCGCCAAAGATTTGCATATTCAATTCATTTTCGCAGATCCACTCATCTAATCGTTCGCTTTCCTCTTCCGAAATGTTCTCCACGAAAAAGCCTATTAACAGTTTGACTATAGATAATGGAAGGTGATTACCAGTTAGCATACTAATAGTTTAACCTAAAGTTCTTGCTCCGTTTGAAAGCTAAGTATCGCAAACGGGATTAATTATTTCGCAAGTGGGATTTATTTTATCCTTTCTGTTGCATACACTTCACCTTCAGTTCACCCGACTTCACCCAAATCCTCTATACTGCCAAGTATGTTTGTGCTGTGCTACAGTTACACAAAAATGATTAGCTGTATACCGTTAAAAATTGTGAACCTGAAAATTAGAGCTTATGTTTTCTTCCATATCCTGGCAAACTTATATTTCTACGCTTGCCATATTACTTGTTATCTATTATTCCTTTATCCTGTATGTGTACTATAGAAAAGATATCGTACAGTTTTTAACCACGGGCCGGAGTAACGGTGAAGGCAGACAACAAAATATGCATACTAATAATGCCGGAACAGAAGAACAACCGACAGCAGATAGTTATGTAGATGAAGTTAAGGCGCTGATTCACCAGGCAGGCTATAGCCGCTTATCCAAAGACGAACTAATTTTTTCATTGCAGCAACTCCTTGGCTCCGGCAGATTTGAAACAATTCAAACATCGGGCTTTAGAGAAAAGCTTAGCAAAATAATTACCTATGAATGCCGAACAAATTGCTCCATGCACTTAGACGAGGAAGACCTGGAACGGGTATGGGTTGGTATGTGATGATTGAAAGTGCATGGAGCATCTTATAACTATTAATCAAGATCAGCGTATGAAGACTAAAATGAATCAGAAGAGAATTTTCGTTGCCACAATCTTTTTGTTAGTGAGTGCCGCACTCTATGGTCAGGATGGTAATGCCGGCATTAATGAAGCCAATACAAAAGTGAGAAGTTATTTCGCCGCAGGTACTAATCTTATGTACGCAGTCGGAGCTGTACTTGGTTTAATTGGTGCAGTAAAAGTGTATAGTAAATGGAATAGCGGCGATCCCGATACCGGCAAGGTTGCAGCAGCATGGTTTGGTTCCTGTGTATTCCTGGTTGTGGTAGCAACTGTGATACGAAGCTTCTTTGGTGTGTAACCCACATCCTAAATCCTTTCCCCTAAAGGGTGAAGGACTTTATTAAAAATATTTTTAATTCTTAAATCAACACTTATGAAAATGAAATTTATTTTATGCTTGCTTTTATCTATCATTAGTTTTTCCGGTTTTGGACAGTATATCGTTGTCAAAGCAAGGTATACCGAAACAAGGCTAGTGGATGATGCACCTAATCCTTCAAAAAGAGAAAACCGGTTGATACTTTCTTTTTTTACCGCTACCTCCAACGGGGTGGATTTTATATATACCCCACATGTGCTTTCCAACTTTGATCTCTGGGTATATAAAGCCGGGCTACAATATGGCAGCCATATAGGCGGGGTGCTGGACTCCACCGGCAATAATTATCCTGGTTATGCCTGGCCTGCTCCCAGAGCCGTTGCATATTACAACTCACTTGGTCTTAATTACATTGACTGTGATCCCAATGCGGCCACTCATTTTGTAGTGAACGGGCATGAACTCGATTGTGGTTTTGTTACTGTTTCGTATTGGGATGTGGATTGGGGAACAATGCAGCCCTATGAAGCATTTACTGCACCTAATATTTGTTTGCCCTATTATCTCTGGCCGCATCCTTTTACTTTTTCACCGGGCAATATCAATTTCAGCTGGCCGGACATTCCCCCCACTGCTCCTTATAACTGGTATTCTTTTGCCTGTGCCGGGAGTACACAGCAGTTAGTAATAAGAGGTGTGCTTGCACAAGATTCAGCAAACACTATTGTTACATTACCTGTAAAATTTGCCGAGGTAAAAGGAGAAATAGATCCTTCAGATAAGGCTACTATCTCCTGGTCTAATTTAACTGAGTCGGACATTCTGCGCTATGAAATTGAGCGATCTACTGACGGAACAATCTTCCACTCTATAGGAACGGTTTTACCAACTGGAAATAATGGCGGCAGAGCTGATTATACATTTATATCAGTTCAGCCCGATTACAGGGATTTTTACCGGATAAAAGCAATCGAAACAAGTGGTGGTCTTCTTTATAGTACGATTATCAATCTTACGAAAACAAATAAACCACAGCTTTTTACAGTTAATCCCAACCCTGTAATCAACGGAAAGTTTACATTCCGATTGACCAATGCTGAGCAGGGTCGCTATGTTTTTTCTATCATGAATACGCAAGGGCAGCAAATAAAACAACAGATGATCAGCCATAGTGGTGGCGATATCAGCAGACAAGTTGATATAACAGGATTTATTCCTGGTGTATATCAGTTAGTACTCTGGTCAGCTACTGAAAGGTATTCTCAAAAGATTATCACTGTATACTAATCATTAATAAACAGCCGGTATGCAAGAAATACTGATAAGGAAGTTACATGCTTATATCCGGGATAATAACCCAGAACTCTTGCTGACGCTGGAAGAGGAAAACAGGGTAACGGATTACCTATATGAGAATGTAGCTGCCATTGGCGGCCTCCTCAATCAACAGCTGGCTGATAATAAACCCACATCGGTTATCGAAGAACACTGTATGGAGGAAATGACCAGGCAATTAAAGCCTTCCCGGTATAATTATCTCAAAGCAATACTGGAGGAAGAGTTTCCAAGCAAATTTGAGCGATTTCATCATACAGGCATACTGAAAACAGAAATCATCAACCTGATTACTGTTTGCGATCCTGTTTTTCATGAGCTGAATTTCTCAGAAGAAAAAGATAATGACCGGTACCTGCGCTATGCAGTAACAGGTGCAGTACATGAATATTTAAAAGTGAATGGTGAGTAGAGAATAGTGAGTATGGCTTATAATGCATTACATAAACTGAACGATAATATTGCAGCGATACGCATTGCACTGGATGCTCATAGTCCATCGGCAGACGAATTGGTGCAGTTACAACGCTATAGTGGCTTTGGGGGCATTAAAGCTATACTCTATCCACCTGGATCAAAAGAAGAATGGATAAAGCAGGGGGCAACAAAAGAAGATCTGCGGTTATATAAAAGTATCCAGGAATTACATGAGTTGTTGAAATCAACATTCAGTGATGTCGAATATAAGCAGGTTGTCCAGTCATTAAAGAATAGTGTACTTACTGCTTTTTACACACCACCTGTTGTTCCAGAGACATTGTACAATGTACTGAAGGAACAAAATATTCCGGTAAGAAGTTTATATGAACCCAGCGCCGGTGCAGGCATTTTTATCAGCGAAGCCGTTTCAGCATTTCATGATTTACAAAAAATAACAGCTGTTGAAAAAGATGTATTGACCGGTAAAGTATTACAGGCGATATGCAGTGCATTGCCTGTTCAATCAACAACACATATCAGCGGTTTTGAAGAAACGCCGGAAAGGGAGAATAGTAAATATGATTTGGTTGTCAGTAATATTCCCTTTGGAAATTTCCCGGTACATGATGCTGATTTTCTTGACCCCGCTATATCAGGCAAAATACACAATTACTTTTTTGCAAAAGGGTTGGATAAACTTGCTGAAGGTGGCATCATGGCTTATATCAGTACAGATGCTTTTTTAAACAGTCCGTCCAATAAAGGAGCAAGAGAATATCTTTTTTCAATATCCGATTTTATCAGCGTGGTTGTTATGCCGGATAACCTGATGAAAGATACAGGCAATACGGAAGCACCGAATCATTTGCTTATTGTTCAAAAGAATTCTACTAAAAATAGCTTATCGGATGATGAACAATTATTGCTTGAGACAATCGAACTGGAAAATGAGTTTGGGGAATATTATCTCAATCAATACATAGACAATCATCCTGAAATAATATGTGCTGATGAAATAAAAGCAGGTAAAAATCAATATGGACATGCCCACCTGGAAGTTTGGCAGAAAGATATTAATGGGGTAGCTGAAAAGCTTGCTGCAACAATTGAGAAAGGGTTCTCATCAAGGTTCAACCATGAGTATTATCAAAGTATACAACTGAATGAAACAACTAAAGAAGGAAAGGAACTCAGCTTCCTTACACTTCCGCCAGATAAACCTGAAAACGAAGGAGTACAACTCGGTTTATTTGATACAGGTGCTATTGAGAACATTAACCGGGCAATGGCATATATTAATGCCGAAGATCATTCGACTGTTCAAAAGCAATCAGCCCGTATTTCGGCAATTGTAAAAACAACCGAAAGACCCGAACATGAAAGCATTGTTTTACTCACTGCAAAAGCAAAAAACAGTCCTTTCTATATCTATAAGCTGCAATCCAACCTGAAAGAAATTATTGTAAGCGGTAATTGGATGAACGGGTCTTCATTGGCTACTACATTGCTTCGCCTATCGGATGAATTAAAAGAGTACCGTTATGATTTCAGATACGATGGGGAAAAACATTTTGAATCATCTTTTGGATTATCACGTCAAACTGAATTCTTTACCGGATTAAAACCCCATTACCGGGAGGGCACATTAGTGGTGCATAACGGAACTGCCGGAACTATTCATAACATCGATACTGACCATGGCCAGGCTGAATTCAAAGCCTTTTCACTAAATGGAAAAAACTCATCATTCTATCAGCAATATGAACAGGTAAGAGACCTGTATTTTATATTGGCAGATAAAGAGAATGCAGCAGGTACAGAAAATAAGCAACTCCGTGAGGAATTAAATGGTGCCTACCATAAATTCCAGGTACAGCATGGCCTGCTCAATCAAAGTTCAAACAGAAAACATATACTGGATGATTCGTTAGGATTTATTACACTGTCTTCACTCGAAAGAAAAGAAGGAGAGCAATTCATTAAGGCTGATATATTTTATCAGCCATTATTTAAAAAACAAGAAACATTCACAACAGATGATCCTGTTGAAGCATTAGCACATTGCCTGAATGAAAGAGGCCGGGTAGATATTGATTTTATTGCAAAGACTACTGGCAACACGGAATATGAAACCATTGCAGCCTTAGAGCAACATATATATTTAAATCCATCTTCCAACAAATGGGAAACGGCTGACCAATATCTGAGCGGTAATGTGGTAGTTAAGCTGCATGTTGCGAAGGAAGCGGATGTAAACGATAAACAGCTGCAACGAAGCCTCGAAGCTATTAGAAAAGTTCAGCCCGAGAAAATACCTTTTGAATTACTCGATTTCAATATGGGTGAACGCTGGATGCCGATTGATTACTATCAGCGTTTTGCCAGCCAGTTGTTTGAAACGGATACAAGGGTGAATTATCTTTCTTCTATTGACAGCTTTAAAGTAATTCCGGGTCATAACAATGCAAAGGTGAATGAAGAATTTGCTGTAACACCAAAAAGCGGTAAAACCATGTATGGCTATGTCACTATGGAACATGCACTGGAAAATACAGCACCATTCTTTACGTATGAAGTGGGTTCGGGTGACAATAAAGTCAGGAAGCCAGATAACGAAGCAACACAATTAGCTCATCAGAAGATTGAATCCATCCGGCAGAAATTCGTGGAATGGCTGAATGAGCTACCGGACAGGGATAAGAAATCTATTGAACAACTATACAACGACACTTTTAATTGTTATGTACTACGAGAATACAACGGCCATCATCTGAGTTTTCCGGGACTTGACCGAAATGCATTAGGTATTGCCGACCTCTATGACTCACAGAAAAACGCTGCCTGGCGTATCCTACAAAACAGAGGTGCGTTGATAGATCATGAAGTAGGACTTGGCAAGACACTTACGATGGTCGTTGCCGCTCATGAAATGAAAAGGCTTGGTATTGTACACAAGCCAATGATCATTGCGCTAAAAGCCAATGTATCGCAAATTGCTGATGCGTACCGGAAAGCCTATCCTTCCGCTAAAATCCTTTACCCCGGTGAAAACGATTTTACACCTACAAAAAGGCAGCGTTTATTTCATGCCATAAAAAATAATAACTGGGATTGCATCATACTTACACATGACCAGTTTGGAAAAATTCCTCAATCACCGGAGATACAAAAGCAAATCCTCGAAGCAGAACTGGAAAACGTGGAACAAGATCTGCAAACCCTAACAGAATTGGGCGGCAGCATTTCTAAGAAAATGCTGAAAGGGCTGGAAGTAAGAAAAAATAATCTGAACATCAACTTGCAGGTGGTCCTGCATAAAATTGAAAGTAAAAAAGATACCGATATTAACTTTAAAGAGCTTGGTATTGATCATCTGTTCGTAGATGAATCACATAAATTTAAGAACCTCACATTTACTACCAGGCATAACCGGGTGGCGGGGCTTGGCAATATGGAAGGGAGCCAGAAGGCACTCAATATGCTGTTTGCTGTTCGGGAACTGCAATCACAATTCAATTCAGATCTCTGTGTCACTTTCTTATCAGGCACTCCTATATCCAACAGCCTGACCGAAATGTACCTGCTGTTCAAATACCTGCGGCCTGAAGAAATGAAACGGCAGCGGATTGAAAACTTTGACGGATGGGCAGCAGTGTTTGCAAAGAAGACTACTGATTTTGAATTCTCTGTTACCAATGAAATTATTGCCAAAGAAAGGTTTCGCCATTTTATCAAGGTGCCGGAACTAGCTTTGTTTTATAATGAGATTACTGATTATAAAACGGCCAAACATATACGGCTTGACAAGCCGGAGTTAAATGAAGAGCTTGTCAATATCAAACCAAGCGAAGAGCAACAGGAATTTATAAAAAACCTGATGGTATTTGCGAAGACAGGTGATGCCACGCTAATCGGAAGACGGCCTCTTACTGAAGACGAAGACAAAGGCCGTATGCTTATCGCCACCAATTATGCTAAAAAGATGGCGGCCGATATGCGGCTGATTGATCCTTCTAAATACGATGATCATCCCAGTAATAAAATTAGTGTCTGCGCTAAAAAGACAAGTGAGATTTATTCGGCCAGTACTGAACACAAAGGAACGCAGATAATTTTTTCTGACATCGGCACTCCCAAACCCGATGCTTTCAACCTGTATGATGCACTAAAAGAAAAATTAGTCAGCGAATATAATATACCTGCCCACGAAATTACTTTCATCCATGAATGGACAGATCATAAAAAGCCAGAACTGTTTCGTAAGATGAATAACGGACAAATCAGAATCTTGCTTGGCAGTACTGATAAAGCCGGAACAGGACTTAATGTACAGCAACGGGTTGTAGGAATGCATCACCTGGATATTCCGTGGAAACCTTCAGAGCTAGAGCAACGCAATGGCCGTGGTGCAAGGCAAGGAAACCTGATTGCGAAAGAATATTACAACAATGAAGTTAAAAATTATATCTACGCCGTGGAACAATCGTTGGATAACTATAAGTTCAATTTGCTGAAAAATAAACAAACCTTCATCAGCCAGATGAAAAACTGCGAACTTAATGTGCGCAGTATTGACGAAGGGGCGATGGATGAAAAAAGTGGGATGAATTTTTCTGAATACATCGCTATTCTCTCCGGTGATACCACCCTACTGGAAAAATCGAAATTAGAAAAGAAGGTTGCTGTGCTGGAAAGCCTTCGCTCTGTTCATTTCAAGGAAGTGGCCAGGTCAAGATTCCGCCTGGAAAGACTGGAAGCGGATCATTCACTGTTAGAAAATCTTCTTTCTCAACTTACACGAGATGAAAAATTGTATAACTCCCAACTTACTTACGATAAAGAAGGAAGCAAGGTAAATCCTATTCAGTTAAAGGGGCTTACCAGTATTGATGCCGAACAAATTGGCAACTATATCATCAATCTCTATAAAAACTGGAAACCAACAGACGGGCATACGACAGATCATAAGATAGGCAGCCTGTATGGCTTTGATTGTTATATCCGCCAGCAACAGGAAAGCTACCAGGAAAAAGGCGGGTACGTATATCGAATGCAGAACGCATTCTATGTGCAGCATAAAGATGGCGGTATCAGATACACCTATAACCAAGGTCATCCGACTCCGGATAATCCAAAACTCGCTGCCCGTCATTTTATAAATGCGGTAGATCGTGTTTCGAAAATCAAAGATCAGTATCTAAAAGAGTTGCAGGAACTGAATATCAATATGCCCGTACTGCGCAGCCTGATCGAAAAAACTTTTGAGAAAGAGGAAGCACTTAAAACAATGAAGCAGGATCTGACAAAACTTGAAAGAGAGATAAGTCTGACAATACAGGAAAACAAATTAAAACAGGAGCAGGAACATAAGGAGAAAGAAACACCTGAATTAGTGGAAGCAGAAGAACTCATAGAAACGAAGGTGATCAAAATGGAAGTAGTCCCCGAAAAACAAGAACCGGTTTTACGGGTAAGAAAGAGCCGGGGAATGAAATTATAAATACGGAAGTTATGGCAACAAGTGTATATACAATCAATAAAGGAATCAATAAGCCCATAGAATTTAAGGGGCTTAAAGCGCAATACATCTGGTGGCTGGGTGGCGGACTGTTAGCACTACTTATCATTTTTGCCGTACTCTATATCTGTGGCATCAACACTTTTATTTGCCTTGCAATAATTGTTGGCAGTGCCACCGCCTTATTTATGCATGTCTACAAACTAAGCAGAAAATATGGTGAACACGGCATGATGAAAAGTTTGGCGAAAAGAAGTATTCCAACAGTCGTAAAAAGTTATTCAAGAAAAGTATTTACCCGATTATGCAAAAAGAATTAAAAGATATATTACCCATTTTCGGTGTAGAGCATGATTGCATCCTTTCAAAACAAGGTGATGTAACTATTGCCTATGAAGTTACCCTGCCCGAACTATTTACCTTATCCGACCAGGAATATGAAGTCCTTCACCAGGCACTCCTTAAAGCTATCAAGATATTACCCCGTCATACCATTTTTCATAAACAGGACTGGTTCACGGAAAATAAATATGCGGCAGATTTTACCAAAGACGATAAAAGCTTTTTATCAAGAAGCAGTGAACGGTTCTTTAATGAACGTCCCTACCTGGAACATCAGTGCTATATTATGCTGACAAAGAAACCAGCCGGAAGAAAATCAGGGAGTTCTCTTTTTTCAAATCTATTGCGTCGATCAATTGTTCCTGATGAAACATTAAAGCCACAACTATTACAGGACTTTTTGGATTCTTCCGGGCAATTTGAAAGAATACTAAAAGATAGTGGTTTTCTCCAATTGAAAAGACTGACCAATGATGAACTAACCGGAAATGGTCAGTACTGCGGGTTGGTTGAACGCTATATGAATCTTCAGCCCAATGAACATTCATTTCTTTTACATGACATCAGTTTTAACGATGGTATTCAGGTTGGCAATAATCATTGCCAGTTATTTACGCTGTCTGATGCAGCTGATCTGCCAGCCTACTGTGGCTCAAGAATTAATTACGATAAATATTCCACTGATAAAACAAAATTCAGTATCGGCTTTGCTTCACCGCTCGGACAACTGCTTCCCTGTAACCATATTTTTAACCAATACATTTTTATCGACGATCAGCAGAAGGCTATACAAAAACTGGAAAGTAAGAGACTGCGTTTACAATCACTGAGTGCCTATTCCAGAGAGAATACCATCAGCCGTGACGCCACCAATGAATTTTTAAACGAAGCAATTGCGCAGCAACGCCTGCCCGTGAAAGCACACTTCAATGTACTGGTATGGACAGATAGTAAAGAGGCGTTAAAGGAAACAAGAAATATGGTATCGTCAGCCCTCTCCCAGATGGATGCGGTTCCGAAGCAGGAGCTGTCCGGTGCTCCGCAGATATTCTGGGCGGGGATACCGGGTAATGAAGCAGACTTTCCTATGAACGATAGTTTTGACACATTTGCCGAACAGGCTTGTTGCTTTTTGAATTTAGAAACTAATTACCGCTCTTCAATATCGCCGGTCGGTATACGGTTGGGAGATCGCCTTTCCGGTAAACCGGTTCATGTGGATATATCCGATGAACCAATGCAGAAAGGCATCGTCACCAACCGCAATAAATTCATACTTGGTCCTTCGGGTAGTGGTAAATCATTTTTTACCAATCACATGGTGCGTTCGTATTACGAACAGGGAACACATATTGTTTTAGTTGATGTAGGCCATAGTTATAAAGGGCTTTGCCAGATGGTCAATGGATATTATTTCACCTATGATGAAAAGAATCCCATCCGCTTTAACCCCTTTTACATTGGCCAGGGTGATGTACTGGATACCGAAAAGAAAGAAAGTATCAAAACCCTGCTGCTTGCCCTCTGGAAAAAAGACAATGAAACTTTTAACCGGTCTGAGTATGTGGCTTTGTCCAATGCTTTGCAACTGTATTATGAAAAGTTAGAAAATGATCCTTCCCTATTTGCATGTTTTGATACGTTCTACGAGTTTTTGCAACAGGATTTTGTCAAAGTGTTATTAGGAGATAAGGTGAAGGAAAAAGATTTTGACGTATCAAACTTTCTGTATGTACTGCGTCCCTATTACAAAGGTGGCGAGTTTGACTACCTGTTAAATGCCACCAAGGATTTAGAGATGCTACAGGAACGGTTCATTGTGTTTGAACTGGATAATATTAAAGACCATCCTATTTTATTTCCTGTAGTTACTATTATAATCATGGAAGTATTTATTTCCAAGATGCGAAAACTGAAAGGCATCCGTAAAATGATTTTGATTGAAGAAGCCTGGAAAGCTATTGCGAAAGAAGGTATGGCAGAGTATATTAAATACCTGTTTAAAACTGTCAGGAAATTTTTCGGCGAAGCGATCGTGGTGACACAGGAAGTAGAAGATATTATTTCTTCACCTGTTGTTAAGCAGGCGATCATTAACAATTCTGATTGTAAAATATTACTCGATCAATCAAAGTATCAAAACAAGTTTGACCAGATACAGGAATTGCTGGGATTAACTGAAAAAGAAAAGGCATTAGTACTTTCTATCAATAAGGCAAACGACCCAACTAAGAAATATAAAGAGGTTTTTATTTCTCTTGGTGGTATGTTATCGAAAGTGTACCGGACGGAAGTTTCTCTGGAAGAGTACCTGGCTTATACAACTGAGGAAACAGAAAAAGTAAAGTTGATGCTGTACGCTGCGTCCTTTGATGGCGATATGCCGAAAGCGATTGCTGCGATGGCTAATGAAATGCGAAACAAGTAAAAGTATTTTTAAACAATAAAACAACAATTATGAAAACAACCGTGATGAGTGCTTTGTGTGCGATTATTTTATTCGTGGCCTGCAATAAGAAAGAGCCGCAGACAGCTGAGCAAAATGTAAGTGCTGCTAAAACTGCATTACCTGTAGAATGTAGCAAAGAAATTATTGCTGTTAAACCTGTGAAAGTTGGCGAAACAGGTATTCTGTTACCGGCAGGAACTAAAATTTGCCTGGCTAAAGATAATTCGGAAATACGGGTTGAATTACCTGCCGACTATTCATTTGCTATGGATGGCGTTGCTTCCCGTCCCCTTCCCATTGGATATGCTACTTACCATTGTATTTGCAGTGGCGGCGGTGCCTGCCAGGTTACGTTTATTGATGAATTAGGGTTCGGATGTATGCACAGCAATTGCTCGGGAGGCTGTACAGGTGCATTTACTTACAAAGGGTATAGTGTAAACAGGGTTATCAATTTGGCCGAAGGAAAGGAAAAGTTCTTTGCCGATCCATCCATTCAAATGGAAATAGCAAATCAATATGCTAATTCTACAGATAAATATGCCCAACAAAGGATTTATGGAGTTAGTTATTTTTTCCAGCTTCCTGGTAAAGCCAGTTGCGATTGTGAAGGCACCAAAGCCTGCACTTTAAAAACCCTGGGAATTACAATGGATAAACCCGCCAGAGAGACATTCAAAATTTATTACTGTGATGGCCCTTGTAACGGATGCGAACTAACGGTTAACTGATGAAGTGGCTTTTTATAATACATCTCTGTTTGGTTGCGGCAATATACGGTTGCCGGGATGCGAGACCTGTGATGATCCAGGAATTTATTCCCGGCACCTATATTCGTTTTTCCTCACATGAATTCGGAAAAGAACATGATACCCTGGCTATCTCTCTGCTGAATGCGTATGCGAATGAATATACGATCACCCGCCGATGGAGATATGAAAGGTTAGATGAAAAGCCCAACTTCCAGTTAATTACTTCCGCAGGAATCTATTACCCGGATGATAAAATTTTAGAAGACATGGAATCCGGTGACCTGCTAACATTTGATCCTAAACAAAGTTGCTTATTCATAGGAACTACTAAATATCAAAAACTATGAAAAAAATAATTGTTGCGATGGCTTTACTAATAAGTGTGAATAGTAACGCACAAATTCCCATACTGGAAATTATCAAAGCCGGTATTAAAAAAGTCATTGTGGCTGTTGATCTCAAAATCCAACGGTTACAGAATAAAACAGTCTGGCTGCAGAATGCTCAAAAGACGCTGGAGAATGCCATGTCCAAAACGAAGTTGACGGAGATCAGTGACTGGGTTGAAAAACAACGAAAGTTGTACGATGAATATTTTAAGGAGCTCTGGAAAATAAAATCTGTTCTTGCTTACTATCACCGGGTCAAAGATATTATTGAAAACCAGGTGGCGATGGTGAATGAATATAAATCCGCATGGGCGGTGTTTCGGCAGGATAAAAACTTCACCACAGAAGAGCTTGAATACATCTTTACGGTTTATACAGGCATGATGGATGAAAGTTTGAAATCGCTTGACCAATTGTTTCTTGTGGTCAATGCCTTTGCCACACAAATGAGTGATGCGAAGCGCCTGGAAATTATTAATACTGCTGCCGACAATATCGAACAAGGCTTTATGGATCTGAAGGATTTCAATAACCAGAATAAAACCATTTCTATCCAGCGTTCTGTGGAGAAAGGTGAAATTGAATACGTGAAAAAACTATACGGACTATGAAACTATTAATATTCATACTATTATGCAGTCAAAGTGTTTTTGGTCAGAACAGCGAAGAATGGCTGAATCAAAAGAAAACACAGGAGAAATACCTGAAGCAACAGATTGCAGCCTTACAGGTATACATCGGACATGCAAAGACCGGGTATAAAATTGTAAATAAAGGTCTGACAACAGTTCAAAATATTAAAAAGGGCGATTTTAATTTACACCGGGATTTTATTTCGTCTTTCAGGAATGTCAATCCAAGAGTAAAAGGCTATGCAAAAGTGGCTGACATTATCGCCTACCAACTCCGGATCATCAAACAAACAAAAGAAATGCTGAAGGGTGCCAGGGAAGCTGGCCAATTAACTGCTACCGAACTGGATTACTGTTCCATGGTGATTGGCAATTTACTGAGTTCATCACTGGATAACATTGAAGAACTGATAACCATTATTAGCAATGGTGAACTATCCATGAAAGATGATGAGCGGATTAAACGAATTGATGCTTTGTATGCCGATATGCAGGACAAGTATTCATTTGTTTCTTCCTTCAGTGAAGAAATGGGACTACTAACTGTCCAAAGAATGAGAGAATTGCATGACGTTGATATTTCTAAAAAATTAAATGGATTACAATGAAAAAGTACCTGATAATTTTAGTACTGCTGTTCAGCAATGTTTGTTTTTCTCAAACTGATGAGGCGAAACAATTGCTGCTGAATGTAGAAAAGCTTGCCCAGTTCAAAACGATTCTGAAAAATATGAAGGATGGTTATCAGTTGCTGCATAAAGGGTATACAGCTATCAAAGGTATTTCGGAAGGAAATTTCAGCTTACACAAAACATTTTTGGATGGACTTATGGAAGTAAGCCCGGTAGTAAAGAAGTATAAGCGGGTGGCCGATATTATTAATTACCAGGTCAGGATCGTTAAAGAATATAAATCAGCATTCCGACAGTTTAAAGAGAACAAAAGGTTTACGGTAACTGAAATTGAATACATCGGTAAGGTCTATGCAAATCTGTTTGATCAGAGTGTAAAAAATATTGATGATCTAGCTATGATCATTACTGCCGGCAAATTAAGAATGAGTGATGATGAACGGCTCCAGGGTATTGATAAACTATACCAGGAGATTGTGGATCAGTATTCTTTTCTAAATGAGTTCAACAACAGTGCGGCAATACTTGCTGTGCAAAGGGAGAAAGATCAAATGGATATTGATCTGATGCGTAAAGTGCATGGGTTAAAGTAGCAGGCGTGTGAATTTAAAAATCGTGAAGTATGAAAATGTGTGTAAGAATATTTTTAATAGGACTTGTGTGCCTCCTAATACCCGGAGTTGCAGATGCACAAATTGTTAACCGAATCCGCAGTCTGCATGAAGTTTTGGAGACATTATACGATGATATGATGCCGCTCTGCAGCCGGTTGATCGGTGTTGGCCGTGGTATCGCCGGTTTTGCTGCTACCTGGTATATAGCTGCTAAAGTGTGGGGACATATCGCCAGAGCGGAAGCGATAGACTTTTATCCTTTGTTCCGTCCATTCGTACTAGGGTTTGCTATAATAATTTTCCCTTCAGTTATCCAGCTTATCAATCAACTGATGAAGCCAACTGTTACCGGTACCGCACAAATGGTGAAAGATTCTGATGCGGCAGTGGCGCAGTTGCTAAAGATGAAAGAAGATGCAATCAAAACCACCGCTTACTGGCAGATGTATGTTGGGGAGGATGGAAATGGTGACCGCAAGAAATGGTACAAGTATAACTATGGTGACAAACGGGAAGGATGGCTAAAAAGCATTGGTCATGATATACGTTTTGCTTTTGCGAAGTTTGGTTATAATCTCCGCAACTCAATCAAACAATGGATGTCGGAAGTATTGAAGGTATTATTTGAAGCGGCGGCGTTATGCATTGATACAATCCGAACCTTCTATTTAATTGTTCTCGCTATACTTGGGCCACTGGTATTTGGTATCGCTGTCTTTGATGGATTCCAGCACACCCTTACCGTCTGGATTGCCCGTTACCTGAATATTTTTCTTTGGCTCCCAGTCGCCAACATTTTTGGCGGCATCATGGGAAAGATACAGGAGAACATGCTCAAAGAAGATCTGCACCAGATCGCTACCAATGGCGATACATTTTTTTCTACTACAGATACAGCCTATTTGATTTTTATGGTAATCGGCATCATCGGTTACTTCACTGTGCCAAGTGTTGCCAACTACATTATCAACGCCGGAGGTGGTAATGCATTACTGCAAAAGGTTACAAGTATCACCAGCATGTCCGTCCGCAATACTGCAAGCGGCTCTGTATCTATGACAAAGGACGCACTAGGTGGGGCATATAATAAAGTAGCTAATAGTATGGCTGATGCTTCGGCGTCGGGAGGGTATTTCAAAGATAAAATTGAAGGAAAGAAAAACAGTTAGTACATGTTTCAGAAAATGAAAAATATTGATACTGCTTTCAGACAAGTAAGGCTGTTTTCTTTGGTCGTGGTAGTGGTGTGCTTGATCCTGACGTTGTTTATTTCTTATAAAAGCTATCAGTTAGCTACTCAATCGCAGCAAAAGATTTTCATATTAGCCAATGGTAAAGCACTGGAAGCTTACTCCGCTGACCGGAAAGACAATGTACCGGTAGAAGCCCGTGATCATGTAAAAATGTTCCATCACTATTTCTTTACAATGGACCCTGATGAAAAAGTAATTCTATCCAATATTACAAAGGCCCTCTATCTCTCTGACGGTACAGCAAAACAGCAATATGATAACCTGAAAGAGAACGGGTATTATACCAATTTAATCTCTGGTAATATCAGCCAGGAAATGCAGGCAGACAGTATCATTATTAATACGAACGAGTATCCTTACTATTTCCGCTACAAGGGGCAACAAAAAATTATACGGCCTACCACCATTGTAACCCGCAGCTTAGTTACTGAAGGATATTTACGGAATGTTTCCCGTTCTGATAATAACGCACACGGATTTTTAATTGAACGATGGAAGACACTGGAGAATAAAGATTTGAAAATTGAAAACCGTCAATGATGTTTTGGAAACGTAAAAAGAAAGAACCCAAAGAAACTCCGTTACAGGATAAAGTGGCTGGCAAAATTGCCGGTGGCCTTATCAAAGTACAAACAAAGTTCAGTGATGGTATGAATAAACTTATATCAACTATGACTATTAAGAAAGTGAAAATGTGGCTGGCAGCGTTCTGCATTGTAAGCGGCGGATTAAGTATTTACTTTTTTGTCAATGCGCTTGTCTCGAAACCAAAGCAAGTATTTAAAATTGATAATGTCCATGTACCAGAACATTTTGACAAGTCGGGTGATGAAATAATGGAGAACCCTGTACCGGATGAAATGTACCAGAACATACAGGAATATAAAAGGTATATGGATAGCCTGGGAGAGCCGATAAGGCCGTCTCTGCTGGACAGCATCAAAATCCTCGAAGAAATTTATTCACAACAAAAAAAATAAAAGTGTATGAAAAAAGTGAAGCAACGAAAAATGTTACTGGTGTTACCCTTGCTGGTAATACCTTTTTTAACGATGGCCTTCTGGGCCCTGGGTGGGGGGCATAAGAAACCTGAATCCAGTGTTACCCTAAGAGGACTCAACCTGGATTTGCCTGATGCCAATTTAAAGGATGACAAAGGGATGGACAAACTGGGCTTTTATGATAAGGCTGATAAGGATTCACTCAAAATGGAAGAGTGGATGCGAAGCGACCCCTATTTCAAAAAAGATACAGTTCCTGAACCGCTTGTTTCGGATGAACTACAGGAACTGACAACTGCAACTGCTTCGAAGTACAATCAACAATTAAATACTTCGCCGTATGAAAAACGTGGAAACAATCCCGAAGAAAAGATTATGCAGAAACTGAAGTTGCTGGAAAAGGAGATGAATGCTTCAACAAATACAAACGCTGAGAATTCGATTCAGCAACCTTCTTCCCACAATGAGGAGTTCTCTTCAGAAGTAGACCGGCTTGAGCAAATGCTGAAAGTAAACAACACCGGCGCCACTGAAGATCCGGAAATGAAGCAACTGGAAGGGACGCTGGATAAAATTCTTGATATACAGCATCCGCAAAGGGTTAAAGACAGAATCAAAGAACGTTCTCTTTTAAACAAGGAAGCTGTTTATGCTGTAAGCAAACGATCCGGTACTGATACTATCGTTAAAGGCTTCTATAGCCTTTCAGATGAAGCCGAAGATGCTGATCAAAATGCAATTGAGGCCGTTGTTCACGAAAGCCAGGTATTAGTCAACGGGGCAGTGGTTAAATTCAGGTTGTCCTCTGCTATTTATATCAATGGGTCACTAATTCCTAAAGATAATTTTGTTTTTGGCATTGCATCACTGAATAACGAAAGGTTAGAAATCGAAATCACTTCAATCAGATACAATAATAATTTATATCCCGTTAAACTGGAAGTGTATGATATGGACGGGTTGCCGGGCATATATATTCCTGGTGCCATTAATCGTGACGTTGCAAAACAATCTGCCGATAACAGTCTATCACTTATGGAAATGTCGAGTATGGACCCCTCATTCAAAGCACAAGCTGCTACAGCCGGAATTAATACTGCCAAATCATTGCTTTCGAAAAAAGTGAAACAGGTAAAAGTATTAGTGAAGGCGGGATACAAAGTATTATTAAACGACAAAAATATTCAACAATGAAAACAATAATCATTTTTTTACTTGCATTAAGCAATATAGCATTTGCACAACAACCGTTAACCATTACTACTGACAAAACCACTTCCTTAATTTTCCCCTTTCCTATTAAATATGTAGACAGGGGGACAAAGGATATTCTGGTACAACCAGTAAAAGAAAATGATAATATCCTATTAGTGAAAGCAGCCAATAAGCAATTTTCCGAAACGAATTTGAGTGTAGTGACCGGCGATGGCCACGTCTATGAATTCACGGTGACATACCAGCCGCAGCCCGCAAGCCTTGTATGGCATTTACCACCGAATAAAAAAGCAAGTATCGCTACCTATGCTAACAGTATTATAGACAATAAACCCCGTCGCATTTTAAAAGTGGAAAAGTATAATGTGGTGGCGAAAGTGACAGGTATCTATATCAAGGATGAAGTTATCTATTACCAGTTAGAGATATGTAACCACAGTCCGCTGGATTATGATATTGATCTTTTGCAATTTGGTATCCGGGATAAAAAGAAAAGCAAGCGTACTGCTATCCAGGAAAATGAATTAACTCCATTGTATATAGCAGGCAATAAGAAGCAGGTGAAAGCATATAATTTTTCAGTGATCGTTGTGGCCCTGGACAAATTCACTATTCCTGATGCGAAGCTACTTGGCATCCGCATCATGGAAAAAAATGGTGGCCGGCATTTAAACCTGAAGATTTACAATGGTCATATTTTGAAAGCAATTGTATTGCCGGATTTACATTAAATATGACGGAAGAGAATGCCATAGCATTAACGGAGCAGTTAATCCGCCTCGGATTGGGAGACCGTGCCGGTGAACTTTTTATGAACCTGAATAATCCGGAAAAAGATTTCTTTATTGTTTGGGGTTCACAAATTGACAATGACTTGCTGCAATATTTTCTCCGGTTTGAGCGAAATGCGGCTGATTATTTCCGGTTAAAGGAATACGAGTTAACTATTCGCAGTATTCCTGTTCCCGCTTTATATATTTCGCTGAACGAAGAACTGAAGGTAGCCGATAGAATGACGAATGCTTATTACTCAGGGAATGAAATGGCTGGTGATTACGAATACTGTATGGCTGTTGAAAAAAAAATAAAAGAATTACACCATGCTGACCCGGATGCCGCAGCACTTTTCATGTTTAAATATTGGCCACAGTCTTTGTATAAAGAATTTATTCCCGATGACAGTGTTTTTAAACAACGCTATGAAGTAACCCTGCTGGTGGAAGGCAACGGGGAATTAACAGTAACGGCAACGGAAGCTTATCAATATATAAAGCAAATGCAGAGAGAACATGTAATAGACGATCAATTACTCCATTTAGCAAACAAGGAAATTTCTCATGGTAATATTTATATAGCATACAATACCATTACCTACTTCCTGGACAAACCGGATATGGCGTTCTTTAAAACAAAGGACGAGGCAAATGAGTACGCCGACAACAACATCAGTGAATATGATAATTACAGAGTCATCCGTGCAGAATCAGTCGATGAACTGCTAAAACAAATTCCTTATGGACAACAATTGGAACTACAATTATCTAACAATAAAAATTTGTCAATCATGAACGAAAAAAATTTCGATTACCTGAGTAATCAACTAAAGTACACAGGCTTTGGTGAAGATCTGCAGCAGCAGTTGAAAGAGAAATTGCAAAATCAGGAGCCGCAGTTTACGCTGAGCTTTCAGAAAGATTATGGAAAAGATGAAACAGCCGCAACTCTTCATTTCAGGAAATCAGATGAAAGCGATATCTATTTCTTTAACCGGTATAATCTGATGCTGAAAAATGATCAGCATCCTGATGCCATCAAGCAAACTTTTTATATCAGTAGCAAAGAGGATAATATCACGTTAAAAGAAGCCTACAACCTCATGTGTGGCCGGGCTATCCATAAAGAACTAACCAATAAAGAAGGGGAAAAGTATAATGCCTGGCAGCAACTTAACTTTAAAGAAACAGATGCACACGGCAACTTTAAGCTCCGGCCGTTTAATGAAAACTATGGCTTTGACCTGAAGGTTGTTTTGCAAAATCATTCCATTAAAGAATTACAGAACGAAACGGACAGTCAGCGGCTTATTGAATCCCTGGAGAGAGGGAACAGGCAATCCGTTACGCTAACCATACAAGGGAAAGAGCAAAAGGTATTCATCGAAGCGGCACCCCAATTCAAGTCGCTCAATTTTTATGAAGCATCTGGGCAGCGTATACGTACTGATAAACTTTATGAAAGTAATTCAGCGGAGCAATCAGTGAAGCAGGATGATCAAAAAAAAAGCCTGAAGCAGAATCCGGGCGAGGATGAAGGTGGTCCGCCGAACACTAAAAAAAAATCAAATCGTAAACGACAAGGAATAAATTAAATGGATCCACTTTATCATTTTTTAACGCTGGTAGAAGCCGACCCCCGTATTTCGGCGGCACATATCAGCCTGTATGTTTCGTTGTGGAAAAAATGGAAGGATAGCGGACAAGATGGCCCGCTATCCTTTTTCAGGCAGGACATCATCAATTTATGCAAAATATCCGGTGGCAATACTTACCATAAAGTGCTAAGACAATTGCATGAGTATGGATATGTAAAATATATTCCCTCTTATAACCATTTCCTTGGAAGCATGGTATCTTTTACTTCTCTGAAAGCCACTTTGAAAACCTGAAACAATGCCGGCGGAAGTTTTGACCAAAGAAGACCTTGAGTTATTCCGGGTCCAGCTTTTACAAGATATTAAAAATATTGTGGCAGGGTTGATCAAGCCCGGCACAGAAAAGCCCGAAGGATATAAAACCGCTGATGTAAGAAAGATGCTTGGTTGTTCTGTCAATAAGCTGGTTGCTCTACGTATTAGCAGGAAACTACGGACGAAAAAAATAGGCGGGACTATTTATTATAATAAGGAGGATATTAAGAAATTGTTGGAGGAGGAATACTGAAATGGTAAAGCCCGCAAGTGCGGGCTTCGTTATTATTTTAAAAACCAAAATTGATTGATCTTAAGCAGATGCAACAATTTCCCTTCGGTGATTCAGAACGATTTCTCTCTTCCTGTCGAGTTTATCACCTAAACCATTCATATCGTTAATGATTTTTTCTTCATCCACATCGGCATAGATCTGGGTAGTGGAAATCTTCGTGTGCCCGATCAGCATCTGTATTGTTTCCAGCGGTATTCCATTCTTTAAAGCTACTGTCTTGGCAAATGTATGCCTGGCAACGTGGAAGGTAAGCGGTATATCGATCTCACAAATTTCCTGCATCATCTTCAGCCGCCTGTTGACATACAGGTTAGTGACTTCCGGAAAGATAGTATCGATTCATATTA
>CAZXMP010000054.1:0-22750 GCA_964641575.1 uncultured Chitinophaga sp. | reverse complement strand
AAAACAACTGAACAACGTGGTGCTGGAAAATAATTTTCCGCCCATGATTGCCAGTCGTAATTATGTATATGCGAATATTGCTGCTTACGAAGTAGTGGCTTCTTTTGATAACCGTTTTGTTTCATTAGCCGGGCAGATAAAACATTTACCCGCATTCCCTAAAACCGATACAGCTAATGTAAGCTACCAGTTAGCTGCCTTGCTTGCGTTTTGTAAAGTAGGTGAAGCAGTTACTTTTCCGGAAGGGAGTATGCAGACCTATGTTGATAAAATAAAGCATGATGCCGATAGTGCAGGAGTATCTTCTAATGTTATAAATGCATCACAGCGTTTTGCTGATAGTATGTCTGCACATATTATCCGTTGGAGTAAAAAAGATAATTATCTGCAATTAAGAACAGCTCCAAAATTTGCAATTACAACTGATGAAGGCCGCTGGGTACCTACACCGCCAATGTATGCACAAGCTTTAGAACCACATTGGATGGAAATAAGACCAATGGTAATGGATAGTGCTTCTCAATTTAAACCTACACCACATCCAACTTACTCAACCAGTAATAAAAGCAGTGATTTCTACAAGGCGTTACTGGAAGTAAAAGCTATAGGTGACAGCCTTACCGAAGAACAAAAGCATATTGCAGATTTCTGGGACGACAACCCTTTTAAGATGAATGTAAGTGGGCACATTATGTTTGCTACCAAAAAATTCTCGCCTTCTGGCCACTGGATGAATATAGTAGGCATAGGGGCACAAAAGGCCGGAGCAGATTTCTCTACTACGGTGGCAGCTTATGCTCAAACATCTATCGCCTTATTTGATGCATTCATCAGTTGTTGGGATGAAAAATACCGGAGCAATCTGGTGCGGCCAGAATCACTCATCAATAAATACATAGCCAGCGATTGGCAGCCTTATATACAAACGCCGCCTTTCCCATCGCATACCAGCGGACATGCGACTATTTCTGCTGCCGCCGCAGAAACGATGACCAACTGGTTTGGTAACAACTTGTCATTTGCAGATACATCATTGCTTGAGTTTGGTATAAAAAATAGGCAGATTGAATCATTCCGTTTAGCAGCCAGAGAAGCTGCCATGTCAAGATTATATGGTGGTATTCACTACCGGTTTGATAACGAACATGGAACCGAAGCCGGAGCAAGGCTTGGTGAATTTATTGTTCAACGATTAAAATTTAAAAAATGAAAAAAATTATAATAAGAATAAGTCTTGTGCTACTATGGTTTTTATTCCTAAAGCCAGCCATAGCACAAACTGAAATTGACGGGGTAATGATGGAGAAAAACGCCTTTTGTATCGGACCTATGGTCGGTTACAGCAGCTGGAAAAATTATTGGGAAGGCACATTAAAAAGAGACAACCTTAACCTCGGTAAAGTTTCTACCACCATGTATAGTATTATGGGCAACTATGGCGTTAGCAACAAGCTTAATGTACTTTTTGGTTTGCCGTATATTAAAACAAAAGCATCAGCAGGACAATTGAAAGGATTAAGAGGAATACAAGACCTTTCTTTCTGGGTAAAATGGAAAGCATATTCTAAAAAAATAGGACAAGGCCGTTTGTCTTTATTTGGAATTGGCGGGTATTCATTTCCTGCTTCTGACTATACTGCTGATTTTTTACCTATGTCTATTGGGATGGAAAGTAAAAATCTATCTGTAAGGGCTATGGCGGATTATCAACGGGATAGTTGGTTTGCAACAGTATCCGGTACCTACATCAGAAGAAGTAATATTGAGATAGATCGCACAGCCTATTACACTACGGAAATGCATTACAGCAATGAAGTGAAAATGCCGGATGCAGCATCGTACAATGTAAGGGTTGGTTACAGAGATAAGGGTGCCTATGCAGAATTAATACTTGACGGCTGGAAAACATTAGGAGGCTTTGATATAACCCGAAACAATATGCCCTTTGTTAGTAATGAGATGAATGCAACCAGGGTAGGCTTCAATTTTAAATACCCAATGCCATTTATGCCACAACTATCTGTAACCGGTAATATAATGACTACCGTGGCCGGAAGAAATATAGGACAGTCAACTGGATTTAATGCCGGTATCTTTTATGTGCTTGACTTGTCTAAAAAAGAAAAAACAGATTCAGAGAAATCAAAAAAATAATTACCATGAAAAGAAATCTTCTTTTATATATCATTTTTGCATCTGTAGTACTTGGTTCCTGCTCAAAAGAACTAACAGATACTAGTCTTGAATTTCCAACGCTAAATCCGGCATCACAAGATCTGAACGCAGGCACCTGGCGTCCCATATTATTAACGGGGCCTACAGAGTTTACGGTCCCTGCACCAATTGCAACCACATCCCCTGATTATGTAGCACAAATAAATGAAATAAAAACCTGGCAGGCAGAACTTACTGCCGAAGAAAAAAGAATTGTAAAGTACTGGGGTGCCGGAGCCGTTCTTCGCTGGAATGAAATAATGAGGGAATTAGTTGCCAAACATAACAGACCCCCATTTCAAAATGAAGACGGCACTTATCCAGTTCCAAATGCAGCCAATCCATTAGCTTATCCTACTTTTCCCTTTGCTAATCCTCCTTACGCTGCAAGAGCATATGCATATTTATCAGCCGCTACCTACGATGCATTAGTAGCAGCCTGGCATTACAAGGCTGTGTATAACAGGCCAGCACCATACAAAGTAGATGGAAGCTTACAAGTATTGATTACAAAATCAGATTTACCTTCTTATCCATCTGAAGATGCAGTAGTAATTGGAGTAAGTGCAGAAATATTAAAACTTTTATTTCCCGGCGATCAGGATTTTATTCAGCAAAAAGCAGAAGAACACAGAAGGGCAAGAATACTTTCAGGCGCCAACGTACGCAGTGATTTGGAAGTTGGAGAAACTCTGGGTAAATCTATAGCAGGAAAATTTGTAACCCGGGCAAGAGGCGACAGAGCTGGTGCTGCGGTGGCAAATCAAACCATTTGGACACAAATGGAAAATGATGCAATTGCAAGAGGAGAAACACCCTGGATAAGCCAGGAAAGTCCAATACGACCGGGCATGCTTCCTTTATTTGGAAGGGTTCGTACCTGGTTGTTTGACTCGTTAACAATGGTAACAACTATCAGGGCCCCGGCACCTCCTTCTACTTCATCGCCACAATTCAAATCGGAGTTGGAAGAAATTTATCAGTTCAGCAAAAATCCTTCAGCAGAACAAATTCGCATCACTCATTTCTGGGCAGATGGCATCGGGACATATACACCACCCGGCCACTGGAATGCAATAGCCAGTGAAGATTTTGTAAAAGAAAATTATAGTGAAGTAAGATGGGCCAGAAATATGGGCTTATTGAATATGGCATTGATGGACGCTGCAGTAACCTGCTGGGATAGCAAGTATTTTTATTTTAATCCACGTCCATCGCAAATGGATCCACGGATAAAATCAGTAGCTGGTGTACCTAATTTTCCTTCTTATACATCCGGGCACTCTACATTTAGTGGTGCTGCAGCTACTATACTTAGCCACATTATAAAACCCAAAGCGGCTGTCTATAATGCTATGGCTTTAGAGGCATCGCTTAGTCGCATGTATGGTGCTATCCATTACCGCAGTGATTGTGAAAAAGGATTAGAAGCTGGAATTAAGGTAGGAGACTATGCTATTTTAAGAGCAAGAACAGATGGAGCAGAATAAATTTTTTAGACAAAAGCAATCCGGCGTTGTAGTTCTCTGCTGACGCCTTTTTAAAAAATAGTTTTATAAAAAAGAAAAATACCATGAAATATATCTATATAATTGCTGTATCAGTATTGATAATTATAGCTACAATAAAAACAAATGCACAGGGCTGTGTTGCCATCCGCAGTAATGGCAATTCCTGCAGCTTCGGTAATCCGGAAGCTGCCAAAGGATGGCAGATGAATTTTAATAACCGTTATTTTAAATCCTACAAGCATTTTGTAGGAAGTGTTGAACAAAAAGAAAGAGAAGAAAATGCCACTGAAGTTATCAATCATACTTATTCTCTCGATATTACAGCTACCCGCCACTTTAATGCAAGATGGTCTGTAGGCATGACCTTACCTTTAATTTCCAACACCCGTTCGTCATTATATGAGCATGGCGGAAATTCGGGTGGGTCAGCTGCCCGTCATAATACCAGGTCTTTTGGAATAGGCGATATGAGAGTAAGTGTGTACCGTTGGTTATTCAATCCTGCCAAAAATCTTAAAGGAAATATTCAGGCTGGCATTGGTATTAAATTGCCAACCGGCGATTATCAATACCAGGATTATTTTTATAAAGCAGATGGCAGTGTAGTATTAGGACCAGTTGATCAATCTATACAGCTGGGTGATGGGGGCACTGGATTTAGTCTTGAGTTAAACGGTTATTATCAGTTCAACCATCAATTTGGTATGTATGGAAATTTTTATTACCTCATTAATCCCCGTGAACAGAATGGTGTTTCTACAGCAAGAGGTGGCACTCCTAATGCAACAGCAATAAAATATTTTACTAATACCATGAGTGTACCCGATCAGTATATGATAAGAGGTGGTGCCAGTTATATGACCGGCAAGTTTAGTTTCACCGGGGGTATTCGTATGGAAGCTATTCCCAGTAGCGATCTTATTGGTGGCGATAAAGGATTCCGCAGACCCGGATTTGTAACTTCATTTGAACCAGTTTTTTCATACCAGGCCAAAAAAGCTACTTTCTATTTATCAGTACCAGTTGCCATAGAAAGGAACAGAACAAAAAGTTACTCCGACAAATTGCGTAGTGCTGATACAGGAACCGACATTCATGGCGATGCAGCGTTTGCTGATTATGCAATAACAGCAGGGCTTTCATTTAGATTATAAATAACCACAGTAAACCGAAAATAAAGTTATAAGCAATCCGGCGTTGTAATTCTTTACGGACGCCTCTTTTTATTTTGTTTAAAACTTCAACGCTTCTGAGATTATGAGAATTCAACCTAATCGTCGTATAATGGATGGCTTTTATTTAAAGTTCATAATCCATTATCTTTAGCTGCATATAGTTCAATCGATTGCTAAACATCCCTCATGCAGCAAAGTACACTGAAAAAACTGTCAGAAGTTCTCGGCATAAGTATATCTACAGTATCCCGTGCCCTAAAAGACCATCCGGATATATCTGCAGCTACTAAAAAGAAAGTAAAAGAACTGGCTATTGCATTGGAGTATGAACCGAATAGCTCTGCCGTACAACTTCGTACCCGGCAAAGTAACATCTTAGGAATTCTTGTTCCAACTATAAATAATTATTTCTACGACTCCTTTATTTCAGCCGTTGAAGAAGATGCACGGCTGCATGGTTACTCTGTAATGATCATGCAATCGAGGGATAGTGCCGACATTGAAGCAACCAATCTTCAACTTTTCAGAAAAAATATGGTGATGGGTGTATTTGCTGCCATATCTACTCAAACGGAAAGTATGGAGGCATTTGATAAGCTTGAAAATTTAAATATTCCCTTAGTGTTTGTAGATAGAGTGCCGCAAACCGGTGAATATTACAGAGTATGTATGGCAGATGAATTTTCTGCAAAATTGATTGCTGAAACCATTATTGAAAAGAAAAAGAAAAATGTACTGGCCTTATTCGGACATCCTCATTTAAGTCTTTCACATATTAGACTGGAAGCATTTACAGAAGTGTTTCGCCGGCAATCACCCGAAACAAATATTATGATCGAACATCCGGAAGTAATTGAAGAGTCTGAAAAAGTTACCTTACGATATCTCCAAAGCAATACCCGTCCGGATGTGATTTTTTGCATGGGCGATTTGATTTTGATCGGTGTTATGAATGCCATTCATCATCTTGACCTGAAAGTGCCGGATGATATTGCTGTTATAAGTATCAGCAATGGTTTTATTCCTACATTATATAACCCAAAGATCACACATGTGGAAACAAGTGGCTACAAATTAGGCAAACAGGCTTCCCAGCAAATGTTTCGCCGTTTAAAAAATGAACAGGCCGAACAGTTGACTATTGTTGAATCACAATTAGTACAAGGTGGCTCCATCTAAATTTTTACTGGTGAATTTGATTAGTCATATTATTTAATCACCGCAAACGTTATAGTTTTTAGTTACCCTTAGTTTTTGAAAATGAAGTTTGTACTTTTCATTTCATAAACGAACTGCATGTCAAACATTAAAATCAAAATCTCCCTTTTTCTTAATTATTTTGTTTTTGCCATGCTGCTCAATAGTGTGGGGACGGTCATACTACAGGTACAAAATAATTTCGGAATAACAAAAGGTGCCGCCAGTGTCTTAGAAGGGTTTAAGGATATTCCAATTGCCATTGCTTCATTTCTTTTTGCTTCCTATGTAGTACGTATTGGTTACAAGAAAACAATGCTTATTGCATTAGCACTAGTAACAATTATGTGTCTCATTATTCCATCTGTTAGTACATTCTGGATGACAAAGCTTTTGTTTGCCACCATCGGAGTGAGTTTTGCACTTATAAAAGTTTCCGTCTTTTCTACGCTTGGCCTGGTGACAAAAGATAAAAAAGAACACCTGAGCCTGATGAATTTTCTGGAATCATTTTTTATGATTGGCGTACTGGCTGGGTATTTTATTTTTAGTTCGTTCGTAGATAACGACAACCCGGCCTCTACCAGTTGGTTTAATGTATATTACTTATTAGCTGGTTTAGCTTTTATTGCTTTCCTTCTGCTATTAACTACGCCCCTTGATGAATCATCTGTAAAACAGGACAGGCAAAAAGAAGCTGTTTCACCCGGCCAGGATTTTATGGCGATGCTAAAACTAATTGCCCTACCGCTGGTATTAGTATTTATCTGCAGCGCCTTCTTTTATGTTTTGATTGAGCAAAGTATAATGAGTTGGCTGCCTACATTTAACAACGATGTGCTAAAACTTTCAACCAGTCTGAGTATAAAAATGGCAGGCATACTTTCATTATCTATTGCGGTTGGTCGTTTTTTTGCCGGGATAGTTTTAAAGAAATTAGATTGGTTGTATGTATTAACAGGCTGTCTTGTTATTGCCAGCATAATTGTGCTAATAACTGTGCCCCTTACAAAAAATGTTAGTGGTATTCCTATCAACAACCTTGGTGACATACCAATGGCAGCCTTCGCCTTTCCGTTAATTGGATTGTTTTTAGCACCCGTTTATCCAGCTATTAATTCAGTAATACTGAGCAGTCTTCCTAAACATAAGCATGCGTCTATGTCAGGGCTTATTGTTGTTTTTTCTGCGTTGGGCGGCACCACCGGTTCCGTTATAACCGGAAATATATTTGAACATTATGGTGGACAAACAGCTTTTTACTGTTCGTTGATTCCCGTAGCTATTCTAATCATACTTCTCATAATCTTTAAACGATTTTCTACAAAAGCTGCTGTAGAAAATTAAACTCAAACTGCTCTTTTTTGTTTTATGTTATATGACGACCCTCTTTTCAAAGATGTGCAACTACAGAAAATTTTTCCTGATGGAAAAACTTTTGTAGACTGTACTCCCAAACATCCATTTGAAGAAATAGCTGAAAAATATGCCGCCGCAAAAAAAGAGACAGGTTTTAATCTTTCCAACTTTGTTTTAGAAAATTTTGAAGTGCCTGTTCCGCAAAATTCAAATTACACCAGCGAAATAAATAAAGGCGTTGTTAACAATATTGAATCTCTCTGGAAAGTGCTTACACGGAAGACAAACATACCTGAAAGCCACAGCACTTTAATTACACTTCCTTACCCTTACATTGTACCGGGTGGCAGGTTTGGTGAAATTTACTATTGGGATAGTTATTTTACAATGCTTGGGTTACATACATCAGGCAAGGTGGATATGATAGAGCATATGGTTAATAATTTTTCTTTCCTTATTGATAAATACGGCCATATTCCCAATGGAAACAGAGATTATTTTATCAGTCGTTCGCAGCCTCCATTTTATTCGTTGATGATAAAATTGCTGGCAGAATCAAAAGGCAGTGATACACTAATTAAATACCTGCCGCAATTAGAAAAAGAATATCAGTATTGGATGAAAGGCGGAAACGAATTAGCTGATGACTACAATACAACAAACCGTGTAGTAAAAATGCCAGGTGGCGAAATATTAAATCGCTATTGGGATGAATGTGATACGCCAAGACCTGAATCATACCGGGAAGATGTAGAGCTTTCTCATCAATCAAACCGGGAGCCTTCTCTTTTATTCAGACATCTGCGGGCTGGAGCAGAGTCTGGCTGGGATTATAGTTGCAGATGGTTTAAAGACCAATCGGATTTCTCAAGCATACATACTTCTGAGATTATTCCGGTCGATTTAAATTGCCTACTCTATCACCTTGAACAAACAATTTCTGAAGCTTATCAATTGACAGCAGAAAAAGTTAAGCAGGAACAATTTCTCAAATTAGCCGATGATAGAAAAAAGGCGATTCAAAAATATTGTTGGAATAATGAAGCAGGTTTCTTCTATGATTTTGATCTTCCCGAAAACAAACAAAAGAAGATTATTAGTATTGCAGGTATAGCACCTTTGTTTTTTAACCTCGCTGAAAAAGTACAGGCTGAGCAAGTTAAGCATGTTGTTGAAACTACCTTATTAAAAAATGGTGGTGTAGTTAGCAGCAACTATACTACTGGCCAGCAATGGGATGCACCTAACGGATGGGCGCCTTTACAATGGATGACCATAATCGGTTTTGAAAATTATGGTTATACCGATGTTGCTGCAACGATAGCACAGCGCTGGATAAAACTAAACACTGATGTTTTTAACCGCACCGGCAAATTAATGGAGAAATATAATGTTGTTGACACTCACTTAGAAGCCGGTGGCGGTGAATATGAAGGCCAGGATGGTTTTGGCTGGACAAATGGTGTATTGTTAGCATTGATTGATAAATACGAAATGAGAATTTCTAAATAGCTTTTACACAGGCTCTAAAATAAAAAAAGAATAAGGCGGAAGTGTAAAGTATTCATGATCATTTTTCACGATGATCTTTTTTTCACTCCAATAATCATACAACTTTCCTGGCTTCATTCCATTCTCTTTAAATATATACCAGGTAAGATGCTGTTCTTTATCGCTAAAATTATAAAGGCAATAAACCCTTTTATCGTCCCATGCTCTTAAATATCCTGCAACATGAATATTATGCGGTGTCAGCCAGGTAAGGTTCTTTTTATCTGCTATCACCGCCAACTTTTTTCTAATAGCAATTAATTGTTGTGTGCCAGTAAAAACAGCCTTTTCAACAGAACGGGGTTCATTGAGTTTTTCTTCTTTATCCCAATTAATAAACGGTCTGTGCATCCAGCGGTTATCATAATTTTTACCTTTGTCCTGTAAATAAGAATAATCATTTGTTTGAGCCAACTCATCGCCATAAAAGATCATAGGAATTCCACCCAAAAAAAAACTATGCGCCTGCATCAATAAAATTTTTTGAACCGACTTCCTAATTTCTTTTTTATCGCTTATTTCTAATGCCGCTTCCAAACCACACAACGAAGCTAAAGAACCGCTTATTCGTCCATCACCAGTTTTTTCATTTACACTAAACAAAGCACCTCTTGCCGGGGAGCCTTCATAATTTCCCGAATAATAATTTTTTAAAAAATTACGATGCTCAAAAGGATCATATCCTGCTTTGCCAATCATATAATCATCATACCCCAATCCAATATCATCATGGCAACGGGTATATGTTATCCACGATGTTCCATATGGCTTTTGCAATAAAACATGTTGTGCTGCCATCATTACTCTAATATCTCCTGTTGCTAATGCATCCCATTGCAAAGCCATTTGGGTAGCGTTATAGGCGAAGTCGCATTCCTGAGCCAGTTTATTACCTGTACCAAAATATTTCATAATCTCCTCCGGGGCAACGATTGCTTCGCCCAATAAAGCCATACCGGGTGTAGCAATTTGAACACATTGCTTTATTAGCTGCAATAGCGTATGTGCCATCGGGAGATTCTGACAATCCGTTCCTTTTTCTTTCCAGATAAAAGCAGGTGCATCAATTCTTAATACATCAATACCAAGATTTGCATAATACAAAATCGTGTCAACCATTTCCACCAATACTTTTGGGTTTCTGAAATTCAGATCCCATTGGTAGCTATGAAAAACACTCATTACCCATTTGTTGCATTCGGGCACCCAAGTAAAGTTTCCGGGTGCAGCTTCCGGAAAAACTTCAGGCATATGCCTGTCAAACTCATCGGGTTCATGTCTGTCATTAAAGAAATAATAATAATCCTGATACTGCTGTTCCCCATTTTTAGCCTTTTCTGCCCATTCATGCCGATGAGAGGTATGGTTTAAAACAATATCGAGCATCAGGTACATATTGCGTTGCTGCATTTCCTTTTGTAATTCCAGCAAATCATCCATGGTACCAAATCGCTGGTTCACTTTTCTAAAATCAGAAACTGCATATCCGCCATCACTTTCTCCTTCCGGGCTTTCAAAAACGGGCATGACATGCAAAAAGTTTACCCCGAGTTTTTCAAAATAATCCAGTTTACCCTGCAGGTTTTTAATAGAGCCGCAGAAACGATCCACATATAAACTCATTCCAGCGATTTGATTACTGAGAAACCAATGTTCTGGTTCCGTTTTTAGCTTTTCCAAATCCCGCTGCTTCAACTGAGTAGAACGGTTGGCAAATGCAAAAGCTATTGTTTTCAGCAGTGCTTCAAAATTATCTTTACCTGCCGGATGGTAAGCATATACTTTATTATACAAATTGCTCAATTCTCCCAACTGCTGTTGTAATCGTTCATTGAATGCAGTGTCAAAAATTATTTCATTTGCTTCTGTTGCTGATACTGTCGTCATCTTATCAACTAAAATTTTTAATTAAATATATCACTGCTTAAATGCTTAAACGCTTCCATAGCCCCCAGATATTCGCAGGTGCGGGCACCAGCTTTATTACCATTTAAAATGACGGCTGCCCATTCCTCATCAGTCATGTAGTTTATTCCGGTTACTGTTTTATCAGCAAGCTGATACAATACTGCGCCAACAAAGGCATCACCTGCACCAGTAGTATCTATTGGTTTTATTGCTATACTGGGTATGACGACTGTTTTTCCATTTACACCTAAAAGAGTACCGTCTTTTCCAATGGTAATTGCAAATACTGCTTTGGTTCTTTGTAAAAATTCGTTGGCCGCATCGGCTATCGTTGCTCTGCCTGTTATCATTAATGCTTCTTCATCGCTTACTTTAAAAAAATGGCAACTATTTAAAAAATTCCAGCTTTGATCAATAAAAGATTGTTGCTCGTCTTTAAATAAAAGTTGCCGGTAATTGGGGTCGAAGCTGATAAAAATATTTTGCTGCAATGCTTTTTGCAACAGTCCCTGGTATGCAGCCTGTAAAGGGCCGGGTAAAAATCCGGTAGCAGATCCGAAATGAATAACAGAAAATTGCTTTAAATTGATTCCATCAACTTCTTCCCTGCTTAATTGCCCATCTGCCCCCCGGTTAAAATAAAAATCTCTTTCTCCATTCTCCATTAATGATACAAAAGCAAATGTGGTAAAATGCTTTTCATCCTGCAGCATCCATTTTGTACTTACGCCGAATGATTGCATTACATCTATCAAATGTTTTCCAAAAGGGTCAATACCTACTTTGGCTGCCAGTTCTACCTGGCCACCTAATGCGGCTATTGCCGCAGCAACATTAGTAGGCGCCCCACCGGGCTTTTTTAAAAAATTTTCGCCGTCTGATAACCCTTTGCCTTTGTCGGTGCAAATCATATCAATCAAAGCTTCGCCAATGCAGAGTATTTTATTCATACTTTATAATTCAAAAACAATAGCTTCATAAGGCTTTAACGTTCCATTGTCAGAAGGAGCCGAATAATTATTGATTAGCACTTTTGCTTTGCTGATATCCATACCTGTTGTAACAGTTGCTATATTTTTAGAAAAATTAAGCAGCACTAATAATTTTTTGCCATTCAGCTCTCTTGTGTATGCAAACACATCAGAATTATTTGGATCTACTAAATTAAACTTGCCATAAACCAACACTTCGTTTTCTTTCCGAAGTCTTTGCATTTGACGAAAGTAATTAAGTACACTATTGTTATCCTTATCCTGCACAGCTACATTTACTGTTGTATAATTAGCATTGGCGGGCAGCCACGGTGTTGTAGTACTAAATCCTGCATTCAATGTTGTATCCCACTGCATAGGTGTGCGGCCATTATCACGGGAAGAAATTTTCATGCCTTCCAAAAAACGTTTTAGATCGCCGCCTTTTGCTTTTACCTGTGCATAGTTAGTAAGTAATTCCACATCGTTGTACTGCTCTACCCTATCAAATTTGATATTGCTCATTCCTATTTCATCCCCAAAATAATAATAAGGTGTAGCTCTCATACTTAGTATTAGCGTAGTCAACATTTTGGATGAATAATCCCTGAACTCCGGTGCATCATTTCCCCACCTGGTAAGCATACGGGGTTGATCATGATTGGCCAAATACATCGTTCCCCAACCTTTATCTATAAATGCACTATCCCATTTTGCATATATACTTTTCCATTTTACAAAATCATATCCTTTGGGGTCGGGCATTTTATACTCGCCGGGTAAATAACCAAAATCAATAGCTTCAAAATGATAGGCCATGTTCAATTCTTTGCGGTCTTCATCCACAAATTTTTTAACCCTTTCTACATCGCCCATCGCCTCTGCTACAGTTGCCACATCATACTTGCTTAATACTTCCCTGTTCATTTCCTGCACATAATCATGTAACCGGGGGCCACTGGCATAATATAAACCCCAGTTTCCATTGTACTCTTTAGGCAAGGGTGGCCAGGTAGTATCTTTTGATATAAATGCTAATGCATCCATTCTAAAACCATCTACTCCTTTATCGAGCCACATCCGCATCATCTTATAAATATCTTGTCGCAAGACCGGGTTCTCCCAATTTAAATCTGGCTGAAAATCGGCAAAGTAATGCAGGTAGTAAGAGTTCGTTGCTTTATTAAATTCCCAACCATATGCTTTTTCATCAAAAATGCTCCAGCGATAAGGCGGTTCTCCTTTTTCTGCTGGCCACCAATGAAAATAATTATAGTAAGGACTTTCTCTTGACTTACTGGCCTCTTTAAACCATTTATGTTCGCTACTGCAATGGTTGAGCACCATATCCATCACTACTTTTATTCCTCTTTCCTTAAATCCTTTTAACAAAGCATCAAAATCGGCCATGGTGCCAAATTGCGGATGAATATTTTCATAGTCACTAATATCATAACCATTGTCTCTTTGTGGTGATGCATAAATAGGGCTTAGCCATACTGCATCTATTCCTAAACTTTTAATGTAATCTAGTTTTGAGATGATACCTTTTACATCACCCACTCCATCCCCATCACTGTCTTTAAAACTGCGTGGATAAATCTGGTATACCGTAGCCTCTTTCCACCATTTTTTTTCGGTGGTATTATTTGTTGTAGCAGGTTTACTTTTTGATTTGCAGCCAAGGGATGTTAAAACAAAAAACAAAATAACTAAGAGGCTTTTATTAATTCTCATACATTTAATTTAATGACCCGCTGCCGCAGGCAAAACAGCATCTCCTGTTATCTTTTTAGATTTAAGAAGTGTAGTAAATATTGCTGCTATTAAAAGAAGTACACCCGCAAATACAATCGCCTTACCGGGGTTATTTCCTAATAAGTGCTTTAGTATATACCCAAAAGTTACCGTCTGCAGCAACATCGGTATTACAATCATCATATTTATCACACCCATATATACACCATATCTTTCCTTGGGAATTTCGCTAACCACCATCAGGTATGGAATACCCATCATACTTGCCCAGCCAATACCAAAACCAGTAATGGCAAAAAATAAAAGAGTTTTACTTTCAATAAACGGGAAGACAATGAAACCAAGTCCGGCTAAAACAAGACAAAAGAAGTGAACCCATTTTGGGCTATACTTTCTGGCAAACCCTACCAGTGCAAAAGCAGTAACAAATGTTACTATATTGTACCAACCATTGACGGATCCTGCAAGACTCACTGCCTTTTCATACAATTCTTTATTTTCTGGTGTGGTATTATACACAGACAACCCTATACTCTTGGCACTATTTTGCCAATAACAAAACAAAGCATACCATTGAAAAAGATAAACGAGAGCCAGTTGCCACATTATTTTTGGCATTACAGATATGGCTTCGATGATTTCAATATTCTGTGCAAATAAAATTTTCGTCGTTTTATTTTTCTCCACTTTTCTAACAACATTTTTCAGCAGGCCCTTTACAAAAAGGGATGGGATTAACAGAACAAGTATTACGGCATAAGCAATAATGGTAGTGAAAATGGATAAGAAAAATTGAACAACCGGATGCGGCATTCCCTCGTTCTTCTTTTTTATATCCGCTAATTCCTCTGCCGTAGGTGGAATTTCCGGAGTTGTATGCATACTCCATAAAACAGATACAATTGAGCAAATAGCACCCAAAATAAATGAAGCAAAAACCCAGGTAGGCAATTTGCCAGAATATCCAACAAATACTATCGGAAAAACCGCCAATGAATAATTAGCAAGTGTTTGTCCGAAGCCTGTAAAAAAACTTTGCGCCTGAAAACCCATTGCCTGCTGGGAAGGATCCAGTTTATCAGCAACAAAAGCCCGGTAAGGTTCCATTGCCGTATTATTTCCTGCATCTAAAATCCATAGCAAGCCAGCGGCCATCCATAATTCGGAACTAAAAGGAAAAAGAAAGAGAGCAAGACTACAAAGGATGGCCCCTATTAAAAAATAAGGTTTTCGTCTTCCAAATTTTGGATGCCATGTTTTATCGCTTAAGGCGCCGATAATAGGTTGAATAATTAAACCGGTTAAAGGACCTGCCAGGTTTAGCAGTGGAATCTCATCGGGCTTTGCACCTAAAAAATCATAAATGGGGTTGACTGCACTTTGCTGCAAACCAAAACTATATTGAATGCCAAAAAAACCAACATTCATATTAATAATCTGCCAAAAACTTAATCGTGGTTTTTGCAAAGACATAAGCAATCGTTTTGATAGTCCTAAAATAAAGAATGAAGCGGTTTTTTGCTAATAACTATTTGTATATCAGAAGCCTGCAAACGTTTGATGTTGAGAAATAAACCACAATGCTAATTAGTTATTTGCCCGAACTTTTTGCTTCAGGATGGACCCAATTATCTATTTTGCAAACCAAGAAATTGACTGGAAATGAAAAGAAAAATCATAACATCTCTTATAGTATTAGTTATTGCTTTTATTGTATACTACATATCATTCGTACAGCATCAGTTTAAAAAAACGGTGAGCATTCAGTTGCCTATTATTGCTGTAACAGAACAATTCAATTCCCCGTCAAATCTTAAAAAATGGTTTATGCCTTTTTTAAGTGCATCAACAAATTCCACGGACACTCTTATTGAAACAAATAAAATATTAACGTTAGGCAGTTATCGGTTAGAAGTAATAAATAAATCTATTTACAGCTGTATGTTGAACTTTTCAGACGCAAAAAAAACTAAATCCTTTTTGGTTTCGGCTTTGCCTGATACAGCAAAAGAAGGAGCTACCACAATTGATTTTTATTATAAAAACTCCTATTTAAAAGAGTTATTCTTTCCTGGAGATTTAGAAAAAAAAGCAAAACAAAGTTTCGCCGATTTTCAAGAATATCTGCAGGACACTAAACGTGTATACGGGTACGAAATAATGCCTGTTAAAGTAGTTGATACTTTGTTCCTGTTTAAAAGAGAAACAGTACCACTAGCTGATAAGAAAAAAGGAATTAAGTTAATTTTTGACAACCTGATTGCTTATGCAAACCAACATAACCTGGGTTATAATGGTAACCGAATTTTTTATAGTCAAAAAGAAGAAAATAATATAACGTTGTTTGCAAGTATAGGGATTAGCAAGGAACTTATAATTCCGGAAAATGAAAGCTTTGAAATTAAAAGAATGCCTTTTGAAAAGAATTTACTGGAAGCAACTTATCAGGGACCATACGGAGAGGTAGATAAAGCTTTTGATGCTTTAAAAAAATATTTATCCGACCGTAATTTATCTTCAATTGCTATTCCTTATCAAAAATTTATAAGCGATGGATATGATTTTTCTGACGAACAGATAGTACAGATGAAAATCTACTCCCCCATTTTTTAACTACTGTTTCTTTTTGGAAAGAACTACAAGACTATCGTTATTTCTTGCCATTAAAAATATTTCCTGCTTATTTAGCAGTGTTATTTTTTGAATATTTCTTACTTCACCTTTAATAGGAGTTTGATCTAAAGCCTCATATTTAAACTCCCCCCCCCCGGCATTAATCAATAATGATCCAAGGTCAGCATCGTACCGTCCCAACTGAACATTATTAGAATAAAAATTTCCACCAATCAGAATATCTGGCAGTTCGTCACTGTTAGCATTCAATATAGCTGCCGCTTTCAGCGGGGTAAGCTGTAATTGCCATGGAAGAGCCTGCACAGTAAATTTTAATCCTCCATTATTTATCAAAACAGCATTAGAAAAATAATTTGCTGAGAAAATGGTTGCATCATTCAATTTGCTGGCACCAAATATTTCTTTAAGCGAAGCTTTGGCAAAATCTTCTGCGTACAGGAATTTCTTTTTTAAAAAAGGCATTTGCTTTTCCAGGTCTGCCTTATTTGCAAATAAATACTCTTTACCATTTTGAGAAAAGGTTACAATCTGCTCCTTTTTACCATTTCCGTCAAAATCATAGTAATACATTTTTACTGGGTCTGCAGCACTTGCTTTTAATCGGCTGTTGAGGCCCTGGTTACCTGCAATAAAATCAATGTCCCCATCATTATCAATATCACAAGGAAGTATAAAATTCCACCACCCTTTATTAAGCGTAATATACTGTTTTGTAAATTTTGCTTTACTATTTACAAATACAGCAACTCCATCCCATTCCAGTGCCAATACAAGATCTTTATCTCCATCATTATCTATATCACTCCACTGTGCATCTTTAACAAATCCAACATTTTTCAGACCATCTGCAAGGGTTGTAGTAACATCTGAAAATTTACCGGTTCCATCGTTTTGTAGTAAATACGAGTCGGGTATTTTACCATATTGCCATGGAACTACCCTGCCGCCTATAAACAGATCTATATTACCATCACCATTAAAATCATCGGCTACAACAGTAGAGGCGGTTAGTAATACATTGCTAAAAGCATCCGGCTTTTTAACCAGTTTATTCTTTCCATCGTTAAGATATACTCTGGGTTTTAAATATTCATTGATACCATAAAATTCATTTCCGCCACTAACTACAATCAAATCAGTAAACGAGTCATTATTCACATCTACCCATATTGCATCTACATCTTCATAAGTACTGTCCAAATCTAAAGCTGGCTGTGATGATTTTATAAATGCGCCATTGGGCTGTTGCGTAAAAATTGAACTTTTTTGCCATTTAGAAGATCCGATGAATATATCTTCAAGTCCGTCACTATTAAAATCACCTTTGGCCAATGCTGGCCCTTCAGTTGAAAACATAAAAGGGATTAAAGGCTCCCTGTCAAAATCAACAAATGTATTCTCCTGGTGCAAAAGAGAAAGTCTGGCTGATGCTGTTACATCTAAAAAAATATTGCTGCTTTCTGATCTTTTATTTTTTGTAAGCATTGAATAATCAAAATCATCTAAGCCTTCAGCATAGTTACAATATAGTTGAAGCGAATCAGTATGAATACTTATAGATTGAAAAGTATTATCCGGCCAGATTAAAAAAGCTGAATCTACTTTCATTGCACCTACACTTATTTGCATCGGTATTTCCATGGCAGATAAAAAACCATGAACCGGAAATTTTTCAGAAAACATAATTTGCTCACCTGAAAAAACAATTGCCTTAGCACCGATGGCATTTCTATTGCCAACAGGGCCTTTAAGAATCAGTTTTGTTGACCTGGCAGACTTTTCATCATTAATTTTATTTTGATATACTAAAGCAGGCTCGTCTATGTTGTTAACAGCAATATCAAGATCGCCGTCATTATCTAAGTCTGCATATATGGCTCCGTTTGAATAAGTTTCAACAGATCCTTTTATGCTAGTGCCAACATCGGAAAATGCAGCTTGTCCATTATTTTTAAAAAAACGATTAGGGAGTTTTATTTGCGGAAACTTTTCAATCAGGTTTATATCTTTTTCCATCAACTTATTGCTTCTGATCTTTTCCTGTATTTCCTGATTGGATATGTGATTTATATAATCAATATCATTTAAACGTTTGGGAATTCCGTTTGACACAAAGAGATCTTTATTACCATCATTATCGAAATCCATCCATAAGGTTGCCCACGACCAGTCTGTAGCATAGATGCCAGAATAAAATCCGGTTTCACTAAACAATCCATTACCCCTGTTCAATTGCAAAGCATTGTGGGCATATTGATGATTGTACCCCTTACTAATTTTTAATGAAAAAACATCATATTCATCTTCACCCAATGATCGTTTTAGAATATACGGATCTGAAGGAAGCATATCTGCAGAGATAATTTCAGGATGTGCATCATTATTAATATCTGCAATATCTACACCCATGGAAAACTGGCTGGTATGCATAATTTTCTCCGACAGGGCATCCGTAAATCCGCCATTCTTATTATTGATATATAAATAGTCATTTTCATGAAAATCGTTGCCGATATAAATGTCTGGGTAGCCATCAAGATTAACATCTGAAATAGCAATGCCCAATCCATATCCGATTATAGTTTGTTGTATTCCGGCTTCTCGAGAAACATCATTGAACCTGCTACCATCATTGCGGTAAAAACGATCACCGGATAATGAATCTACAGTTCCTTTGTAGCTGCCACGATCAGCAAAAGTGCTGCTGTAGCGAAGTGAGTGGTTTAACAAGTACATATCCAGGTCTCCATCATTATCGTAATCCAAAAAAGCTGCCTGTGTACTAAATCCGGAAAAATCAAGCCCATAATTTTTTGCCTGGTCTTCATAATAAGGAACTCCTGATTTACTAATTCCCTTGCAAATCAATAATTGGTTTTTACTTTTCAGAGGACCGTAGTTACCAACCCTGCAAACATATATATCCAACAAGCCATCATCATTAACATCTGCCACCGATACTCCTGTTGACCAACCCCCATCATCAGGTATCAAAGCATCGTTCGTTACATCTTCAAACTGAAGATTTCCTTTATTGATGTAAATCTTATTCTGCGATTGATTGGAAGCAAAAAAAAGATCCACCAGCCCATCATTATTAAAATCACCAGCACCTAAACCAGCACCATTATAGAAGTACATATACTTCAACATGTTAAAGTCTGGCTTATTCGTCAGCGCATTTGTAAAATCAAGCCCGGTAGTTTTGCTTTCTAAAACTTCAAAAAGAATAGAACCTTCTTGTTTTTTATTAGTTGAACAAGCACCTAAAAAAAGGAGACAAGAGCTAATAATACAATACCATTTATTTTTTTGTATCATACCCATCAGCTCAAAACTTATTTAAATTATACAGTATCGGATAAGTACCATTCTGGAGAATTAGCAGTTGTATTTTTGATTGCGATCGAAATGGTATAATACTCTTTATTTCACCCCGCACATCTATACCAGAATTTGAAGGCTTTATCCACTCCATGTTCCCATTGCCTCTATTCAGCAATACATGACCGTAACTGGCATCTAATCTTGAAAACTGAGGTTGAAAATAAAAAAGGTTACCACCTAAAACCAAATCGTTCTTGCCATCCTTATTTAAATCAGTACTTAATATTGCATTTACACTGGATAGTTGGGTGAAAACGGGCAGCTTTTTGACTTCAAACTTTCCGCCACCTTTATTCATTAATAAGCAGCTGGAATTATAATTAAATTCAAATAGCGCTGCTTTCTTTATGTTAGCATCCGAAAATAATTCCTGCACGGATCTTCTTGCATAATCTTCAAAATTTAAATTTTTCTTTTTTAACCCGGGTATTTGATCGGTAATATCTCTTTTCATAAAGACAGGTACATCTTTATTATTTACAGTTCTTGAAATAATCTTATCCAGTGTTCCATTACCATCAAAATCATGAATCCATAATTTGACAGGATTTTCAATAGATGGTTGCAGGTAAAAATTCTCTCCGATATTTCCTAACACAATATCATTTACTTTATCCCCATCAATATCGGTTACTGAAATTGACTGCCACCATCCTTTCATGCTACTTAGTGTATTACTAACTGGTCTAGATTTCCCTTTATTAAATGAATACACGACCGGCGCCATCCATTCACCCACCACTATCAACTCTTCGTTGCGGTCACCTTCAACATCAGCAAAAACTGCTGCTGTTATCATCCCCGGTTTTAATTTTTCGGAAATTTGAAAAACTCCTTTGCCATTATTTATATAGAGAAAACTTTCTGGTACTACCCCATAATTCTGTGGTACACTTCTGCTGCCCACAAATACATCAATATCCCCGTCGCCATCAATATCAGAAGCAACTGCTACTGCCGCATTATATGCATAATCCGGAAAAGCATTGTCCGCTAGCTCAAAGTTGCCTTTGCCATCATTTTTATACAATCTGTGAAAAAGCAAACGGCTTCCCGGCGGTTGAACATTTCCTCCAGCGCCTATAAACAAATCCTGATCACCATCTGCATCTGCATCAAAAAAAAGTACGGCGATATCTTCAAAATCCTTTTCGTTTTCAAAAGTACTTTTGCTCTTTACAAAACCAGTTGCTGTTTGCAGATATAAAACACCCGTCTGCCCGGATGCACCGCCTATAAAAACATCCGTCATGCCATCCCCATTTACATCTGCCGTATCCGCATGAGGTCCTTCCCGTGAAAGCATTACTGGTATATTTCTTTCCGCATAAAAATCTACATACTCATCCTCTGTATGTTTTTCAAAAAAGGAATTATCGCTTTTTGTAAAAAGCGATGTCGGTAATTGCTCTTCCGGTTGTATTGTAATAGAATCCTGACCCTGCAATATGATATGTTCTTTATTTACCCCGGGCCTGATAATTTTGGAAATACTCTTATCCGGCCAATAGATAATAGCCGAATCGGCCTGGCCTTTCCCAAGCCCGATAATTTGCTTATAATCTACTGAAGACTGAAACCCACGAGAAGGGAATAGTTCCCTGCTTATAATCTGGCTTCCCTGGTAAATTTTTATCTTAGAGCCTATTGCAAAAGTATTTTTACCTTTTCCCTTTAGTAAAAAACTGATATAATTATTACCAGCTAATTTTTTGCTTTCATTCTTATAAACAAACGACTCCTGATTTACATTATTAACAACCAGATCAAGATCACCATCATTATCAAGGTCACCATAAGCAGACCCATTGGAGAAGGATGGTTTTCCCAAACCTGTTTCCTTTGCTATGTCATTAAATTGAAGATTTCCTTTATTCAAATAAAATTTATTCGGTATCGGAATAGAAGGCATTTTATTTACCACTTCGTCAAACTTGTCTTTTTGCCCGGTTGATACCATTTTCTGAATCACATCATTCGCAAAAAAATCAATAAAATCCTGGTTGGTTACATCTTTATAAATACCGTTACATACAAAAATATCAGAAAGGCCATCATTGTCTGCATCAAAAATTAACCCACCCCAACTCCAGTCAGATGCAGCTACTCCACTGTAATACCCAGTTTCTGCAAACCTGTTATTCTGCGTATTTACCTGTAATGTATTTTGTGTGTACTGATAATAAAAACCTGATTTTTCTTTCAGCCGGTTTACATCGATATTATCAAAAGAAGTATTTGCTTTTAACCTGTAATCATCATCAGGCAGCATATCTGTAGTAAAAATATCCGGGAACCCGTCGTTATTAATATCCCCCATATCCGCTCCCATTGATGAGTGACTAACATGCTGGGTCCACTCTTCTATCTCATCTTTAAAAGTTCCATCTTTCTTATTAATGTATAGGTAATCTCTTTCAAAAAAGTCATTCGAAACATAAACGTCCGGATAATGATCCCCATTCACATCGCCTATGGTAACTCCCAATCCAAAACTAATAAGACTTCCATAAATGCCGGCTTCTTTACTTACATCTACAAATTTATCGCCATCATTGCGATAAAGATGATCTCCTCCACCTTTCAAAAAATCAGCAACCGGCCAGTCAGGAGCTCTTAAATTTCTTTTGTTAGCATAGTTCAATGTATTTACAGGAATAAAACTATTGTTGACAATGAAACAGTCTAAATCCCCATCTAAATCATAATCAAAAAAAGCAGCATGGGTAGTATAACCTCCTTCATTGGTTAAACCGTATTCAGCAGCTTTCTCCGTAAAGGTGAGGTCTTTATTATTAATATATAATTGACTTTTTGGAATTTGGCCATTGATGTAGCCTGCATTGCAGATAAAAATATCTAACCAACCATCGTAATTAATATCAACAAACACAATACCCGTACTCCAGTCATTTTTTGGAATAAATCCGGCTTTTACAGAAATATCTTCAAATTGAAAATTTCCTTTGTTCAAATACAATTTGTTGCTCCCCATGTTAGCGGTAAAAAAAACATCTGATAGTCCATCGTTATTAATATCCCCGATAGCTACACCGCCGCCATTGTAAAAATTGCGATAACTGAA
>CAZXMP010000053.1:0-23097 GCA_964641575.1 uncultured Chitinophaga sp. | reverse complement strand
AGAGAATTTACGATCTTGAATCTTTCTTCAGCATATCCAATTGCATCACTTGTTAAGTCGTTTACATTTACTCTTGGGTCCATTGCTTTACCCGGAGAACGCATATCATCACCATCGTTACCAAAAGCAAGTTGAGGATCGTTGCTGCGGCTTAAAATTTTTCTAAGACCAGCTTCTTCCTGACCTTCCGGAAATTCAGTATATCCATATTCAATAGCCCATAAATCGTAAGGACCTGAACGGGTTGTGTAATAATCGCCTTGTTTGCTTTTATCCGCTGCTATATTGATAGCAGGATAATCCATTACTGAGCCGATCAAACCAATTCTTCTTGTTAATTCTTTATTGTTGATCTCGGCAGGAGAAAGCATTTGGCTGGCTTTCATGTTGTGGTTTAAACCAAGGGTGTGTCCCATTTCATGCATTACCAGATAAATCAAAAACTGCTGGTGCATTTCTTTTATTTCTGCAGGACCTGCATCTACCGCATCAGCCAGCGTCATACCGGTAATTAATTGTTGCTTTAATTCACTTGCCATGCTACAAGTAGCATGGTGTTTTGCATCAATCATACCGGAGAAATGTAATTCTTCGTTATGGTTAGCAGCAGTGTTGCCATTATATAATTCATCGCTGATAGGAGTAGCACTTCCGCTAAACCATTCGATAGTAATATCAGCACCCAGAATTTGTCCTGTTTTTGGATTTACAAAACTTGGCCCTATTGCACCATAACCTGGTTGTGCAGAAGCTACCCAACGGATAACATTGTATTTAATATCTGCTGGATCCCAAGTGGCATCATCTGGCATTATTTTCATTTGAACAGCATTTTTAAATCCAGCTTTTTCAAATGCTTCATTCCATTTTAAACCTGCATCAACGATGGTCTGGCGATACTCAAGCGGAGTTGTGTTTTCTACCCAAAAAACAATCGGCTCTACAGGCTCGCTTACAGCAGCAGAAGGATCTTTCTTCTTTAAGCTCCAGCGATTAATAACGTCTTTGTAGGGAACAGGACTAATGCTTGTCTGGTTAGTTTTTTGTTCGATGAAGTATCCAACTTTTGGATCGTCACGACGGCCTTTGAAACCATTTTCTGGCATAGCAATAAGACTATGCTGCATACGAACCCGAACATAACGGGCATCTGTAATATCAGCACCGCCCGGATTGAAGGCGTTCGGATTATCATATGCCATATCAACTACGATATCTGTATTATTGGGGAAAGAACGAATCGTATTGTATTTTGATTTAGTTGGATTTAAACCACCCAATGTAAAGCCAAAGTTTGGTTGGCCCGGTATTGTTGTTGGTTTTACAGGATCCAATTTTTCGCTTATAAAAAGAGCATCTGCATTAATCAGGTATCCACCCTCGTCTTCAGCACTTGTTTTTTCGGCATAGAAAACGGCTTCTGGTTTATCTACATCTTTAGTTTTGCTAACAGGATTTTCAGCATCATAATAGAAAGAAGTATTTACCTGACTGAATTCAAGTTTGTCAAATGCTTTTTTAATGGTGAATACAGCAGTAGCTCTATGCATACTTTGATTCAGGAATAAAGCTGTTGGTCCGCTGATTGAGAAACTTTGATAAATAAATTCTTTACCTAACTGGCTTTTCTTAACATATAACTGAACACTGCCGGTTGCAGTATCCTGATAAATGGTAAAAAGCCCGTCAATTTTTTTACTGGACTTTATTTTGTCCGTAATACCCGCAGGTTTTTTGGGCTTCGATGTATCCATTGGCGCAACTGTTGGCATAACAGGAGTTTTTGGTTTATCCTGCGCCATCAGGAAGCTGCACAAAAAACTAACTGGTAAACTTAGCAATAGTTTTTTCATTATTAATTTGATTTGGTTAAAAGACAGTGATTATGCAATATATACATGTACAAGTTAATATTATGTAGGAATTTGATGAACGGCCTTTATTTTAAACCAGGTATTAGTATTTGATTTCTGGAAATATTTGTTTACTATTTTGTATCAGGAAGTTAGGTTTTTGACATACCTGCGCTGGCCATCAAATTCCTGAAGGGCGAAACCTGTTACTTTTAAGAATTTTTCATGTTTTGGGTTGGCTACGGCGGTATAAACAATACTTTTTATTCCTTTTGCCAGTAAGAACTCCTTTTCTTTTTCAAAAATAAAGGGGCCAATTTTATAATCTCTGTACTTCGCTACTGTATAATTTAAAAGTACTTCTGCTGTACCGTCATTGTTGGGCCGCACACTGAAAATATTGGCAATAACCAGGTTTCTTAACACTACAAAATTGATGTTTCCGGGCAATTGTTCTTTTGTAAAGGCCGGAAAATAATTGGCAATATCGGTTTTGTAAAAGCATAAGAAACTATCAATAAGAATTCCACCTGATTGAAATTCTAATAATTCAAAATGTTCTTTGCGGTTATAGATGCGGAAAAGAAAGTAAATATTAATGCTGAGCAGAATGCAATTCGTAAGAATAACCGGAATGGCTTGTAAAATAATACCGTAAACAATGAAGGCAATATTACCGCCTGTATTTAGCCAACGAAATTTAAGATCGCTGTTAACCAGTAGCCCTATGGCTAATAAAACGGTAGCCAGGTAGCCGAAATAAGGAGCAATCTGTAGAAGCATACTGCAATGTTACAGCTATACTGTGATTTCAAAATAAATTGGCAATTGAAATTACCTGTTTTGAGTTACTTCTGCATCTAACAATAGGCTACCTTTATATCAGTTTATTCCTGCTCTTAAATAACCCGTGCCTGGTTCGTATTCGGAAATTCTTTGGTCGTCGGAATCTAAATTGTTTAATCAATAAAATTTCTGTTATGACACAGCGAATCATTTCCCGGGCAGCAATTTATCTTCTTGCAATTGTAATGATTGTTTTTGGCATCTATCACTTTCAACGTCCCCGCAATTTGCTGGTTTTTGTTCCACAGAATATACCAGGTGGTATTATATGGGTATACGTAATTGGCGGTGCATTTATTTTAGCGGCATTGGCTTTTATTACCAATAAGTTTGTAAAACTTGCCGGATATTTATTGGCCTTACTATTACTGATCTTTGTAATTACTATTCACTGGCCTAATTATAACCAGGCGGGTGATCCTGAAATGCGGCAGGAAGCTTTCATCAACTTGTTGAAAGATATTGCCCTTGCTGCATTTGCTCTACACATTGCGGGTAGTGCAGATAAGGACGGTGTTAAATATTAAGGTTGTTCTCAATAAAATTTTATAAACCCTTGTGGGCATCCTTCGCTTGCAACTGCTCCAGTATTTTCTTTGCGTTCTCGCCAGTTGTACCTTTAGGATCTTTACTGATCGCTATTTTATAATATTTAATAGCCTCTTCTTTATTGCCAAGTTTTAACCAGCTTTCAGCATAGCTATCGTATGCATTTGCGGATTCGGGAAACAATTGAATGTTCATATTTAAAACCTTATTAGCTTGTTCAAATCTTTTTTGTTCAAAAAGCCGGTAGCCAAAATCATTTATTTTAGTTTCTAGTTCATTTTTAAAATAACGGTGTGAGGGATTTTCGAGATATTTTTTTGCCATAGCAACTGCTTCGTTATATTTATCGGCAATAACAAGATCTCTTAGTTTATCATCAATCGGTCCTTCATCCTTGTAGTTCATAATAAGCTTTAGCGCAGGGTCATTTCCTTTTACGTAATCTTCAAAGCTAAGGTCTGCAGCAAGGTGTGGGACCTTCCATTGCCGTTTATCACGGGGATCAAGATTTTGCCACCATAGCCAGCTCAGGTTCATATTCAGTTGACTATTCGGAAGCATTTCAGAACGGGTGTCACCATAAAAATTAATATTTTCAGAAGTAGGTTCACCAACAAATACGGCTTCCGTATACTTTTCCAGTTCATTGCTAAGGTTCTGTGCAGCTGAGAATGTTTGTCTACCAATTACAACAAAAAAATGTCCCGGCCTATTGATCTTACGGGATTGAATGATACCCGTAATAACAGGTTTGTTGAGATAGTTATTTCCACCACCATTCAGCCGGATATCAAGAATGAGTTTGTCCACATCATTATCATCAACAAAACGAAATACTTTGGTAAAGAAATCGGCTATAGTTTCATCGGTTTCATTTAGTACAGCACTGTGTCTTACATACAATGATTTGCTTTCCGGCAGGTACTCAAAAAACCGAAGACGGGAAGGATTCTTAAGCCATAACGCAGACTTATCGGTATTAAATAGCGGGTATGCATCTGACCAATCTTTGGCTGGCTGCATTCTGGCGCCATGGCGGGGTAAGCCTAATTCTTCAGCTTCTATCAAAAGCTTTTTTTCAATCCCATCTTTTGTATATGTTATAGGTACAGTGGTCGGGTTATCTGTAATACCTACTGCCTGCAAGAGTTCTGGTTTGGTCAGGTAAGTAGAAAAGGAAGAAAGGAATCCCTGCTCATTTTCATAGGGAACAAGTGGTCTTATTTTGTGTAGGGCAGTACTAATTTCTGCGTTACCAATTTTGACTATTTTTCCTCCTAAGGCTTCTTTATATTTATTGGCAATGCTTCTTATATAAATTCCATCGGCAAACAAATAAAATTCAACAGGTATAGAATGCACCCAGGCGGTAAGATTGTTCTCAGGTCCTTCCCGGAGCCGGACGGCGGTGTGTCCGATTCTGAACATTGCAACCAGTTTCGTAAATTCCACTTTCATCTGGAGGTCGCTTAGGGATTCAATTTTTTTATCGGTGGCAGCTACAGCACTGTCGAATTGCCTGGCTGTTACATTGTAGAAAAGATTGGAATATCTGGTATGAATAAGTTGTTTAAAGTACTCAAGATCATTTCTCCAGTCAGTGGCGGACATTTTTTTGGAAGACTGTGCAATACTTATAACGGGAAAAAAAACAAATAACAGGCATCTGGTGCCATACAGCAATTTTTTTTTCAAGCAGTTCATGGCAATGGTTTTTTGTATGACGCATGTAAAGCCAGGTAGGTTACACTTCGATAGAAAGTTAGTCTTAAAACAGGTAAAAACCTTTCGTTAAGTAAGACCGGGTAAAAGTGCTGATGTATGGTTGATTGTTGTAAACAATACTATCTATGTACTGAGAATAGGAAGTGATCAGGAAAGCAAAATATTTTTATTATATAAAATAATTGCTGGCTGTACATATTAAAAGATGTTTTGCGCTACGAAAAACGCAAAATATTGATCAATGTGGAATTTTCTCAACAATTTACATTGCCCAACAAAAAATATACAATAGCAAAAACTGCTATAAAACCAAGGCATCCACCGCCCCATTTCCAACCGGCATAGCCTGCAATTACTGTTTTGAGCCAACCCTTCATAAGTTATTTTTTGGAGTAGTATTAAGAAAACTGTGCCAATTCTTATTTTGCACACATGTATTCACGACAAGAAGCCTCATTGATCCGAAAAAAATTCTGGACAAGTTTTGGCATGTATATGAAACCGGTTACATCGGCCAGTGGAGAAACAGTTAACTGGCTAAATTATAAGACTGGCATCAAACATATTTTTTTCAGAATGGATTTTGACGCCACTCATGCTTCCATTGCAATTGAACTACGACATCCGGATCTCGTATTTCAACAATATTATTACGAACAGTTCCGGGCGGCAAAGAACTTTTTAGAACAGATAGCAAGTGAGCAGTGGGATTGGCAACTGCACCGGCAACAGGAGGGGATCGTTACTAGTCGGGTTGAAAAAATATTGAACGATGTAAATATTTTTACTGAGGCTGATTGGCCGGCTGCTATTTCTTTTCTAAAGCCCCGCATTATTGCGTTGGATGAATTTTGGTACCTGGCAAAAGAATCAATCGAGTAATTATTGAATTGAGCTTTTGAAAATAAAAAATAGCCGCTCCGGTAATCCGGAACGGCTATATAGTTCATTGAAGTTGCTTAGAACCTTCTGTTGTCATTTCTATCATCCCAATCCCTGTCGCTGTCGAAACGTCCATTGTTTCTCGCTTCACGGATGTTGATGTTGCCAAAACGGTCGATGTGGATCAACACATGTTTTCGATTTAGTTGAAAAGTAGTGGCAGCAACCAATTTTTCCCGTTGGTTGTATCCAATTCTTTTCATTTCAAAAACCTTAATGGTATGACGACCATTGTGCAAGTTAGACAATTGAATTTTTCTATCGTTACTGTAATAGCTTCTGCCATCAATAACGATCTTGTAATTCTTGCTGCTGTTTACTGTTACTACAGGCCTTCGGTCGGCTGCAAATAACGCAACGGTTACAAAAAGAGCTGCGAACAGTGTAAAAATTCTTTTCATGTTAATACGATTTAATTGTTTCGTACTGCAATTACCGGGAGAACTGAAGTACTGATTTGTTTTCATAGCCCGGTTATCAGCTATATTTCAAAGCAAATGCCACGGTGCCAAAAAAGGATAAAAAAAATGTTAAGCAGTAAACAGAAATAGCTTTTTAGTAATGATAAATTAAATGAAATGCTTGTCAGTAGAGAATTTCAGGGGAATGTTATTTAACGTTAATGAATTAACAAAAACAGCATCAATGCTTCGAATCTGCAAGAAATGCTTCTATTTTACCAGTCAAACAATACCTAAAAAACCGCCTAAAAAGCTTACCTTCGCCACCTCAAAAATTCTGCCTGTCGGCAGGCAAGCGGTTAAAAAAAGTACATGAAGAACATTCGAAATTTTTGCATTATCGCACATATTGACCACGGTAAATCCACATTGGCCGATAGGTTACTACAAAGCACAGGTACTATCAGCGACCGGGATATGATGGATCAGGTGTTGGATGATATGGATCTTGAAAGAGAAAAGGGCATTACTATTAAGAGTCATGCTATTCAGATCAATTACAAACACACCGATGGACAGGAGTACATCCTGAACTTGATTGATACTCCAGGCCATGTAGATTTTAGCTACGAGGTAAGCCGTGCATTAGCTGCCTGTGAAGGTTGTTTGCTATTGGTGGATGCTACGCAGGGAATACAGGCGCAAACCATTTCAAACTTGTATCTGGCAATTGATAATGATCTTGAAATTATTCCTGTCATCAATAAAATAGACATGGATGGTGCGATGATCGAAGAAGTAGAAGACCAGATCATTGAATTGATTGGATGTAAGCAAGAAGACATTTTACATGCCAGTGGACGTACGGGATTGGGAGTAGAAAAAGTTTTAGATGCTATTGTAAATAGAATTCCGGCTCCTGTAGGCAAGCCGGATGAGCCATTGCAGGCTTTGATATTTGATAGTATGTTCAATTCTTTCCGTGGTATTATCGTGTACTTCCGGGTAAGAAATGGCAAAATCAAAAAGGGTGACAAAGTAAAGTTTGTAAGCACCGACCAGGAATATGAAGCCGATGAGGTGGGTATTTTGAAATTGAAAATGACAGAGAAAAAGGAAGTGCTTTGCGGTGATGTTGGCTACCTGATAACGGGAATTAAAAATGCTAAAGAAGTAAAAGTTGGTGATACCATTACATTGGCTGCTAATCCGACGAAGGAAATTATTAAAGGTTTCCAGGAAGTGAAGCCAATGGTATTTGCGGGTATCTTCCCCGTAAATACAGACGATTTTGAAGAGTTGAGAGATTGCATGGACAAACTGCAATTGAATGATGCATCATTGAGTTATGAATTAGAAACATCACAGGCATTGGGTTTTGGTTTCCGTTGCGGATTTCTTGGAATGCTGCATATGGAAATCATCCAGGAACGATTAGAAAGAGAGTTTAACCAAACCGTTATTACTACTGTTCCCAACGTAAATTTTATAGCCTATACTACGGCGGGAGAAAAAATAATTGTAAATAATCCAACGCAGTTTCCTGATCCTGTAAAAACAGAAAGAATAGAAGAGCCTTTTATCAAAGCGCAGATAATCACCAAACCAGAATACATTGGTAATATCATGACCCTTTGCCTTGGAAAAAGAGGGATATTGATGAACCAGAGTTACCTGACTACAACAAGGGTGGAACTAATATTTGAAATGCCATTAACCGAGATCGTTTTCGACTTCTACGATAAATTAAAATCTCAAACAAGAGGCTATGCTTCATTCGACTATCATCCTATCGGTTTCCGTGATGCAGATATTGTGAAGATGGATATATTATTGAATGGAGATAAAGTGGATGCATTAAGTGCTTTGATCCATCGGGGGAAAGGGCAGGAGTTTGGAAGAAAGCTTTGCGAGAAATTAAAAGAATTAGTTCCCCGCCAGCAATTCCAGATTGCCATACAAGCTGCGATTGGAGCCAAAGTATTAGCGAGAGAAACACTGTCAGCCATGCGCAAGGATGTAACTGCAAAATGTTATGGCGGTGATATCAGCCGGAAACGTAAGTTATTGGAAAAACAGAAGGAAGGAAAGAAGCGGATGCGCCAGATAGGAAATGTGGAAGTGCCGCAGGAGGCGTTTTTGGCGGTTTTGAAGTTGGATGATTAAAAAACTTGTTCCCACAGTTTATAAATATTTTCGGGTGAAAAGCGTTGCACATTAGCAAAAGCCCCTTCACCCATTTTTTTTCTTAGCTCTTCATCTGCAATTAATGTACATATAGCTGCAGCTAATCTCTCGGTGTTTTCTTTTTCAATCAAAAATCCATCCTCGTTATTCGAAATGATATGGCGGGGACCTGTTTCACAATCAAAAGCTATACAGGGTAATCCAGTTGATTGTGCTTCCAATAATGTCATTGGAAAGCATTCGTTTCTGGAAGACATTACGTAGAGCGAAGCACTTTCATATTCTTTTTGTAGTTGGTAATCCACTGGCAATTGAATACAAAGTTGACCTTGTAGATTTTCTGCTTCTATAAATGTGATTACTGATTCTTTCATATCACCATCTCCGATAATCTTCCATTTCCAATCCGGGTGTTGTTGTAAAACTAGTTTTGCAGATTGAAGTAAATAATCGATTCCTTTTACATGGGTAAGCCTGGCAACAGTTAGTATTAATTTTGAAGTTAGCGGAGCAAGAGTTGTAGCTGAAATAATAAAATTTGGAATGACGGTAGAATAGCGATTATTAACAGAGAATAGTTTTTTTTCATCCTCATTTAAGCAAACTATCGAGTCAAGTTTGTGATAAGTAAGGTTAAATATTTTATCCCAGAACAAGTTTCGTTTTAATTCATAATAGTGATGATGCTCCCACGAAATAACTTTTGTTTTTTTTCTTATGCCACATAAGATTGCAGCTGCAGCAAAAGGGTATTCGGTAGCGATGACCAGAGAGGGTTGTAAGTCCTTTAGGAGTTTTCGTAGTTTCAGTACATCACTAAGCAGTTTTATTTTTCGGGTAATAATATTTCCTTCAGGAGTAATGCCAAAAGAAAGAGGCTGCTGAATTGTATGAACACTTTCATAAAGCGGGTAGAAGCTATCATTCGTATTATCTAATATCAGTAGTGTAACTTTCTGACCTTTGGAAGCGAATAGATTGGCGGTGTTAGTTATAGCTCTTTCAATACCACCCGGAAGATTGAGCCGGGAGCAGAGGAAGACGATATGTTTAATAGCAGACAGTGTTATAATTTTTCAGCGAGTTTAAATAGAAATCTTTTGAAACGGCTACGTAACCTCAATTTGTGTTTTATGGAATAATTCAGCGAAGAAAATTTATCGAGGTCAAGATTATCCAGGTTTTTTAACAGATCAAAATTTTCAGCTTGTAACGCATTTACATACTCATCAAGATATGGGCTTAATAAAATATCATTTCTGTTTATAATGTTGGTGATTGTATCTTTTGCAAAATGTATAAATACTGGCTCAAACTTTTTATTGATAAGTAACCTGCCATCAATCATCTCTCTTTTACAGGTGTCAATATTCCAAGAGGCGAGATTGCAACCCTGGTGTTTAATGATTTTTACATTATCAAATTGTACGGGAAGGATATCGAGATATTTTTGGTCGTCATATAATCCAAGTTCCTTTCGATTTTCAACTTTATAATGACATAACTCTGACCACCATGTTATTGAGTTAATTCCTTTTGTATTTACGCCAATAAAACCAGCGTTGAATAAACCTCCCCGTAAGATAGCAAATAAACTGTCTTCATTTTTTATAGGATCTGTATTTGCCCAATGTGGAGTAAGTAAAACATTGTTTACGTCGAGCTCATCAAAGAGAAAGTCAAATTTGCTAACGAAGTATAAATCAGGGTCAACAAATATAACCTTAGTAAATCCTTTTTGTAAAAGATACCCCATGAAAATAGGCTTTAAAGCCCAGCGAAATTTATCGGAGTTAGTTTGGGCATATTTTTTTTCAATCTCTTTAAAAAAAGGAGAATTTGTGAGAGAGTTAATTTTATGAATAACAAAATCATTTACTGAAATAAAGTTAATTTCATCAATTACAAGTACTTGCAGAGAAGTACCCGGAATGTGTTTCTGCAAAGACGTATACAATACCTTTGCGAAAGGTAAGTGACTTGCAGTAATTATAGTACAAAGCGTCTGCATAGATTGATATTAAATAAGACCTCTCATAGATAATTATTGTTTATATTTTTTGTGATAGTTTAAGAAGCCATCGTTTAAATCTTGTTCTGAATAAAAGCTGTCTTTTTATTTTCTGAGCTAACGAAAATTTTTCATCAATTGTTTCAGGTGAAACATAATCCTGCAAATTATAACCTTCTTGAAGGAACATTAAACTATATTGGTCAAGCAAGGGGCGAAGCTGATAGTCATTGCCATTTAGGATATGCTTAATTGTATCTTTAGTAAAGTGAATGAAAACAACTTCATATTTCTTATTTATTAATAGTTGACCATTTACTATTGTTCTTTTATTTGAATCCATGTTCCAACAAGCAATATTGAGCCCACGGTGCTGTAAGATCTGTGTATTTGGGTATTCAACAGGTAAAATGTCAAGATATTTTTGATCCACAAATATTCCCAGCTCTGCCTGGCGATCTATTTTGTAATGGCAGGCTTCTGCCCACCATTTAATTGCAGGTATTCCTTTTCTATTTGCACCAACAAACCCCGCATTGAACAAGCCGTTACGCATCAAATAAATAAGACTTTCATCGAGATTATAAGCCTCCACATTATTCCAGTGGGGCGTTAATATCACCGAAGCATTGTTTAAATAGTCAAATAAAAATTTATGATCCCCCACAAAATAAATATCTGGGTCTAAAAAAATCACCTTGTCAAATTCCTTTTCCAACAAATAAGTAATAAAAATCGGTTTAAGTGACCAGCGGAAATAGTCTGGGTTTGTATGAGCATACTTCTTTTCAATTTCTCTAAACAATTTAGTTTTAATAAGTTCAGAAGGCTGATGTATTACAAAATTTGTTGATGAAGAATTTGTATTTTCATCAACAATAAGTACCTGTAGTAGACAATTAGGGCTGAATTTTTTTAAGGAATTAAATAACACTTTTGCAAAAGGAAGGTAGTTAGCTGTTATAATAGTACAAAATGTCTGCATTTTTTATCTACTTAATAGGTTACTTTTTGGCTACGATTACGTAGTTTATAGTGCTTATTTGATTATTTTCCTTTTTGTCAAGCCATTTGAAAATAGAATTTGCGAGCCAAATTCCTCTTAGTCTGTAAAAACCAAAACGTAGTAAGCGAAAGACAAGATTTTTGGATTCTGAAAACTCAAATGCATGAACCATTGCTTGTCCTGCTGTTGCCCAAGTACCTCCATTAGAAAGTATTTCAATTGTTTTAAATCCAGCATTTGAAAGTAAAAATCTTAACCCGTGAGATGTAAACCTGAAATAGTCATGAGGTTCGCCATGAAGCGGCCAGTATAATGGGCAAGAAAGTATTAAATAAGAGTCAGGTTTTAACAGCCGATAGGCCTCTGCTAATACAGAGCTATGGTCTGCAACATGCTCTATTAACTGAGTGCTAAAAATTGTATTGTAACTTTCAGAAGGTTTTGGAATTTGATTTGCTTCGCATATAAAATCAACATTCCCCATAGGCGATTGATGGTTGTCGCACCCGCTATATGAAGTGATGTTGTGGGTAAATAAATATTGATATGGCTTGTTGCCGCAGCCTATATCCAGCACATCACCAACAGCATATTTTTCAATTACATATTTTAGATCTCTTAAAAGGTAATGATAGACAAGGTAAGAGTTGTCTCTTTTCCCTATAGTTGATATATCTGTAAGCACTGGATCTATTTTACTGCTCATTTTTTTTCTTTTGATCGGTAAAATCCGAAATATTTTTTTAAAAAATACCATCCGGCATGAATAGGAGTTCGGAGCACATTCTTATAAGAAACTAGTATCTGTTCTTTATGTTCAAAATGTTCAGGGTGCACCAGTGAAAGTATTTTATTTGTATAACTTGTAATGGCAGGGTAATTATTCTTAACCGAATCTTTGATGAAGAAGAAAATATTTTGCCGGTAGCAGGTGTCAATTTTTTGATTGTTCCAGATTTTTTCCCGAATAGTATCATAAACTGAATAGCCCTCACTTGAAAATAGTTGTATCCAATATTCAGGGTATTGTTCATTCACATGCGAAACTCCACCCTGATGCGGTATTGCAGCCGAGAAAAGTATGCAATCCCCTAAACCGCATAGCGAATGAACAAATATTTTTGCACAATCAGCAGGAATATGTTCTGCCACTTCAAGCGACATTACTAGATCGTATTTTTTTAGTGGTACAATCGTTTTTTTAAAATCTGCCTCGAGAAAATATTTTTCATTAATCAATAATTGGGATTTTGGTATATAATCTCCATCAACTCCGCATATATCCGCTACACCTGCTTTTTCCCAAACAGAAAGCCAGTTACCTGTACCGCATCCAACATCTATAACTGATTTGGGCTTAATAAAATCATGTATAACTGGAATTACTTCAACAGCAGACCGAAGAGAACCCTCCGCAATAGTTTGATAATATTTGTTAGTATAGTTTTTCTCTTTTTTCATTTAAATAGCCGGATTAGTTTATGCTCCATTCCCCCGAATCCAATATTTGACAAACATTTTCGCTCCAACCCCATTCGGGTTCTTTCATGTTTATCATTTCAACATCAAAATGACAGCATTCTATTTCCTGGAATTTTTTTCTTCCTTTAGTTTCTGCCAAATGGATCTTTAAAAAATAAGACCCTTTGTACAATCGTAATGTATTATATGTAAACGTCAGGTAATTCTTTCCTTTTGACCGGCAGAACTTTTGTTCATTATCAAATATCCAATTAAATAATATAGGCTGATTTAAATGATTATATACCTGGAATGATAGCGCCATATTTAAATAATTCTCTATTGGCATTGTAATTTCAAAGGAGATTGACAGGGATTTACCATGTGCTTGTAAAGTTCCTCCTTCAGAAGTAAGCACCTCCACTTTGGTAAGCGTAGGTATCTTTTCATTCGCCGGAGCAATAAAAGTTTTTCCTTTATCAAGTATATCTGCATATTGAGAAATTGTTTTCATTGTTTTATCAAATAGAACAATTTCTCCACCTTCAAGTAATGCACATTTTGTAGTTAAAGAAGTTATAGCACTCAAGTCATGGCTTACAAAAAGTATTGTCCGCCCATCTTTCTTACTCACCTCCTCCATTTTCCCCAAACACTTCTTCTGAAACTCCATATCACCAACCGCCAGCACTTCATCGATCAGTAATATTTCAGGTTCCAGATGAGCTGCCACAGAAAATGCAAGCCGTAGCTGCATGCCACTGCTATAATGTTTCAGTGGAGTATCAATAAATTTTTCTACCCCACTAAAATCAATAATGGCATCTAATTGTTTGGTGATCTCCGCTCTTTTTAAGCCAAGTATAGAACCATTGAGGTAAATATTTTCTCTTCCCGACAATTCAGGATGAAAGCCAGTACCTACTTCTAATAAGCTTCCTACCCGGCCACGAATAATTGCTTCACCAGTTGTAGGAGGCGTAATGCGACTAATAATTTTTAACAAGGTGCTTTTACCTGCACCATTGCGGCCAATTATCCCAACCCGTTCTCCGGGTTCAATAGAAAAGTTAATATCCCGCAAGGCCCAAAAACTTTCTTGCTCCTTTTTCTTAGATGAAAAAATGTTTTTTGCAGATTCGCTAATTACATCCCGCAATGCAACATATGGTGCACTGGTGGCTAGCTTATATTTTTTGCCCAGGTTTGTTATTTCTATTGCTGGTTTCATGCGTACATATTATTGTTTTTTGGTCGCATGGTATAAGCTATAACTTTCATTTCGTGTTTATATTTTTCCATGGCTCATATCATTAAGCAAGATCAGCAAAGTATGCCTCGGTTTTACGGAAATATAATAATCCAACAATTAAAAGAGATATACTGCTGCAAATTCCTATAGCAACAATTGTCAAATCCGGCAATGTATTACTTAGTGGAGCTCTAAATAGTTCAATCGCCGCATTCAGTGGGTTAATCGCCAGTAAATATTTAAAAAGAGATTGTTGCACAGATTGCAATGGATAAATAACCTGCGATGCAAAAAATAATACTTGTAACAGAAATGGTAAGGCGTATCGGAAATCTCTGAATTTGACATTCAACGCCGCTAACAATAAACCAAGACCAGCAGCAGAAAGTAAACTCATTATTATTCCTGCCGGGAAATATAGAATAGCTGTCCAGGATGGTGGTTGTTGTAACACAAAACAAAGAATGATGAATATTAGAAAAGCAATAAAAAAATCAAATAACGCCACCAGCATGGCCGAACATGGAATAATAAGACGGGGAAAATATATTTTCTTGATAATATTCGCATTTTGAACCATACTATCGCCGGCATGCGAAACAGAACTGCTAAAAAGATTCCAGCATATTAGGCCCGATAAAACAAAAACAGGATACTTTATATCGCCGGTATTGATCGGCCAGGTTTTGGAGAACAAAAAAGTAAAGATGAGCATCATACCCAATGGCTGTAACAATGCCCAAAGAACACCCAAATAGGTTTGCTTGTATTTGACTTTAATATCCCGCCAGGTAAAAAAATAGAACAACTCCCGGTATTGCCATAATTCTTTAAAACCCAATGATAAACGGGAGGGAGGCTTTATATGTATTACAGGTTTCTCCATCAGCCCTAAAGATAACCAATGCGTTGTGAACGCAAAAGGAGAGTATTAACCTAATTATCGTAATTAACCTGGTTCTTTTCCTTTGCCTTATTCTTATCTGTTTTTTCCTGTAGCTTTTGTTCATTCCTTTTTCCTTTAGGATCGAGCAGTGAGTCGCCGATAGGTGCCTGGCCATCCTGAAGTTTGAACGTAAATACTTTGTCTATGTGCATCCATTTACCATTTTCCCACACAAAACCTTCCTGGTCGCCATCAGGAATATAGGTCCATTTGTTATCCGGGTCATCATTTTCGGATACTAAATGGTCAACCAGTATCATTTGCAAATCTTCAATATAGTTTACAAGCACTCTTGCGCCTTTTTTAAATTCAATGCCAAAGCGATTTTTTGTTGGCTTCGGAATCGAATCTTTTTCATAACTAAAGAATGGGCCACCAAATACCGGTTCTTTCTTTTCATTAAAGGTCAGCACCTCCATCCATTTAATACTGCTCATCGCATTGTTATTATCAAAACCAAAAAGTGTATAGAAATTTTTTCCTTTATGTTGTGTTTTAATAATGTTGTAATAAACAGCGCCGATCCAGTTGCCACGATTGCGAATAGAATCTTCCGGCTTATTGGTAAATTCTGAAAAATCCCGCAGCGGTAACAGCTTCAACGACCCATCAGCTGTACGTAACTGTATGGCCCCTTTTTGCCGCCAGTAATGATCGTCATACGAAAGTGCCCAGGTGAAAATTCGAAAGGATGTATCAGGCGCATACATTTTTGAAATACCCACCATCGAATCAAAAGGGTAGTAGAACGAATTTTTTACCTGTAATGCTCTTACCAGTGTTTTGGTAAACACACTATCTGAAACCATCCGTTCCTCCGGCAAAGTATCTGTAATAAGATAGTAGGCGTAATCTTTCAAGGTGTCTTCTACCTTCTTTAATTTTTTCAAATCAGCCGGGGTTATTTTTTGAGAAAAGGAGCTGTAAGAAGTAGCTGCCCAGGTAATTATTGTTACAAAAAGAAAGGTCAATATTTTTTTCACCAGGATTGTTTTGAATTTGTATAAAGATAAAGCTTAATCCAGATGTGACTAACGCCAAAAGGGTTGTAAAATTTTGTAAGATGTTATAAAGCTTTGGCAAAATCAGCCAATGAATTAAAGCGAAAATCAATATCTGGGTGAGGAAAGGCCACATCGGGGTTGGTGGTTGCAGTAAAAACAGTAAATACACCTGCATTTCGGCCAAAAAGCATATCGCTGGGTTTGTTGCCCACCATTAAAGATTTAGCTAAATCGATGGCCGGAAAATCTGCTTTTGCCTGGAAAGCCATACCCGGATTTGGTTTCCTGTTTGGATGTTTATTATCGGTACTGGTACAATAATAAATTTTATCAATTCTGCCTCCGGCAGAAATAATTTGAGTTTCCATGTGCCGATGGATACTCCTGAGTTCGGCTTCTGTCATCAATTCTCTGCCAACTCCCCGCTGGTTGCTTACTATAATGATCTGCCCGAATTTTTGACTAAACTGTTGAAAGGATTCTTTGGCACCATCATAAAAAATAAATTCCCGCCAGTTAAGAATATAATCATCCTTTTTTTCATGATTGATCACCCCATCCCGGTCAATAAAAAGTGTCCAGCTTTTATCAATAGTTTTTAAATCCGGGGGAGTTGTTGCAAATTCTATTTGTGCCCGGTTATAATCTTCCGGAATGCCAATGTCAATAAAATATTCATCCTGAATTTGCCCAAATATTTTTTGCTCTTTATTTTCTGATGTAATTACAGATCTTTCGAGATAATCTTTTTCAAAAGAAAATTTTTCAGGAAACTGTTGTTTCAAAAAATTATTAACGTTGAGTATATAGACTCCGCCATTGATAGTGCCCTGTTCGTAATATTTTTTTTCTTTGAAATCAGTTACTAGGTTGTTGCTGTTTATTTCTACTACTCCATAACGGTCAAAATTTTTCATCGGCTTCAGCAATAGTGTACAGTCAGCGTTGCTAAAGTCATGGAAAGTATCTGCTTTCTGTAGATGGGTTCTAAAGATGGTATCGCCATTGGCAATCACTACATTTCTTTCTGTTGATTTCGATAGGGCCAGTTTAATTGCTCCGCCAGTACCCAATGGTTCTAATTCTACTACACTTTGAAAATTTAATGTTGGAAATTGGTCATTCAAATACTCTTCAATCAATTCATGTTTATAGCCAAGCGAGAAAATAAATTTTTCAATGCCCTGGCTACGCAAATAGTTAATAACATAAAATAGAAATGGCCTTCCGGCAACCGGGGCCATGCACTTTGGCAAATCAGGAACGGCTTCTTTTAATCTTGTTCCTAATCCACCTGCGAGAATTATTGCTTCTTTTATCATTATTGCGGAGTGAAATATTTTTCTTCCACCAACTGGCAAATTATGTGGCCAATGGTAATATGGCTCTCCTGAATGCGTGGAGTATCGGCTGATGGAATATTGATAAGATAATCGCTGACGGATTTCATTTGCCCCCCGGTTATGCCAGTAAAAGCTATAGTTACAATTCCTTTTTCTTTCGCTACTTCAAATGCTTTGATAATATTGGCGGAATTGCCTGAAGTTGAAAGTCCGATCAATACATCTCCTTTTTCTCCAATGCCATCAATCATTCTTGAATACACCACATCATATCCGTAATCATTCGCTACGGCTGTTAAATAAGAGGTGTTGCAATGCAATGCTTCAGCAGGTAAGGCTTTTCTATCAGTATAAAAGCGGCCAGAAAATTCTGCAGCGAGATGTTGTGCATCTGCTGCACTTCCTCCATTACCGCAAAAATATACCCGGTTGCCATTTTTAAATGCAGCTGTAATTACATCAATTACTTTCTCCACTGTAGCAAGCAATTCAGGATTTTGCAATACCTGTTGTTTGGTATCTATTGAAGCCTGAATAATAGTTTTTATTTTTTCCATAATATAAAAATTGAAAGAAAAGTTGTGCTAGAAAACTACAAACTTTAAACTACAAACCACAAACTTTATATCGTCCATGTCTTTAACCCATGTTGTGTAAACAAATAATTACGGCTTTGGCCACCAAATTTTTCCAAAGCATTTTTTACATTGTACTTTGAATTACCAGGGCAATAAAAGATCATAAAGCCACCACCACCTGCACCAGAAATTTTGCCACCCGTTGCACCAGCTTTTTTAGCCGATTCATAAATCTCTTCCATCAGCGGATTGCTAATGCCTTCTGCCATTTGCCTTTTTTGCTGAAAACCATAATCAAGGATTTCGCCAATTTCATTCAGCTTGCCTTTTAGTAATGCTTCTTTCATTCGTTGTGCCTGCTGTTTCAACTGGTGCATCGCATCAATCGATTTTTCTTTATTGTCCGTTACGTTCTTACTTTGTTTTTTAATGATCTCTGCTGACTCACGGTTGGTAGATGTATAATACAATACAAGATTATTCTCCAGCTCAAATAAGTGTTCTTCTTTTACCCGCAGCGGGTTGACGATCACTTTGTCATCTGCATAAAATTCCATAAAGTTTACACCGCCAAATGTAGCTGCATATTGATCTTGTCGTCCACCAGCCAGTTTCAAATCATTTCTTTCAATATCATAGGCGTAATGAGCCATGTCGTATTCTCCCAATGGCAACCGAAGCATTTCGGAAAAGGCTCCGATAATTGCTACAACAAGGGTAGATGAAGTGCCCAAGCCTGAACCAGCAGGAGCATCTACAAAAGTAGAAAGTCGAAATCCTGGTTGCTTAATTCCATAATCTTTTTGAATACGATTATAAACACCCTTCAGCAGATCAAGTGTTCCGTTTATTGGCAATTCAGCAGCCCAATCAAACTCCTGTTTTTCGTTTCTATCTAATGCTTCTATGATGATTTTATTCTCCGCTAAAGGTTCTATCGTTGCATTGGCATACAATGAAATGGTGGCATTTAAAATTGCACCTCCATACATATCGCTGTACGGACTTACATCTGTGCCGCCTCCGGCCAATCCAATTCGTAAGGGAGCTTTACTTCTGTATATCATTTGCTAATTGAGAAATAGTGCCGACCATATTGGCCCAGCTATATTTTTGTTTCTCATTGCGAAGATGCGGAATAAAATAACTTTCTCCTAATTGATAGAATTCAAGGATTCCATCTGCAATAGCCTGAGGATTTGGCTCTACCACCAAGCCTACTTTTCTATCGGGTACTAAAGAAGGCAGGCCGCCAACATTGGTAACCACCATCGGCTTTTCAAAATGATAGGCGAGGGGAGTTACGCCGCTTTGAGTAGCATTGCGATAGGGTTGTATCACTGCATCCGCAGCACATAAATAATTTTTAACTTCTGAGTCCTGTATAAAATCCGTTCTTAGTATTAGTTGATCTTTAATACCTAAATTTTCGATCTGATCATGAAAAGGCTTTGCATCTTCATAAAACTCGCCTGCTACTAATAGTTTTATACCAGCTTTTTTTATTCTCTCATCAGCCATTGCCTCAAATAATAAATCCAATCCTTTGTATTTTCTGATAAAACCGAAGAAAAGAATTATTGACTCCTGAGCACCGACACCTAACTTTTCCCTGGCTTCTTCTTTCGAAATTATTGCACCGAAGTTATCATACAACGGATGTGATACAAGCAAGGCTGGTTTTGTTGGCTGAAAGATTCTCAGATCACTCATTACCTTTTCACTCATGGTAATAAATGCATCACAGCTTTTTAAAAAGTATTTGGTAAAAGGTTTGTCGCCGAATCTCTTTTCATGCGGGATTACATTATCGGCAATGCAAATTATTTTGGTATGCTTGTTTTTTCTAACTCGTCTTAAGATAGTTCCCAGTGCAGGCCCCATAAAAGGCAGCCAGAAGCGAACAATAATTAAATCAGGCTTTTCTTTTTTTAATCGGTTCCCAACTTTTATCCAGTTGAAGGGGTTGATAGAATTGATTGCAGATTTAATAGTTAGATTCTCCGGCGCAGGCTCACTGCTATATTGTGTGGTACCAGGAAATAAAAAAGAAGGGTATTGTAAGGAGAATGAATAAATGGAGCAATCATCACCACCATTTATAAACTCTTTAGCCAGTCGTTGATTAAAAGTAGCCAAGCCACCCCGCAGAGGATGTCCGGGTCCTATAATAATGACCTTTGCCATTATAGTCCTGTTTTCTTTTCTACTAAGTAAGAATTACGATTCGGCGAATTGCGGGAAATAAGTTCACCAATAAAACCGGCTAGGAATAACTGCATGCCCAATATTACCGAAGTCAGTGCCAAATAAAAACCAGGACGATTAGTTAATGCAAAATTGGCATCCATAATTTTTGATACGATAAGATAGATAGAGATGCCCATACCCACCAAAAAAAACAATGAACCCCACATTCCAAAAAAGTGCATGGGACGTTTAGAGAATTTTCCAACAAATGTGATAGAGAGCAAATCTAAAAAGCCATTCACAAATCTTCTCCATCCAAATTTTGATACGCCATATTTTCTGGCTCTATGTTCAACTACTTTTTCACCGATCTTTTTAAAACCGGCCCATTTTGCCAACACAGGAATGTAGCGGTGCATTTCACCATATACTTCAATTCCTTTTACAGTACGGTTTTTATATGCTTTCAAACCACAATTAAAATCATGTAGTTTAATGCCCGATACTTTTCTGGTAACCGCATTAAAAAATTTAGAAGGAATATTTTTCGTCAATGTGTTATCGTAACGTTTCTTTTTCCAGCCGCTTACCATATCATAACCATCCTCAACGATCATGCGGCGTAGTTCTGGAATTTCATCAGGACTATCTTGCAAGTCAGCATCCATTGTTACCACTACATCACCAGTTGCCGCTTTAAAAGCTTCATTCAACCCGGCAGATTTACCATAGTTACGCTGAAACTTTAATCCTTTAATGTTTGAATTTTTGCTGCGAAGTTCTTCAATCACTTCCCAAGAGTTGTCACTGCTGCCATCGTCCACAAAAATTACTTCGTAAGAAAACTTGTTCTCATTCATCACTTTTTCAATCCAGGCTGTTAACTCTGGCAGTGATTCTGCTTCATCTATAAGTGGTATGACGATGGATAAATCCATAGATTATTTTCTTCTGGTTAAAGTGATAGATCCTAAAGCCGTAACTATTGTTCCAATTATCAAATATCCGAAAATTGAGCCGTAAACAAGTGTCATTGTGTAACGCTTTTTGTAATTAGCCACAGCTTCTTCAATATCGTTAGGCGTCATGCTCTTTTCTGTAGCGGTAGCTATAAGCTCCTTTTGATAGGCTAAGGTAGATTCTTCAACAAACTCCGGGTGTAGCTTATTAAATGTAAAAGTGTAAATCACCATCAGCAAAGTAGCAACGATAAAACAGCGGAAACCTGTATTGAAAAAAGCTCCAAACTTCCCTGTGTTTTCGGGTGAGTTGCTAAATGCTACCAAGGTCCAGATAATCCCCAATGCATACACTGCAAATACAAGATAATGCAGCGGTGAAGTTGGTGGCAGCGTATAAAATGTAGTTAACGATGTTGCCATCATCAACACAGCTGTAATTACACCTTTTATAAGTGGAGTTAATTTCATGCAATAATTATAATAAAACCACTTTATCACGGTTGATGATGCCAACAGCCTTGCCTGTCAGTTCTTTTCCGATAAAAGCCGAGTTCTTTGATTTGGATTTGATGTTTTCGATTGCAACTGTCCATTTTTGTTGCGGAGTAAATAATGTAAGCACCGCATTACTTCCTTCTTTTATACTTACAGCTTCTAACCCAAATATTTTTCTTGGGTTTATCGAAAGCATCTCTACCCATTTCTCTTGCGAAATTTCAGGAAGCACAGTATTTATAACAGCGTAAGCGGTTTCTAATCCTATCATTCCAAATTTGGCATATTCAAATTCAATTACCTTACTGTCGTATTCATGTGGTAAGTGATGAGAAGCGATACAATCCACTGTTCCTTCTGTAATTGCTTTCTTCAAACTTTCTCTTTCCTCTTTATTTCGAAGTGGCGGATTTACTTTAAGATTCGTATCGTAGTTCACCAAATCCTCATCACTAAAGAAAAGATGATAAGGAGTGATAGAACAACTAACTGCTGTGCCACTGTCTTTACCTCTTTTAATATACTCTAATGATTTTTTTGTACTCACCGCTGTAAAATGCAATTTCGATTCTGCATAGCGGGTCAGTTTAATATCTCTTGCAACGATCAATTCTTCAGCCATTGCTGGTTTACCCGGCAATCCTAATTGTGTAGAAACAATCCCTTCGCTCATCAATCCATGCGGGTTGATGCTTTTATCATCCGGCAATTGAATAATAATGCCATCAAAAGCTTTTACATATTGCAAAGCTTTTAACAACAGGCCGGAAGATTGAATGCTATTGATACCATCGCTAAAAGCTACAGCACCGCTTGCTTTCATATCATACATTTCTGCTAACTCTTTGCCTTCGGTGCTTTTAGTAACTGCACCTATCGGATGAATAGTAACTGGTAACGTTCTGCTTTTTTGCACTAAATATTCTACCCCTGATTTATTATGCGTAACAGGATTGGTATTAGGAATAACCAATATGTCTGTATATCCACCGGCTGCGGCAGCGGCTGATGCTGTTTCCAGCGTTTCCTTGAATTCGTAACCGGGGTCGGCGGCGTTGGCAAAAACGTCAACCCAGCCTGGTGATACATGCAGTCCGTCAACAGCAATTTCCTGATCAGCTTTTTCGCTAATGGATTTACCAATCTTAACGATTGTGCCATTTTCAATAAAAATATCAGCTAATTGTCCGTTGAAGGGAGAGTGGGGGTCTGTAACCCGGGCTTGCTTAATGAGTAGCTTCATTAAGCAGCGAAGTTAATGGTTGTTTTTGGTTTTGAAAAATGAGAAAAGCCTTACTTTTGCCCTCCCAATTACTATTCGAAAGAGTAGGGTTTGTTCGGGACGT
>CAZXMP010000052.1:0-23218 GCA_964641575.1 uncultured Chitinophaga sp. | reverse complement strand
AACCTTATTTTAAATCCCTTTGCCGCATAGTATATCCGGCAACGTTAAAAACATCAAATACAAGAAATATCAGCAATACCGATGGTGTCATTATAAGCAGATTCACAAAAAGCTTATAAACAACTCTTCTTCCTGTCTGTTCCAGTGATGGGTATTTTCGCCTCATCCAAAGATCATACTGTGCATGTGAATACCAGGAAAAGAATCCAATCGCATAAATCAATAAGTAGCCATATACCCAGGGTTCCCATTCACTGTACATTCGTTTACCATACATAATATAGCAAAGGGAAAAGGTAATAAAAGGCATGGAAAGCCAAAAGCCCCAGGTATATATTTTGGGTGGTTTATACAGTTTCATGCTGCTACCTCCTCTTTGTCTATCAACGGCAACATAATCTCACAAACAACTGATGTATTGTTTATTTCTACTGCAGGCTTATTCAGCAGTTTATATTTTTTCACCAAATTATCGAGCCCTTCTTCACAAGCGGCATTTTCCTTTATACACTTCAGATTTACTGTGTTAGTAATAAGAAGTTTATTTTCATTACTGGTAATATTAATTTGAAGAGGCTCTGTTCTACTGGCAGAATTTGTATAAATTATCTTCTCGAGAACAATGTGTAAACTTAACGGTGGCAGGTATTTTTTTTCAGCTTCCTTGGTAATTGTAATCGAAGTGGCTATGGCATTTCCAAATCTTGTATTTATAAGGTATAAATAAGAGTTTGCGAATTTCAATTCTTCTTCCAGTGTTACCAGTTGCTCATCATCGCATCCCAGCATATAACGATGCACTTTTGTCATTTCATTTAAAAATTTTTCTGCCTCTGCTTCATTCTCATTAATTAAACTGGAAAGGGAGTTAAAACAATTGAATAAAAAATGAGGGTTTACCTGGCCTCTTAATCCTAACAGCTTTGTTTTTTGATAGTTATTTTTAAGCTGTTCTGTTTCTGTTACCGAAATTTTCCAGGCTTCCCAGTTAGCTACTCCCTCATTAATAAACGTAAGAATACTACTGGTAACGCAGGCATACAAAACAGCCCACCAAAAACGGCTGGCTAACGCCGGACAAGAAAGCATTCCTAACAGGTTATGATAAGTGTATAAACCAGTTATCAGCAAAATGTTCATTACATAAAAAACCGGCAGCATGGTGCCGATACGCCGGAACAAATCACTGTTTAAAGGAAATCTCTTATTTATTATAGCGGCCACATACCCAAAAAGATAATAGCCTAAAAACATAACGTAGATACCCGTTAAGCTAAAAGAAACGATAAAAAGCTGAAGTGACTGAAAGATACAGGAGCCAAAAACAATGGCATTTAAGCCTGCCACATAAGGAAACATGACCCATACAAAAATCAAAAATTCTTTTCTATTATACCTGTCAGATGCCATATCTCTAAGTTAATATAAAGCCATTGCAGAATCACCACTGCCTTGTCCGGGTTGCATTTGTTTCGGATAAGCTGTAGAAAACGGGGTATGAATTGAAAGGCATTATACCCTTATTATGAGGATCATAAAGGTACCTTTTACGTCACTTTGCACATGCACTTTTGCATTAATGGCAGCAGCCCGGCTTTTTATTTCATTAATATGTTTTGAAGTGGGGTTATCAGAATTTGATAGTTCAACCCCCGCAGACAATACTCTTAAATGCAATAAGGGCTTATCATAGTCAAACTGTACAATCGTTTTCTTTGAACCCAATTCTTCTACTAACATCATCAATGCAAGCTTATAGATTATAATAAGTTCATGCCTGATTTTCATACTCAGGTTTAAGGCTGCCACATTATTATCGGTTTGCACCTCCACAGTTACTGCATGCCTGTTTTGCATAGCATGGGCTACTTCATGCAGCCGCTCAATTGTCTTAGGCATGCTGTCATTCTTTGGGTCTATACTCCACAAAACATCGTTCATTGCAATTACCATGTTGCGGCTTTTCTGCTGTATCTGGTGTATAAATTCTTTTGATTGCTCTGGCTGCTTATCTGCTTTTATACTGGCAATTTCACTCAGTACATTAATATTCTGCAGCGCTGTACTTACATCCTGGTGCAAATTGCCAGCAATGGCCGTACGAATTTCCTGCTCTTTTTTTAATCGTTGCATCCGCTGCTTGTCAAAGCTAAAAAACAAAGCCCCTACAATTAATGCCAGCAAACTATAAAACCACCAAGCTTTCCAGAAAGGTGCCTGGACCTGTAATTTTATACTGGTAATAGGTCCTAATTTTCCATTCTCATCCCTGCTTGATGTTTTAAAAGTATAGGTACCTGGCGGCAAATAGCTATAAACAGCCTGGTTATTATTACCCGCTTGTATCCAATCTTTATCAAGCCCTTCAAGCATATAATAAATTGGATAGATATTTTGAAAAGTGAGAGTAGATAAGTCTATTATAATTGAATTCTGTTTGTATAATAACCTTACAACTTTTTCATTAATTAGTGAATCCACTGATACGGGCATATTCATTATGGAAACGGCCGTTATTTCGACCACAGGAACTTTATAATTAACTATCGTTATCTGTTCGGGATCAAAAACAAGTATATCGTGGGCTGTACCCATAGCAATTCGACCATCATCAAGCAATGTGGCAGCAGCTGTGTTGAATGAAGTGGTATGCACCCCATCTGATGCAATATAAGAGCTCAATTTTCTTTTATCCGGATGATAGCTTTCGATACCAAATGCGGTGGCCATCCATATATATCCATTCTTGTCTACTATTAGATTAGAAATATCATTAGTAGTAAGACCTCTATCAGTAGTAAGGTGAGAAATACTATCACTCTTTATATTAAGTATGTTTAAACCATTTGCTGCAATAACAAACAGGCTATCGTTGTATTGAGCAATATCCGGTACATGATCAGCCCGCAGTCTTTTGCCATCTGTTCCTTTGGAGGTGTAATGTTTGATGATAGCTCCATCGTTACCATTGATTCTAAAAACGCCATTTACTTCCGTAGCAACCCATATATCCCCTAGTTTATCGGTAATCATCCTGGGAATGACACTCTCAAATTTATGCAGCAAAGAAAACTTATTGGTAACAGCATCCCATTTCACAATATCGCCCCGTTGAGTACCAAACCAGAGATTGCCATTTTTGTCTTCTGTAAGCTGGCGAATGGTGCTATTCCCAAATACAGGAGAATGAATCTTTTCGGTTGTATTTGTTTTCGGATGATAAATAAAAATTATCCCTCCCTGATCACCTCTCCAAACATCGCCGTTATCCCGCTGGTGAAGGCACCAAACCATTCCTGAATGATCTTTAAGTGATTGTGCTGCAATTGAGCTTTTTACAGGATTAAAATTTTTATCGAATGAAAAAAGGCCATTCCCCCATGTACTTACTACGATTGTTCCGTCCTTTATTTGCAATACGTCGGTAACATCAGGAGTATAAATAGAATCTTTGCCAAATTGCCGGAGTGCCACTGCTTTAAACCGTTGCCCGGAGGGATTAAACCGAAACAATCCTTTATCAGTTCCTACCCATATATTTTTTTCCCTGTCTTCAAATACACGGCTTATACCATCAAACCGGATGCTATATTCTCCCGGCAAGTTTGCAGGGATAGGCTCAACACCTGTTTTACTGCCATTAAGTTTTGCAAATAAATTTTGTCCCGCAAACCAAATGGACCCATCGTCTAATTCTGTGATCCCATGCAATTCATAATACCTTCCATTGATGGAACGGCCTAATATATCTTGCCACACTAATGAGTTATTCGTAGCAGGATCATAACTTTTAATCTCAAGTCCGGTATTTGGCCATGAAGTGATCCAGAAGCGTTTGCTTTTGTCTATATAGGCAAAAATCACTTTCTCCAGGTCTGAAAATGCATGTATGACCGGATCATTATCAAAATTGTTTCCCCGGTACGAAATAGATTTTTGCTGTGTATTAAATTTTACAAGACCAGAGTCGCACCCAATCCAATAATTTTTTATTTTATCCTGCCAGATAAAAAGAACATTCCATTGAGGAGGCAAATAAAAAAGTTGCTGCTCCTTTATGAATGCTTTCTTTTGTTCGTTATATACCAAAACACCATGACCTACAATTATAACCATTACATTTCCGTCATTGTCAATATACATTCCGCCCTTAGACCGGGTTAATACATCCGAATCAGCCTGTAGTGACACTTCATGAAAAGAAAGGTCAACAGTATTCATGTATCCAACCCTAAAGCCGCCAAATAAAATCCAGAGACGACCTTTCATATCCATTTGTATTATATGAACAGCGCCATCGAGTATTGTGCCGGGTGTATTTGCTTTATGGCGAAATGAAATAAACCGTTTGCCATCATATCGCTGCAAACCGGCGCTACTTCCCAACCATATATATCCTTTAGGATCTTGCTGTACTGATAGAACATTATTGGAAAGCAAACCATCCTTTGTACCCAAATGAGAAAACAGGTATTGCCCGCCGTTTTGTGACAGCAAGGGAGTACCTGTAATTATAATAGAAAAAAATAAAAGCAGCCGAAACAAGAGAAATTGGTTTTGTGGTCACCAAATTTAAACAACCTGCTTTATAAATTGTATAGTTGCAGGAATAAATTGGCACAAGAGCATACAGGTTGTTATATTGACTGTATGAATTGCAAATCAAAAATCACTATCCTGTAAGCAACCATGATTCTGCAGCTCGCAACTGGAACCCGTTCGCAAATGTTTCAATTGGTTCGTTAAATAGTTTATTAGAAGTATATCTCTTTTTCGATGCTGCATTTTTAATCAATGCCCGCTGAAGAAAATTATCTTGTTCAGACAAATGATTTACTTCGCTTTTATCCTTTTTGCCCGTATCATCGGTTAAAAGAAATATATTTTTAGTACTCATAAAAATCATGTTTTATTCAATACCTGACCAGATCATTTTAATTGCTGTGGCGGAATTGGCGCAGGCACCACATTTTGAACTGGTTTTGTTGATTTTAGAAAAGCAAAGACATCCCGCAAATCTTCATCTGTAAGATTTTTATACTGCATCCATGGCATGGGTTGCAATAAGTCACGGCCATTTTCCATACCCTTGTATTTACCTTTTCGTAATGCAGTTTTAAATTGATCAAAACTCCAGTTACCAATACCCGTTGCATCACTCGTAATATTAGCAGCGAATGAAGCACCCCATGGACCAACAGCCGCAGTTAGATCATGTGCCATTAATGCCCAAGATTTTAATATGGCAGTATCTACTTTAGGCATAGGTGCATCCCCAGGGCGGCCAGAAAATCGACGTTCCAAATCCAATTCAGGTCCCCTGGGGCCAAATTTTTTGGGAGAATGACAATCATCACAGCCCATAACCGTAACCAGGTATTCCCCATGCTTTACATTCTCCGGAGTGAATACTGATCCTGCTGTATCAGTAGTTGCTTTGTCTTTTGCCTCGCTGCTGGTACAGGAAATAATAATTGCAACGGCAGCAAGAACTGTTACGGATGAGAAAATAAGTGCTGTCTTTTTCATACTAAAGGTTTAATGATTATTGATGTTTGAATGTATAGGCTTTTGATAAGTGCTATTGCATAAATTGTTCTGAAAGTGCGGATGGTAGTAAAGAAACCATCTTATCGCTATTTGTAGAGACACAGTTAAGCACTACAGCTTCTTGCTTAGTTTCAGCATAGCTGATATTTCCGTTTTGCAAAGCAGTACTCTTTTGGTTATTTAAATTTTCTTCAGGTTTGTTGCTACTGATTACTGAAAACAGGAATACCGAAATAACACATAATAGTAGCAACACAATGCAAGTTCTTAGCAATACCACACATTGTTTTAAAGTAAGCTGTTTCATAAAAGAAGGTTTAATGGTCAACGTTTTAATTAGAGAATAAAGATGGAAGTATAATTTTTTTTAAAAAAGATGCATGTGTATGAACTGCTGTGCGGCATGAATGAATTGTAAATTTTGTAAAATCAATTACTCATAGACCGCCAACTCATATCTGCATCATCATTTTTTCTGCAATAGGCAATGCCACATCAAACATGTGCTTTCCTGTTTCATAGATTACTCTCCACTCATTCATCACAAAAGAAAAACTAATGATGGTTAGTACGGTAGTAACCAAATAGGTTTTTATCCATACTATGCTTTTGCTGATAAATTGCTGTTTCATAAAAAAGATTTTGCGTTACTGATCTCTAAACCAAAGATGCAAACAACAATTACAGAAAGAAAGGCTACACTGTATGAAGTGTAATCACTATTACATGAATTGAAATAAAAATGGAAAAGGTTAGAAAATGTTAATAGCTGTTAACAGGGAATAACAAAAAACCACTCAAAATTGAGTGGCTGAAGTGTAGATGGTAGTCCCGACAAGAATCGAACTTGTATCAAAAGTTTAGGAAACTTCTATTCTATCCATTGAACTACGGGACCAGTTTGCTATTTAAAAATCTTCTGCCAGCAGCACTTTTAAAATATTTTTCTCTTTTTACTGCTTCTTCTCTAGTCATAAATTCTTCAAAGTAAACAATTATAAAGGGAACATACATACTTATTGACTTAGTCATTCCGCTATTATGCTCTTTCAGTCGTTTCTCCAAATCTTCGCAATGACCTTTATAATAGTATTCAGTCGCTACACTTTTATAACATATGTATAAAACATAATCTTCTATTCTATCCCCGTCCGACTGGCGTCAGCCGGGCGGGCATTGAACTACGGGACCGATATAAAACAGGAGTGCAAAAATAACAGTTTTGCGATAAACTATCGGGTTCTTTATAGATAGTCCCTGTAAAATTTTACCTTCCCGTATTATATTTTACTATGAAAAAAATATTACTCTTTGGCTTATTCGTTAGCATTTTGTCGCTACAACATTTGCGGGCACAATCCGCAGCCAATAAACCAGTACTCAACCATATTGCTATATATGTGGTAGATCTGAAAAAAAGCACTTTCTTCTACCAGCAAGTAATTGGCCTGGATACAATTCCCGAGCCTTTTCATGATGGCAAACACACCTGGTTCAGTATTGGCATTAAAAGCCATCTGCATTTGATACAGGGTGCGGCTGCTGCTACTGAACATCCTAAGAACAACCATTTATGTTTTAGTGTCGGCTCCGTAGACCTTTTCATTGCATCCCTTAAAAAAAATAATATTGAGTATGAAAACTGGGCAGGCGAAAAAAATACGGTTACAACCCGTGTGGATGGGGTAAAACAACTCTATTTTAAAGATCCCGATGGATACTGGATTGAGATTAATGACGCCAAAGAGTAAAAAAGCATATTTCTTGTAAGACCTTATCTTTGCCCTCCTTTAAAAGTGAAGAAATGAAGTTTTATAATCTCCTGATCAAATACAGTCTGTGGGTTGGTATTGCACTTATTGCTATTGGTATCTATGTAAATTATGCAGCCGAATTTTGGCCTGCTTTTCCTTTATATCTGGTGGGTGTGATATTAATACTGGGACATTTTTTCTTCGGACCACTTCGGTTGATTCAAACTTATATGGAAGAAGGCGATATGGATGGCGCAGAAAAAGTATTGAATTCTGTAAAATATCCTAACCTGTTGTACAAACCTATCCGTTCTGTTTATTACACCCTGCAGGGAAATATTGCGATGATGAAGCAAGATTTTGTGGGAGCAGAAAAAAGCATGAAGAAGGGGCTTGACCTCGGTATGCCAATGAAAGAAGCGGAAGGAGCCAGCATGTTACAGATGGGAATGCTGATGATGCAAAAAAATGATCTGAAGCAGGCTGAAAGTTATATCCGTGGTGCCATTCGCAAAGGATTACCCGATAAAGAAAATGAAGCGGCTGCTTATTTGCAGATGTGCAGCATTATGATGAACAAAAGAGAATTTCGTGCCGCTAAAGATTTTTTTAGAAAATGTAAGGCATTAAAACCAACAACACCTCAGATCGTTGACCAGATAAAACAGATTGAAAAATATATTTCAAGAATGCCGGGATAATAGGTTGATTAGTTAATTAGTTAATTGGGCTGACAAGGAAACTGTCAGCCTTTTTTATTTCTATTTCATAACTTGTAGTCTTATTTAATTTGCTATATGAAAAAGATAGTCTTTGTAATAACATTAGTTTCATTTGCAGTATGTTCTTTTAGTCAGACTACTGCTAAAGTTTACCTGATTCCTGAACCTTTTTCAATGGTTTATGGCAACGATCCAACTTTTTTCTTGCCTCAGAAGGCTGTTATTATTATACCCAAAAACGAGGAAGTAAAAAAAATAGTTGGCGATTTTGTGAATCAAATAAAAACAGCGACTGGTTATTTCTTTACAACCAAAGAAGGAACTACAGCATCGCCCCGATCAATCTTTTTCTCGTTGGTAAATGATAAAACAATTCCCAAAGAAGGATACAGATTGAAAACATCTGCAACCGGCATTTCAGTTACTGCCAATGAACCGGCAGGTATTTTTTATGGAGTACAAACTTTGCTGCAATTATTTCCAAAAGAAATTGCAAGTGATCAAAGACAAACAATACAGGGTGGATGGAATATTCCTTCAGTAACCATTGAAGATCATCCCCGCTTTGGTTGGAGGGGTTTAATGCTGGATGTATCCCGGCATTTTTTTACTGTAGCCGAAGTAAAAGATTATATTGACCAGATGGTAAAATATAAATTCAATTTGTTGCATTTGCACCTTGTTGATGACCAGGGCTGGCGTATTGAAATAAAAAGTTTACCGAAACTAACTGAAGTAGGTGCATGGCGGGTAGAACGAACAGGCACATTCGGCAGACTATCCAAACCAGAACCCGGTGAAAAAGCTGCCTATGGTGGTTTCTATACACATGAAGACATTAAAGAATTAGTGAAGTATGCAGCAGATCGTTTTGTCAATATTCTTCCCGAAATTGATGTACCCGGTCACAGCCTTGCAGCCGTTGCTTCATACCCTGAGTTGTCATGTACACCCGGCGAATATTATGTAAGTCCCGGCGACCAGTTTATGATATGGTCTGGTGGTGGTCAACATTTTTACGGCACATTGGACAACACTATTTGCCCTGCGATTGAAAAGAACTATGAGTTTTTGGATAAAGTGTTTACAGAAGTAGCGCAACTCTTTCCTTTTGGATATATACACATGGGAGGAGATGAAACAGCAAGGAATTTTTGGGAAAAGAGTGAGCAGATAAAAGCACTGATGAAAAAAGAAAACCTGAAAGACCTGGATGAAGTGCAAAGCTATTTTGTAAAAAGAGTAGAGAAGATCATCAACAGCAAAGGCAAAAAAATGATTGGCTGGGATGAGATATTACAAGGTGGCCTTGCTCCCAATGCGGCAGTAATGAGCTGGCGTGGAATGAAAGGCGGCATTGAAGCTGCAAAAATGGGACATGAAGTAGTGATGAGCCCTACCGATTTTGCTTATATAGATTATATGCAGGGCGATGCTTCTATTGAACCACCTGTATATGCATCACTGCGATTAAAAAAAGCTTACCAGTTTGAGCCTTTACCAGAAGGGGTAGATGCAAAACTGATAAAAGGTGGGCAAGCCAACTTGTGGACAGAACAGGTCTATAATATGCGTCATGCACAATACATGACATGGCCCAGAGCTTTTGCTATTGCTGAAGCACTATGGAGTCCAAAAGAAAAAAGAGAATGGAATGGTTTTGCAAAAAGAGCGGAGCATCATTTTGGAAGGTTAGAAACGGCAAACATAAAATATTCGCCGGCGATATACGACCCTATCGTTTCTGTTAGTAAAAAAGACAGCACTACAATACTGGTAAAATTAGATACAGAAATTGAAGGTTTATCCATTCATTACAGTTTCGACAACTCCTTTCCGGATAATTTTTATCCGGCATATAAAGAACAACTTACCGTACCAAGAGATGCTGCAACCATGAAGTTGATTACCTACCGGAATAATAAACCTATTGGAAGAATTATGGTACTTATGATAGCAGAGTTAAAAAAGAGAGCAGGGATCAAGTGAGTCCGAAGTCTTGAGTTTGGAGTCGGGAGACATCAACATTATGTACTATAGAAACAGCTTTTGACTCTGAAGTGCTAGTGAATTTTAGTATCCATTTCTTGCCCACCTGGCCATTGACCAAACATCTCTTCTACCTTTTGAAAACGATAGTTAAAAATTTGTTTGAGCTTGTTTCTTACAAATATTCCATTGGCAATATTTCCTAAGAAACCCAGCGGATTTTTATAATGTACTATATCTGTCATTTCAACACCACCCGGTATTGCCTTGAAATGATGTTGATGATGCCACAACGAATATGGCCCGAAACGTTGCTCATCAATAAAATATTGCTTGTCTTTAACCTGGGTTATTTCTGTCATCCAATATAGTGGAATGCCCAGCAATGGTTTTACGGTGTACTCAATAATCTGCCCGGCATACATCGTATCTCCATGATGTTTGGATATTACTTTAAACCCCATGTCATCAGGTGTAATGGCTTGCAGATTCGCCGGATTAGAGAAAAAATCCCAGGCTCTTTCCAGCGAAATAGGAATTTTTTGTACTGTTTTAATGGAATGTGCTGCCATGGAGATTATTGGTTTAAATTCGTTTGAACAACGATTTACAATAAGAAAAGTTCACCTGCAATGTCATTTAATAAAGAAAGACTAGAAAGTAAATTTAAAGAGGAATACGAAAGGCTAAATGAAAAGCAGCGCATTGCCGTTGATACTATCGAAGGCCCGGTAATGGTTATTGCCGGACCGGGAACGGGCAAAACACAAATACTGGCCAGCCGAATCGGGAAAATATTATTAGATACGGATGCGCAACCGGAAAACATTCTTTGTCTAACTTATACCGATGCTGGCGCCGTGGCCATGCGAAAAAGATTATTGCAATTCATAGGGCCAGATGCTTACAAAGTAAACCTTTACACTTTCCATGCTTTTTGTAATGATGTAATACAGGATAATTTATCGCTTTTTGAAAAAAAAGCTTTGGACCCTGTTTCTGATTTAGAGAAAATTCAATTCTTTAAAGAACTGGTTGATTCGTTTCCAAAAAATCATCCATTAAAAAGATACCGGGGTGATGTGTATTTTGAAATCAACAACCTGCAATCATTGTTCAGCAACATGAAAAAAGAAGGCTGGACTCCTATATTCATCAATCAAAAAATTGATGAATACCTCACCGACTTACCAACAAGAGATGAATTTATTTATAAAAGAAAATACAAAGAGTTCAATGCTGGCGATCTGAAGAAAGATAAGATACAGGAAGAACAGGAACGGATGGATAAACTGCGGGCAGCAGTTGGTGAGTTTGATCGCTTTCAACAGTTGATGCGAAAAAAGAACCGCTATGATTTTGATGATATGATCAACTGGGTGATCAAAGCATTTGAAGAAAATAAAAACCTGCTTGCCAACTACCAGGAAAAATATCAATACATACTGGTAGATGAATACCAGGATACCAGCGGTACACAAAATAGGTTGGTAGAATTGCTGATCAGCTATTGGGAAAAACCCAATGTATTTGTAGTGGGTGATGATGATCAGAGTATCTATCGGTTCCAGGGTGCCAACGTAGAAAATATGCTGGACTTTGCCAACAGCTATCAAAATGACCTGCTCACCGTTGTACTAACCAACAACTATCGCTCTACCCAGCCAATTTTAGATGTATCAAAAACATTGATCAATCGAAACGATGAAAGATTAGTAAAAAAGATTGATGGCTTAAGCAAAGATTTGCTTTCAACCAATAAACTAATTAACCAATTAACCAATAAACCAATAATCAGAGAATATGACACACAGCGACAGGAAATGATAGGCATTGCTAAACAAGTGCAGGATTTGGTAAATCAACATGTATCTCCGGGAAGAATTGGCATTATTTATAAAGAAAATAAATACGGCGAAGAACTGGCGCAATATTTCAAACTGCTGAATATCCCGGTGTACAGCAAACGGCATTTGAATATCCTGGAATTACCCCTGGCACAAAAAATATTGCTGGTATTAAAATACCTCGCTTCAGAACATGATATATCCTATAGCGGTGATGAAATGCTGTTTGAAATTTTACATTTCGATTGGTTTGGCATTCCATCTAGTGAAATTGCGAAGATCAGTATGGAAGTAGCAGAGAAAAGATATAAAGATGATAAGACTTCTATCCGGCAATTGTTGGTTGAAAAAGCATCTGCCCCGGCAAAAGATCTTTTCAGCAGTAATCTTCATGAAGGATTGAGAAAAGCATCAGCAATAATTGAACAATTAGTAACTGATGTGTCCAATGTTACGTTACAACATTTGTTTGAAAGCATCATCAGAGAAGCTGGGGTGCTTAGCCACATCATGCAAAGCCCGGACAAACATTGGCAATTACAAATATTAACCGGCTTATTTGATTTTGTAAAGGATGAAACCCACCGCAACCCTTCATTAAATCTCCAGGGATTTGTAAACCTGATCGGGATGATGGAAAAAGAAGACATCAAATTACCCCTGGTACAGGTAAGCGGTAGTGATAAAGGTGTAAACCTGATGACAGCTCACGGCTCTAAAGGATTGGAATTTGAATATGTATTCCTTGTTGGTTGCAACTCCTCTTTCTGGGAAAAGAAAAGAAAACCTGGTGGAGGTTATAAACTACCAGATACTATGTTTGGTTCTCAACCAACAGCAAATGATGAAGAGGAATTGCGAAGATTATTTTATGTAGCAATGACAAGAGCGGAACAACATCTTTATATTTCTTACAGCAAATTTAAGAACGATGGCAAAGAATTAGAGCCATCTATGTTTATTGCTGAAATACAGGACGAACATCATCTGCCAGTAGAAAAAATAATTATCGACACCGAAGTATTATCTGAATTTGCAGCCCTGCATTTTGCAGAATCCGAAGCACCGGAAATAGAAAAAATAGAAGAAGAATTTATCGGTCATCTACTCGATAAGTTTGTAATGAACGTAACAGCATTGAACAATTATTTAAAATGTCCCTTAGAGTTTTATTTTAAAAATTTAATCAGAATTCCTTCCCCAAGAAATGAAGCCACCGAATTTGGCTCTGCCATTCACTACGCACTGGAAAAATTGTTCCGTAAAATGCAGGATGAAAAGAGAGATACCTTTCAGCCAAAAGAAAATTTCATTGCCGATTTTGAATGGTATATGATTCGCCATCGGGAGAACTTTACCAAAGAACAATTTGCCCGTCGACTTGAATACGGCCAGGAAGTGTTGAGCAATTACTACGATAAATATATCAATAGCTTTAATAAAATCGTAGCAATCGAACGTCGTATCAAAACAGTTTATAAAGATGTACCCCTAAAAGGCGCCTTAGATAAATTAGAATTTGATGGGAAGTCAGTAAACGTAGTGGATTATAAATCCGGCGACCCAGACAAAGGCATTCCCAAAACAAAAGGCCCTTCTGATAAAGACATCAATGGCGGCGACTACTGGCGGCAAGCTGTTTTCTATAAAATACTCGTAGATAATTATGAGCAGAAAGATTGGAAAGTGGTAAGCACTGAATTTGATTTTATAGAACCCGACAAAAAGAAAAACTATCGAAAGGAAAAAGTCGTTATCTCACCAGCGGATATTACCACCGTTACTCAACAAATAACTACCACCTGGGAAAAAATACAAAACCGGGAATTCTACACCGGCTGCGGAAAAAAAGATTGTCATTGGTGCAATTTTGTAAAAACAAATAACCTTGCCATCGCTTTACATTCGCTGGAGGAAGAACCTGCAGAAGACTAATATGATTTATGATTTTAAAAACAACCCATTCCCTGCAAACCCGTTAAGTTTGCACTCCTACATGAAGATCAAAAGTTTAATATCGGCAGCAGCCCTTCTTTTAATTCTGGGCATAATTATAATGAGTGGTCCGGGTTGCGCCAACATTATTCCGCCGCAGGGCGGACCAAGAGATTCATTACCGCCTATTTTAATAAAAGCTACTCCGCTTGATTCAACAAGAGGTTTTAAAGAAAAAAGATTTGTATTAGCCTTTAACGAGTTTGTTGAAATTCAAAATGTACGGGAAAATTTGTTGATATCTCCCCTACCGGTTAATACCCCGGAACCTTATGTAAAGTTAAATCAGATCATCGTTCCGTTGAAGGATAGCCTTGAAGCTAACACTACTTACACCATAAACTTTGGCAATGCCATAAAAGATTATAACGAAGGCAATGTGCTGAAAAATTTTACATACACTTTCACTACCGGTAACTATTTTGATTCCCTGGAATTGAGAGGCTCCGTTATACTGGCTGAAACAGGTAAAATTGATACTACATTGATTGTAATGCTGCATACCAATCCCAATGACTCTGCTGTTATGAAAGACAGGCCACGGTATCTTGCTAAACTAGACAACAAAGGAAACTTCCATTTTAAAAATCTTCCGCCCAAAACTTTTTATCTCTATGCATTAAAAGATGAAAGTGGTTTACTCCGGTATTCAAAAGATGAAGATCTGTTCGCCTTTGCAGATAAACCTATTGTACTTTCCGGTAACAGAGATTCAATTGTTTTATATGCTTATGCAACAGCAAAACCAGTTGCTGCAACTACAACGACAACTGATGGCGGTGGCAGACGTACCGGGCCCGGTGGCATTGCTATAGAAAGGAGATTACGTCCGCAATCAACTGTGGTAAATGGCCTGCATGATCTATTAACCCCGCTTCAATTATCATTCAGCTTACCACTTCGAAAATTTGATTCATCAAAAATCAGGTTATACACCGACTCTACTTTTATTCCTGATACATCTGCAAAGTTTACACAAGACAGTACCGGGAAAAAACTACTTCTCACTAACATCTGGACCCCTGCTACACAGTACCACGTCATTATTGATAAAGATTTTGCAGAAGATACTACCGGGCAAAAATTAGTAAAGACCGATACGCTGAGTTTTATAACCAAAAAAACAGGCGACTACGGCGGGCTAAAACTTAGATTCAAAAATCTTGATATTACTAAAAATCCGGTGTTGCTTTTTGTTAGTGCGGGGCAAATAGTTAAGTCTGTACCAATGACCAGCCCGGAATTTTCACAAACCTTATTCATCCCCGGTGAATATGAACTCCGTTTCCTGTATGATGAAAATAAGAATGGCACCTGGGATCCCGGCCAATTCTTCGGCAAACACAAACAACCCGAACTCGTAAAACCGGTGGAACGAAAAATAATTATAAAACCCAATTGGGTGAATGAGTTTGAAATAGCTTTGTAAAGGCACAAGAATCCAAGATACAATATACAAGGAAACCCTATTTTCAATATTTCATAAAAGAATTCAGAATGACCTTAAGGCTTATACGGAATAAAAAAATTCTGTAAATAATAATGTCTTTTTGCATAACACGGCTTGCGCCTTGTCCTTTGTTCCTTGTAACTTTGCCCCCATGCAATTCTCCTCCTCCTTGCTTGAAAACGCCGTCAACGAATTTGCCAAACTTCCCGGTATTGGGAAAAAAACAGCGTTGCGTTTGGTATTGCATTTATTAAAACAAGACAGTAAAGAAGTAGGCCAGTTCAGCGAAGTCATTGCCCGTATGCGCAGCGAAATAAAATTTTGCCAGCGTTGCTACAATGTAGCCGATGGAGATATTTGTTCTATTTGCTCCAACTCCATCCGTAAACAAGAAGTTATTTGCGTAGTAGAAAGCATCCGTGATGTTATTGCCATCGAAAGCACCCAGCAATTCAATGGCACTTACCATGTATTGAACGGTGTTATCTCGCCATTAGATGGTATCGGCCCCGATCAACTCACTATTGATTCCCTTGTCCATCGCATCGAAAAAGAGAAAACAGAAGAGCTCATCTTTGCATTGAACCCTAATATACAAGGAGATACCACCATTTATTACATACAAAAGAAGCTTCAGCCAACCGGTATCCGCATCACCACCATTGCCCGTGGCATTGCCTTTGGCGGAGAGTTGGAATATGCTGATGAAATGACCCTTGCCCGCAGCCTCCAAAACCGCTTACCGGTAGAGAGTTATGTATCCCATCGCTGATAGGCCAATGCTTGCTTATTCAACCTATATAATGTAGCTTTGCCCCATATTCACAGGCGGATTTGTTTATTGTTCGGCCTGCTAAAAAAAGAACTAATAAACGTCTAAGAAACACCATTACGGTTTCCCAACGTTTATAGTTTATTAGAAAATAATGAAGTCAGCGACAATGCTACTATGATCGTCTGTTGCGTCGCACTCTTCATCGTTCGGTTCGCTACTGAACATTTTTGAAGAACCCTCTTGCTTTGCGCCTTGGCGTTTTTGCGAGAGAAAAAATTATAAGCATGAGTGACATCAGAAAAGAGTTGGAAAAAAGAATTCTCATCATCGATGGTGCTATGGGCACAATGATACAGCGGTATAAACTATCCGAAGCCGATTATCGGGGCGAACGTTTCAAAGATTGGCATAGCGATGTAAAAGGCAATAATGATCTGTTGAATATTACACAGCCGCAGATCATCACTGCCATTCACAAAGAATATTTAGATGCGGGTGCAGATATTATTGAAACCAATACCTTCAGCAGCACCACTATTGCTATGGCTGACTATGAAATGCAATCATTAGCCTATGAATTAAATGTTGCAGCAGCAACTTGCGCAAGAAAAGCCATTGAGCAATATCACGCAGAAAACCCGAAACCCGAAACTCAAAACCCGAAATTCATTGCCGGTGCTATCGGCCCTTTAAATAAAACTCTTTCTCTTTCTCCAGATGTAAACAATCCCGGTTTCCGTGCCGTTACATTTGACGAAGTTGTAGAAGCCTATTACGAACAGGTAAAAGGATTGGTAGATGGCGGTGTTGATTTATTATTGATCGAGACCATCTTTGATACATTGAATGCCAAAGCGGCCATCTTCGCTATCAAGAAATATTTCAGAGAGAACCCTCCTTTGGAGGGCAGGGAGGTATTACCAATAATGATTAGTGGAACGATCACCGACGCATCCGGCAGAACTTTAAGCGGACAAACATTAGAAGCATTCTATACATCTGTAATGCATGCCAAGCCACTAAGCATCGGTTTAAATTGTGCATTAGGTGCTAAAGAAATGCGTCCACATATAGAAGAGCTTTCCCAAATAGCCAGTTGCTATGTGTCGGCTTACCCAAATGCAGGTTTGCCTAACGCTATGGGAGAATATGATGAGCATCCGACAGACACAGCACATTATTTGGAAGATTGGGCTAAAGAAGGCTGGGTTAATATTGTAGGTGGTTGCTGCGGCACTACTCCGGACCATATAAAGCATATTGCTGACGAAGTAAAAAATATTGCACCAAGACAACTACCGGTTGTTCAAAAAGAGTTAGTATGACAACAGCAAACCTACTTATCGTAATCGCCTTACTCATTCTCATTGTAAACAACTTTTCAATGATCAAAAAGTTGTTCGTTAAAAAGACTTCATAAATGCAGGACAGTGTTGTAATAAAACCGTTCTTACGGTTATCAGGATTAGAGCCTCTCGTTATTCGTCCGGAAACAAATTTTGTAAACGTTGGTGAACGTACCAATGTTACCGGTTCTAAAATGTTTGCCCGGCTTATCAAAGAAAATAAATACGAAGAAGCATTAAGTGTTGCCCGTCAGCAGGTGGAAAACGGCGCACAGGTGTTAGATGTAAATATGGATGATGCATTATTGGATGGTGTACTCGCCATGACAACTTTCCTGAACCTTGTGCAGAGTGAGCCGGATATTGCCAAGATCCCTATCATGATCGATAGCTCCAAGTTTGACATCATTGAAGCCGGATTGAAATGTGTACAGGGGAAATGCATTGTGAACTCCATCTCCATGAAAGAAGGAGAAGCAAAATTCATTGAGCAGGCCATCATTTGCCAGAGCTATGGTGCATCGGTAATTGTAATGGCCTTTGATGAAAAAGGACAGGCCGATACCAAAGAAAGAAAAGTAGAGATCTGTCACCGGGCTTATAAAATATTAACCGAACAAGTTGGTTACGATCCGCAGGATATCATTTTCGACCCTAATATTTTCGCCATAGCTACCGGCATGGAAGAACATAATAACTATGGAGTTGATTTTATAGAAGCTACCAGAGAAATAAAGCAATTGATGCCATTAACAAAAGTGAGTGGTGGTGTCAGCAATCTTTCTTTTGCATTTCGTGGTAACGACCATGTGCGGGAAGCCATGAACAGTGTGTTTCTCTATTATGCAATTAAAGCAGGAATGGACATGGGCATTGTAAATGCTGGTCAGTTGGTCGTATATGATGAGATTGAACCAAAGTTGAAACAGCTGTGCGAAGATGTAATCCTTAATCGCAACAATGATAATAACGAAGCTACAGAAAGTCTTATTTCCTTTGCCGAAACTGTAAAAGCAAAAGGTAAAGAAAATATTAAAGATGAAAGCTGGAGAGAAACTTCGGTTGAAGAAAGATTGAAACATTCATTGGTAAATGGTATTACTGATTACATTGATGCAGATACAGAAGAAGCAAGACAAAAATATCCGAAACCATTAGATGTAATAGAAGGTCCGCTAATGGATGGAATGAATGTGGTGGGCGACTTATTTGGTGCTGGTAAAATGTTTTTACCACAGGTAGTTAAGAGTGCAAGGGTGATGAAGAAAAGCGTTGCCGTACTTACTCCTTTTATTGAACAGGAAAAAGAAGATAGAAAACAAGCACATTTATCTGCCGGAACTGTTAATGAAGAAGCAGCCGGTGCACCAAAAGTTTTATTGGCCACTGTAAAAGGCGATGTGCATGATATTGGCAAAAACATTGTTGGCGTTGTATTAGGCTGCAATGGCTACGATATTATCGACCTCGGTGTGATGGTGCCTGCTGATAAAATATTAGATACAGCTGAAAAAGAAAAAGTGGATATTATCGGCTTAAGTGGGTTGATCACTCCCTCATTAGATGAAATGGTGCATGTGGCACATGAAATGAAACGTCGTGGTATGAAGCAGCCACTATTAATTGGCGGAGCAACTACCTCAAGAATGCACACGGCCGTAAAAATTGCACCGCAATATGATAATGGTGTGTTACATATTTTAGATGCATCGAGAAGTGTGACAGCCGTAAGCACATTGCTAAGTAAAGAGAAAGAGCCGCTTATTAAAAAAACACAAGGCGAATACGAAACATTGAGAACCCAGTTCCTGAATAAGGGTAAGAAATCAATGATCTCGTATGATGAAGCCGTAATTACCAAAGAATATTTTGACTGGAAGAATTATACGCCTACCAAACCAGCCATAGAAGGAACGAAAGTGATCAAAGATTTTGACCTGGCTACTATTGCAAAATATATCGACTGGGGACCATTCTTTATTGCCTGGGAAATGCCGGGTCATTTTCCGCAAGTATTATCCGATAAAATTTTTGGCGAAGAAGCAACCCGCCTTTACAATGACGCACAAAAAATGGTGGAACAGATCATAAAAGAGAATTGGTTCCGGGCAGAAGGGGTTATTGGATTTTGGCCTGCTACCAGCAATAATGCTGATACGGTAACCTTACAAACCGAAAAAGGTGAAGTAAAATTAGAATCGCTTCGCCAGCAATTGAAAAAAGCGGTCGGGCAACCAAGTTATTCATTAGCCGATTTCATTTGTCCGAAAGAATTAGGCACTGATTATATGGGTTCCTTCGCTGTTACTATTCATGGTGCAAAAAAACATATCGACCGATTCAATGACGACCATGATGATTATAATAAAATTTTAGTTCAAATATTAGCCGACCGTTTTGTAGAAGCCTTTGCAGAATGCCTGCACCAAAAAACAAGAAAAGAATATTGGGGCTATGAAAAAAATGAAACCTTAAGTAATGAAGCCCTGATAAGAGAAGAATATAAAGGTGTTCGTCCTGCACCTGGTTATCCTGCTTGTCCGGATCATACAGAAAAGATCAAACTGTTCGACTTAATGAATGTTACCCAAAACATCGGCATTGAGTTAACAGAAAGTTTAGCAATGAATCCACCTGCTTCTGTTTGTGGCTGGTATATTGCGCATCCGCAAAGTCATTATTTTGGTTTGGGAAAAATTGGAAAAGACCAATTGGAAGACTATGCCAAAAGAAAGGGTATGAGTTTGGATGAAGCAGAGAAATGGTTGAGACCGGTGTTAGAGTAAATTATTTTACAAATCATAAGCAATCAGTTCTCCGCGTAGTTGCTCCTCTGATTGGAAATGAATACTATTTATTCCTAATTCTTCCGCTGCTTTTACATTCCGCAAATTATCATCAATAAACAAAGCTTCTTCTGCTTTTACATTATAGCGATCAAGCAATAGATTATAAAATTCAGGAAAGGGTTTTCTCATTTTTTCTTCACCGCTTACTACACGGCCATCAAACCAATGTAAAAAGTTGTAACGAACAAGTGCAATATCAAAAAGACCAACTTGCCAGTTGGTTAACGCATAGGTTTTATATTTACCGGAATCTTTTAGTTGCCTGAAAATTTCTACGGTGCCATTAATAGGTCCGCCGAGCATATCCGTCCAGCGGCCATAAAAATCACGGATTGGTTGCTCCCATGCTGGAAACTTTTGAATCAATTCCAACGTAGCTTCTACAATAGATCGTCCGGCATCCTGTTCTTCATTCCAATCGCTGGTACAGATATGATTAAAAAAATACTTCCTTTTTTCTTCCGACTCAAAATAAGTCTCATTAAAAACATATTTAGGATTCCAGTCAATTAATACGCCACCTAAATCGAAAATGATAGTTGTAATAGCTGCCATTATTTATTGTACCTGAGTTTTAAAAAAATCATCGTTAACGACATGGCAAGCACAATCGCATTAGTAAGAATAATCACCCAATTATCCAGCAATGCCCCGTACACAATCCACATCACTTCGTTTATGGCAGCTATAATAAACATCAATAAGGAAACATCTTTGGCAGATTTTTCCTTCCATGTTTTTAAAACTTGTGGCAAAAAGGTCAGTGAAGTGATGGCTCCGGCTGCATAACCTAATATATCAGTTCCTGTCATTTGGAGATTATTATTCTGCAATGATAGTGATAAGATTATAAATGCGAATACAGGCCATGAGTTACACAATACAATTGAAGACAGAAAATAAAAGCGATCCCTGCTTTGTTTGATATAATATCTATTCAAATAAACGAGTACCAGAACCCTCCTTCGGAGGGCAGGGAGGCCTTATCTCTTTTCAAACAACCACCAATAACGTTTACGGGGTCTTACTTTATAATTAGTGCTGATGTAATGCCGGATATGTTCCATCGCTTCATCAATACTATCTGTTACCAATACAAGATTCATATCTCCCGGCGAGATTGTTCCTTGTTTTTCCATATCGGCAATGGCAGCCAGCAATGGCGCATAATATTCTTTTCCAAAAAGCACAACCGGGAACTGGCTGATGCTTTTAGTTTGTACCAATGTCAATGTTTCAAACAATTCGTCCATGGTGCCAAAGCCACCCGGCATGATGATGAACGCATAGGAGTACTTTACCAGCAACACTTTGCGAACAAAAAAATGTTCGAAAGTGACTGATTTTTGTACATACGGATTTTCATGTTGCTCAAAAGGCAACTGAATATTACACCCCACCGACTTGCCATTATTTTCAAATGCTCCCCGGTTGGCCGCTTCCATAATTCCGGGCCCGCCACCTGTCATCGTAGTAAGGCCAAGTTCTGCAATGCGTTTACCAAACTCTCTTGCTTTTATATAATAAGGATGATCGTCTTTAAATCTGGCTGAACCGAATACCGTAATACAAGGGCCAATAAAGTGGAGCTGACGAAACCCCTTAATGAATTGCCAGAATACCCGCCATGCAAAACTTAACTCATAGCCCCGGCTTTTAGGTCCATCCAGGTACACATGTTCTTTGGCAGGAATTAAAGTTTTATCTTTTGATTTTGCTGATGCCTCCATAGTTGTAAATTGCCTTCCAAATTAAACAATAATAACCCCCATTCTTTAAAGGAGTTCAAATAAATTTATAATTCGCTGTAAATTTTAATATAGCACTAATATGAGAATAATTTCATACAACGTAAATGGAATAAGAGCCGCCATTAAAAAAGATTTTATTAGTTGGCTGAAAACAAACCCTGCTGATGTTATTTGCCTGCAGGAAACTAAAGCTACACAGGGTGATGTAGATGTAAAAGCATTGGAAGAACTGGGGTTTCATCACTATTGGTATAGTGCACAAAAGAAAGGTTATAGCGGCGTGGCAGTATTCACCAAAATAAAACCTGATAAAGTAGAGTATGGTACTGGCAATAAATTGAGTGATGATGAAGGAAGAGTTATTCAACTGGACTTTGGCGATGTACGATTGATCAATGCTTATTTTCCAAGTGGTACCAGCGGCGATCTGCGACAAACATTTAAATACGCCTGGTTAGATGAGTTTCATATTTATCTGAACAAACTAAGAAAGAAAATCCCGAAACTAATTTTGTGCGGCGATTACAATATTGCTCATACAGAGATTGATATTCATGATCCGAAGGGAAATAAAAAATCATCCGGTTTTCTTCCAGAAGAAAGAGAATGGATGACTAAGTTTTTAGAAAATGACTGGATAGATACATTCCGGGAGTTTCATAAAGAACCACATCGCTATAGTTGGTGGAGTCAGCGTTTTCCTACAGTAAGAGCACAAAACAAAGGATGGCGGATTGATTATATTACGGTAACTGCTCCGTTGAAAAAGAATTTAAAGGATGCAGAAATTTATCACGATATAAAACATAGCGATCATTGCCCCATTTATCTTGACATTAAAATTTAAACCGCTATGATCATTTATAATGTGACTATAAAAACAGAAACAGTAATCGCCTCTGATTATATCAACTGGTTGAAAGAAGAACATATCCCCGACATCATACAAACAGGATGTTTTACAACAGCTAGAATTCTCCGCTTATTAGAAGTTGATGAAACTGACGGGCCCACTTTTGCTGTACAATACCATGCAGAAAGTAAAGCATTGTACAACAGGTACATTCAACATTTTTCTGATGATATGAGAAAGAAGAGTGCTGATAAATGGGGACAAAAAGTGATAGCCTTTCGTTCTGTAATGGAAGTTGTGCATTGACTGTGCAAAAGAATTAATTTAATAGCAACGA
>CAZXMP010000051.1:0-23468 GCA_964641575.1 uncultured Chitinophaga sp. | reverse complement strand
ACGGTAAAATTTTCGATGAAGAATTTTGCATTAAAAAGAGTAACCGGCGTTCATCTAAAAACGGATTCTCCGTATAATACTTATATGTATGCGGGGATTCCTCCCGGACCAATTTGCACTCCTTCCATTGAATCAATCGACGCAGTATTGAATGCACCCAAAACAGATTACTTGTACTTTGTAGCCAGTCATAAATTTGATGGCAGCAGCGTATTTACTACCAACTACAACGATCACTTAAAAGTCGCCAGATTGTATCAACAAGAGTTAACAAGAAGAATGGACTCATCTAAAAAAGCTAATGCTATAAAATAAATGTCATTCTTTGAGAAAATAGGAACCCGGATTGTTGATGCACCGCCCGCAAAACAAATTATTGAAAAAAGCAAGATCATTTCGCTTCCAGGCTTTAGAGGTATTCCATTATATGATGTAGTAAAATTTTTCTTTGCCCAGGTAAAAACTGTAGGCATGACGGAAAGATCATCAGCGATAGCCTATAATTTCTTTATGGCCATTCCACCTGCCATTATTTTTTTATTTACTTTAGTTCCTTTCTTTCCCATCTCAAAAGAATTTGAAAATAGTTTGTACAGTCTTATCCGTGATGTAATTCCGGGACAAAAAAACAACTCTCCTGTTATTGAGTTCTTACAGGATTTTATTAATAAACCCAGAAACGGTTTGCTGTCGCTGGGTTTTATTCTCTCGTTATTTTTCTCCTCGAACGCCATGATGGGCATTATGCGTTCGTTCGATAAAAATTATATGGGGTTTAGAAAAAGAACTGGCTTTCAAAAAAGAATGGTGGCATTAAAAATCACTTTAGTATTATTTGTACTGGTTTGTGCCTCCATATTGCTATTAATCGGGCAAGGCCAGGTATTAAAATTTATCGGTATAGAAAGTCCCACAGTAAGAACCATTATTGTAAATGCCCGTTGGGTGGTCATTGTTCTTCTGTTTTTTGCTTCTATTTCCTACATCTATCGTCATGCGCCAGCTATTGATAAAAAATGGAGATTAATTAATCCGGGTTCCATACTGGCTAGTTTTTTGATGTTATTGATGACATTGGTCTTTTCGTGGTGGGTAAGCCGCTTTGGGAACTACAACGAGATCTATGGCTCGATAGGAACGGTATTAATTTTACTCGTATTAATTTTTATTAATTCGTTGGTCTTATTAATTGGCTTTGAGTTGAATGTGAGCATTTCCTCACTTAAAAAAATAGCAGACGAACGGAAAGATATCCCCGCAGACGGTGACGATAAATCCGCTTAATTTCCGAAATTTGATTACTTCTAAATATATAATTATGAAAAAAATACTCTTTGCAGTCATGCCATTTCTGGCAATTGCCATGCTTGTGTTTAATGCTGGTAGCGACCCATTGTCTATCGGTTCTTCCATTCCAAATGCTGATACGAAAATGAAAGATATCAGCGGAAAAGAGGTTTCGTTTAAGGATGCGATGAAGAAAAATGGATTGTTGGTAATGTTTAGTTGCAACACTTGTCCGGTGGTTCATAAATACGAATCAAGAACGGTAGAGATTTGCAAAAAAGCTCTTGACAATAATATTGGAGTAATCTTATTGAATCCCAACGAAGCCTATCGTGAAAAAGGTGATTCGTACGCAGATATGCAGGCATATGCAAAAAAGCTGGGATACAACTGGAATTACGTATTAGATAATAACTCTGCTATGGCTGATGCTTTTGGTGCAACCAGAACCCCGGAAATTTTCTTGTTTAACAATGATGGTAAACTGGCTTACCATGGAGCTATTGATGACAATGCCAATAGTGCCGATGATGCTATTTCCTATATGAAGCCTGCTATTGAAAACCTGAAGGATGGCAAGAAAATTGAACCGGAAAAAACAAAATCTGTCGGCTGTACTATTAAACGTAAAGCGCAGTAACCGCATAAAATATTCTCCCTGAAAGCCTGTACAAAAAAAGTACAGGCTTTTTTTATGGAAACTTTATGGAATTTTTTTATGTAAGCATCAAAGCTTTACGAAACCCGATTTTGTTACCAAAAACACAGCTTATGTTATCCCGGCAAACAATCAATCGTATCATCATCCTCGGCTTTATGACTTTAGTTGGCTTTGGCCTTGCAAAAGCTATTTACCATCAAAGCGTAATGGGAATTATCCTGGCACTAACAAGCCTTGGTGCTGGAATTTATTTCTTATATATATTGGTAAAAGCCAGGGAAGAAATGGAAGCAGAAGAAGCTTAATCTTTTTTCAGTATAGCCTTGATTTCCAGTTTTAGCGTTTCATGGGAGATTTGTTCTTCAAAAAAATTCCGGTAGCCTGTTTTATTATTTATAAATAAGGTTGCCGGAATTGCTCCCGACCATTTGGCATCTATCTTCGGGCAAAAATAATCAGCATTGGTTTCATCCAGCCAAACCATGGGTGCATCAAATTTTCTTTTTTTAACGAAAGAAGAAATGCCTGCAGGAAACGCATCTTTAAAATCAAGGCTTACCAGTAAAATGGTAAGACTGTCTTTGCGATTATCCTTTACTTCCTCCAAAAAATATGGAATCTCCTCAATACAAGGCATACACCAGGTAGCCCAGAAATTTACAATGAGTGGTGTTTTGCTTTCAGTAATTATTTTTTCAAGGTCAGCAATCTTAACACTTTTTATCTCCTGAGAGAAACAGATTGTGATTGTAAACAGAAAACTAAGTGCCAATAAAAATTTCTTGATCATCATAAACAACAAACTTTAAATTTCAAGCTGTGAACTATTCTCCCCTCTACCATTATTCTCCCATTCTTTAAACAGTTCGTTATATCGGACGGCATCTAAGCTCTGCTGGTTGTACTGCCCGGCATTGTTCTTTTGGCGAAATGCTTCATATAAAGTAACTGCACAAGCCACACTTATATTCAGCGATTGAATAATGCCCACTTGTGGAATGATAAAATTTCCATCTGCCATGGCCCTTATCTCATCACTTACGCCGCTGTGTTCGTTACCAAATACCAATGCAATGCTTTTAGTAAGATCAATACTGTGTAAACTTACCGCATCGCTACTAAGATGAGTAGTTAAAATGTTTGAGTAGCGTTTTCGTAGTGCCGCAAAACATTCCCCTGCATTTTCAAAGGGATGAACGGTTAACCACTTTGCTGCGCTGGAAGAGCTTTTAGCTCCCCATTTTTTATGTCGTGGGATCTTTGTATTGAGAATGTAAATATCCTGTACTCCTACCGCATCGCAGGTACGCATAACTGCAGAAATATTATGCGGGTCAAACACATTTTCCATTACAATAGCGATGTTGCCCTGCCGCTTATTTAATACCGAGGTGAGTTTCTGATGTCGTTCCGGGGTCATTGAAATTGAAGTTGTTAGATTGCAAACTTCGTTAAATTAAGTATATTTAGTAGTGGTTTATATGCCTTAATTACTTAAACCACGGAGACAAAGTGATGCACGGAGATTCTTCGTGCTGCTCCCTGACTTTGTGTCTCTGTGGTTCAAAAAAAATAAAATAATGAAATACTCTCCAATCCAGAACTATATCAACGGAAAATTTGTAGCTCCATCTACTTCAAAAACCATGGAAGTCATATCTCCTTTAGATGGCAATTTACTTTCCACCGTACCAATGTCCGCATCTAAAGATTTAGATGATGCAGTAAAAGCTGCCAAAGCCGCCTTCCCTGCTTGGAGCAGAACACCCATCAAAGAAAGAGTGCAGGTTTTCTTCCGCTATAAAACTTTATTAGAAAGAGAATTGAAGCAACTCGCTGAACTATGCAGCGAAGAGAATGGAAAAACGTACGGTGAGTCAGTAGCCGAAATAGAAAAATGTATCGAGCTAACTGAATTTGCTACTTCGCTTCCACAATTAGTAACCGGCGAAATATTAGAAGTAAGTAAAGGAGTTGAATGCAGAACTGAACATGTGCCCCTGGGAGTTGTTGCCTCTATTGTTCCATTCAATTTTCCGGCAATGGTTCCCAACTGGACAATACCAAACGCCATTGCTTTAGGAAATTGTATGATCATTAAACCATCGGAAAAAGTACCCTTATGTTGCGGCAAACTTGCGGAGTTATTAAAAGAAGCTGGCTTACCCGATGGAGTTTTCAATATCGTTCATGGTGATGTGGAAATTGTAGAAGGCATTTGTGACCATCCGGGTATTGAAGCAGTTTCCTTTGTTGGTTCTACCAAAGTTGCCAAAATAGTTTATCAACGAGCAACACAAAATTATAAAAGAGCATTAGCCTTAGGTGGTGCAAAAAATCATTTAATGGTATTGCCCGATGCAATTCCGGGAATGACAGCGCAGAATGTAGCAGCATCTATGAGTGGATGTGCCGGGCAACGTTGCATGGCCGCCTCTGCTATGATTGGAGTTGGCAATGTGGATGTTATCATTGATAAAATTTGTGAAGAAGCAAGAAAAATTATTCCCGGAGAAAATTTGGGTGCAGTTATCAGCAAAGAAAGCATGGAACGTATTGAACGTTTTATCGGTGAAGCCGAAAGAGATGGTGCCAAAATTTTAGTAGATGGCCGCAACACCAAAGTAAAAGGAAAAGAAAATGGGACTTATGTTGGCCCAACGGTGATTGATTATGTAACACCGCAGATGAGTGTAGCTACCGAAGAAATATTTGGCCCTGTTATTTCTATTATGCGAACCAACACCGTTGATGAAGCATTAGCAATAGAAAATGCTAATCCTTATGGCAATGCTGCCTCTGTGTTCACTCAAAATGGCGGGATGGCCCGTTACATTATCGACCGTGCCAGTGCCGGTATGATTGGTGTGAATGTGGGTGTACCCGTCCCAAGAGAGCCATTCTCCTTTGGCGGCTGGAATGAAAGTAAATTTGGTGTAGGTGATATAACGGGAAAAAGTTCTATTGAGTTTTGGACAAAGTTGAAGAAAAGCACGACGAAATGGAATGCGGAGGCGGGGGTAAATTGGATGAGTTAGTCTTATATTTTAAAGGGCGGTTATGTCCAAAATTCACTTAAGAAGTATGTGTTGAATGTAACCGGAGTCTGGAGTGAAAAAATTTACTCCAGATATCGATAATGTAATGGATTAATAAGAAACTACAATCAATCATGAAAAATAAATTTCTTATCGCCGTTCTGTTACTAGCAGCCGGCGAATGTTACAATCAATCACCCGTAGATGTTGTAGAAACAACATTGAAAGTGAATATACTTGGTGAAGAAATTTTTTATTTGGGTTTTGCTGCTGGCGATAAACTTATTTTCTCTTTTGAGGAAGCCAATGGAAAAGAACTGAAAGAAATAGAAATTACTGAAATGCCTTCCACCTCAAAATTCATTGCTTACAAAACGGCCATGATAAAAAACAAACAAATCAATGTTTTAAAAACAGGTATTTATAAGTTCAGGTTTACCAATTCGGCTGGTATTAGTGCCAAAATGTGTAAATATAAAATACAACGTATTCCCGCCAGTGCAGCAACACAAGTTTTCAATACTACCGTTTTTACCCATGTTGTCAATGATACGACCTACACTACAGAAGATGATGCAGAATTAACCCGGACAGATACTGTATTTAGTAATTTCCAGGACAGAACAGTGAAAGTAGGCCCGGCTTCTGCTGCAGGTGCAAATAAAGCCACCTTTAATTTTCTAATCAATGAAAATGTGATCGCCTGGAGTTACTATATACATGTGAACCAGGCTGGCCAAAAACCTTTTGATGAAGCTAACAAGCAAATAAGCATTGAGTCAAAATCCATTATTAATAAATTTCCGAACTACAATGTACTTGGCGCAGTTGCGATAGGTAAACCGGTGTTGATAAGCAAACTGCAGGAAGGTGAAGACATTGCTTATTGGATAATGGAAGGGGAAAATGAAGCATTGTTTAAAAGCGGTGGGCAATTTCGCTTTATCAAAAAAGGAAAAGCGGTCAATGATTTTTCCCGCATGGAACCCCGCAAAGGAAGTTTATACTTCTGTTTTTCGAATGACAATCCAACGGATGCAGTTACTGTAACAGTTAAAATAACAACAGTTCAGGTAAATGAAGCCATGGAAATAAAGCCAACAAAAAGAATGATCATTAAGCCAAGAACAGAAATGTATTTAAAAAATTGAAATAATTATGCAAACAAAAATAATTTCAGAAGAGGAAGAAGTAATTCAGCACAATCTTGATTACACCCTCTTCTCCTGGAGCAAACAAAAAGGCATAGCACCAATAGCCATTAAACATGCCGAAGGCGTCTATCTCTACGACTACGATGGCAAACGCTATATTGATTTTTCATCGGGGTTGATGAATGTAAATATTGGGCATGGTAACCAACGGATAACAGATGCTGTGGTGAAGCAAATGCAGGAAGTGAGTTATGTAACGCCGAGTTGTGTAACGAAAGTAAGGGGCGAATTAGGAAAAAAGTTAGCAGAAATTTGCCCGGGCGATTTGAATAAAGCTTTCTTTACGTTGTGCGGTGCCACTTCTATTGAAAATGGCATCAAGCTGGCGAGATTATATACAGGTCGTCATAAAATACTGACCCGTTATCAATCCTATCATGGTGCATCGATTGGTGCAATGAGTGCAAGTGGCGACCCACGACGTATTCCAATGGATGCACAACAAGCTCCCAATTTTGTACATTTCGATTTGCCCTATTTGTACCGCTGGGAATATGGCGAAGAAAATTTATTGAAAGAATCCATCGCTTCGTTAGAAAGATTAATTGCTTACGAAGGTCCGGCAACTATCGCCGCCATATTATTAGAAGGCGAATCCGGTTCCTCCGGTTGTTTGCAATATCCTGTTGGTTATCTAAAAGCGGTTAGAGAAATCTGTAACAAGCATGGCATCCTATTAATAATGGATGAAGTAATGAGTGGTTTTGGAAGAACCGGCAAATGGTTTGGGTTTGAAAATCATGGTATCATTCCGGATATGATTGCGATGGCAAAAGGATTGACTTGCGGCTATTTGCCATTTGGTTGCTTAATGGTTAGTGATAAGATTGCTGCTAAATATGATGATGCAGTATTACCATTAGGTCTAACCTACTCTGCTCATCCTGTAAGTTGTGCTGCCGCATTGGAGACATTAAAAATTTATGAAGATGAAGGCTTGATTGAGAATTGTGTAGCGATGAGCAAATATGTAAACGAAGAAGTTGAAAAATTAAAACAAAAACATCCCAGTATTGGTGATTTTAGAAATACAGGCTTGTTAGGTTGTATTGAATTGGTAAAAAACAGAACCACCAAAGAACCCATGGCTCCTTTCAATGCCAAGCCCGATGAAATGGGGGTGATGAATAAAGTGGCGGCGAAAATCAAAGATTTGGGTATGTACACTTTTGTTCGCTGGAGTTATATTTTTATTGCACCGCCGCTTTGTGTTACGAAAGAACAAATTGATGAAGGATTGAAAATTATTAGTGAAGCGATTTTGATTGCGGACGAGAACACAAATTAATTGATTTGGTGATTTGGAAATTTGATGACGAGTTAGGCAATCGCCAAATTTCCAAATCACCAAATTTCCAAATTATACATGAACGACAACCAAAACATACACGACAGCTCTCTCATCAACGATGACCTCGCCCCTGTTCCACCCTCCAAAAGAACATGGGGCACCTGGAACTATGCAGCCTTATGGATAAGCATGAGTCTTTGTATTCCTACTTACACCATGGCAAGCTCCATGATAAATAATGGAATGAACTGGTGGCAAGCGGTGTTAACAATTTTTATCGGCAATGCAATTGTACTGGTACCAATGTTACTGAACGGGCATGCCGGTGCTAAGTATGGAATACCCTTTCCTGTTTTTGCAAGAGCAAGTTTTGGAACGAAGGGTGCTAATATTCCGGCCATGTTGCGGGCAATAGTTGCTTGCGGCTGGTTCGGCATACAAACATGGATTGGTGGTGAATCACTCTATCATTTAATAAGAGCCTGGAATCCATCACTCGCAGAAATTGATACCACTTCGCTTTTTCCGCAAGCCTTACCGATGGTATGCTTCGGCATTTTCTGGCTACTCAATATGTTTATCATTTACAAAGGAGTAGAAAGCATTCGAAAATTGTTGGTATTTAAAGCAATCTTTCTACCTATTGCAGCCATTGCATTGTTTTGCTGGGCAGTTATTGCTGCAAAAGGTTTAGGCCCTATACTACGAGAGCCATCGAAATTTTCCGACAGTGCGTCGTTCTTTAAATTTTTCTTTCCTGCATTAACAGCAGTCGTTGGTTTTTGGGCAACGCTGTCATTAAACATTCCGGACTTTACAAGGTATTCAAAAAGTCAAAAAGCACATATCAAAGGACAAGCAATCGGCCTCCCTCCTTCCATGACGTTGTTCGCATTCGTTGGCGTTGTTGTTACATCTGCATCAGCAATCATTTATGGAAGTCCTGAATGGGACCCGGTAAAACTGGCAAGTCACTTTGATAGTAAAATAATGGTGACATTCGCCATGATTGGAATTATCATTTCAACACTAGCCACAAACATCGCTGCAAACATTGTTAGTCCGGCCAATGATTTTTCTAACTTATCACCTTCAAAAATAAATTTCAAACTGGGTGGTTATATCACCGGCATCATTGGTGTACTAATTTTCCCCTGGAAATTAATGGCCGACCCCAATGGTTACATCTTTACATGGCTCATTGCTTATTCCAGTTTACTCGGTCCCATCGGCGGCATTATGATCGTTGATTATTATTTCATCCGAAAAAAAGAATTAGCCGTGGATGAGTTGTACCAGCACAATGGCCGCTATAAATTTTCCAATGGCTTTAATCCGATTGCAATTATTGCATTGCTTGCTGGAATTCTACCAAACGTTCCCGGCTTTCTGCTGAATATAAAAGTTGTAGGTGCCGATGCAGTTCCAACATGGATAAACGAACTGTATCATTACGCATGGTTTGTTGGCTTTTTTGCAAGCGGTATTGTATATTGGTTGGCCTCCCCATCCCCTCCGAGGGAGGGGCTTTAAAACCCTAAAGAATAAAACACTTTATTAAATCGTAAATAAAAAATAAAAATGTCCGAACAGCTAAAGGAAAATTTAAAATCAGCGGAGTACAAGACCCCCCTTTCTGGGGGCAGGGGGGCAGGGTCTGTTCTAATTAAAAACGGAAGAGTAATTACTGCTACTGATGATTATGTAGCTGATATTCTCATTGAAGGAGAAACCGTAAAAGCGATTGGTAAAAACCTGGCCGTAAAAGCCGACAAGGAAATAGATGCATCCGGCAAATTAGTTTTCCCCGGCGGTATAGACCCACATGTGCATTTGGATATGCCTTTCATGGGAACTTTTTCTTCAGACAATTATGAAACAGGGACAAGAGCAGCCTTACACGGGGGCACTACAATGGTGATTGATTTTATTTTACAAAAGCAGGGAAACAGTTTGCGCAGTGCATTAGAAGAGTGGAAAAGAAGAAGTGATAATAATTGTGTGGGTGATTATAGTTTTCATATGGCCGTTACCGATTTTAATGATAATACAAAAAAAGAAATCCAGGAAATGATTGAGAAAGAAGGCATCACTTCTTTCAAAACATTCATGGCCTACAAAGGTGCATTAATGATAGATGACAGGCAGATGATTGGCCTGATGGAGGAAGTGAAGAAACATGGCGGCTTAATTAATGTACATGCTACGAATGGCGATATGATTGATTACTTAATTGCAAAACACCGTGACGAAGGAAAGCTATCTCCTCTTTATCATTATTTATCACAACCAGAAGTTACAGAAGCCGAAGCATCAGAACGTTTTGTTGACATGAGTAACTATACAGGTTGTCCTGGTTATATCGTTCATCTTACCTGCGAAGGAGCATTGAATGCAGTTCGTAATGCAACCAAGAGAAACCAAAAAGTATTCGTAGAAACCTGTATTCAATATTTAATTCTCGATGCTTCGCTATATGAAAAAGAAGACGGAGCTAAATGGGTAATGAGTCCGCCGCTTAGAGAAAAGAAAGACCAGGCCACCTTATGGGCTGGAATAAATCAAGGATTGGTACAAGTTGTTGCCACTGACCATTGCCCTTTTATGTGGGAGCAAAAGTTAATGGGCAAAGATGATTTCTCTAAAATACCAAACGGGCATCCGGCTATTGAAAACAGAATGGAATTATTGTACAGTGAAGGAGTACAAAAAGGAAAAATCACCATGAATAAATATGTAGAAGTGGCCTGCACCAACCCTGCAAAGATATTTGGCATGTTTCCACAAAAAGGAACCATTGCTGTTGGCAGCGATGCAGATATTGTCATCTTTGATCCAAATGAAAAACATACGCTATCTGCGAAAACACATCACATGAATGTTGATTATAGTGGCTACGAAGGATGGGAACTAATCGGGAAAGTAAAAACCGTTTTGTTGAGAGGACGAGTAGCTATTGAAAATAATAATTGTGTAATAGAAAAAGGATTTGGTAAATTCATCAAGAGAAATAAAGTGTCACAAACCATTTAATACAGGAACGCAGATTTTTATGATTAGTAAGATTAATGTCGATAGAACATAAAGAATCATCACCATTATAATAACCTGCGTTCTATTTTATGAACAGTAATACAATAACAAAAATAAACTATGCCCAGAATAATCAAATCAGGACTTATTCAAATGTCTTTGCCCAAAACCGAAGGGGAAGGAACGATTGCTGAAATAAAAGAAGCAATGGTGCAGAAACATATTCCGCTGATTGAAGAAGCAGGAAAAAAAGGTGTACAGATATTGTGCTTCCAGGAAATATTCAATACCCCCTATTTCTGCCCCGGGCAAGATAAAGCCTGGTATGAAAGTGCAGAGACTGTTCCCGGCCCTACAATTGAACGAATGCAGGAGTATGCAAAGAAATATAATATGGCGATGATTGTTCCGGTGTATGAAAAAGAACAGGCCGGAGTTTTATATAATACCGCAGCAGTGATTGATGCTGATGGAACTTATTTAGGTAAGTACAGAAAAAATCATATCCCTCATACATCAGGCTTTTGGGAAAAATTTTTCTTCAAACCCGGCAACTTAGGCTATCCTGTTTTTCAAACGAAGTATGCAAAAGTGGGTGTGTACATCTGCTACGATCGTCATTTTCCGGATGGGGCGAGATGTTTGGGATTGAATGGTGCGGAGATCGTTTACAATCCTTCAGCAACTGTCGCTGGTCTTTCGCAATATCTATGGAAATTAGAGCAACCAGCACATGCTGCAGCCAACGGTTATTTTATGGGTTGTATCAATCGTGTAGGCGAAGAAAAACCATGGAACCTCGGTAAGTTTTATGGTACATCTTATTTCGTTGACCCGAGAGGGCAAATTTTTGCACAGGCCTCAGAAGATAATGATGAGCTGCTGATAGCAGATTTTGATTTGGATATGATAGAACAGGTAAGAAATGTGTGGCAATTTTTCAGGGATAGACGGCCGGAAACTTATGGAAAACTGACCGAACTTTAAAATACAAGAACGCAGATTTTTATGATTAGTACGATTAACACTGGCAAATCATAAAAAATCATCACCATCATATTAATCAGCGTTCTATTCTACTAATAGTATGGCAATAACAAACAACAAATTAACGAACGAACAATACGACGAAAACTTCGCCGACATTCATCCACCGTATGAAAATATTACAGCGGCGAAAGTGGATGCAAATCGCTGTTTGTTTTGTTATGATGCTCCCTGCATGAAAAGTTGCCCCACAAGTATTGATGTCCCAAAGTTTATCAAACAGATTGCAACAGAGAATATAAAAGGTTCGGCTAAAACAATTTTCGCTTCGAATATCATGGGTGCTGGCTGCAGCAAAGTTTGCCCGGTAGAAAAATTATGCGAAGGAGCTTGTGTCTATAATTTATTGGAAGAAGAACCGATACCAATTGCCAAACTGCAACGCTATGCTACAGAAAAAGCAATGGAAAATAATTGGCAATTATTTCAACGTAAATCATCAACAGGAAAAAAAGTGGCGATTGTCGGTGCAGGCCCTGCCGGATTAAGTTGCGCCCATTCTTTATCTAAAGAAGGTGTTGATGTAACGATTTACGAAAAAGAAAGCAAAGGTGGTGGATTGATGACCTATGGCATTGCTGCCTATAAAGTAACACCGCAGTTTTGTGAAGATGAAGTAAATTATATTTTATCTATTGGTGGAATAGAAATAAAATACAATCAAGAGTTAGGAAAGAATATTTCATTAACCGATTTACAAAAAAATTATGATGCTGTTTATCTCAGTTTGGGTGTTGGTGTAGCGAGACAATTAGATATTCCCGGTGAAGATTTAGAGGGTGTGGTTGATGCAATCAGTTTCATTTATAATTTACGAAGTAAAGGCTACCCTGCTATTCCCGTAGGTGATAAAGTAGCAGTGATTGGAATGGGCATGACTGCTATTGATGCAGCTACGCAAGCCAAACGATTAGGCGCCAAAGAAGTAACCATGTTGTACAGAAGAACCGAAGACGAGATGCCCTGTACCAAACATGAACTCGATATTGCCATGCTCGATGGATGTGAAATTATTTGGCTCGCCGCACCAAAAGAAGTAAAAGGCATTGATGCCCGCCCGGACGACCCGGTCGGACGGGGAAAAGTAACAGCATTGATTTGTACCAAAATGCAACTAGGCGAACCCGATGCAAGTGGCCGCCGCTCCCCTGTTGATACGGGTGAAACATTTTCATTGGAAGTGGATATGGTTATTAAAGCAGCAGGGCAAACACCATTTGAAAATTTGATTGATGAATTAAAAATTCAAAATTCAAAAGGTAAAATTGTTATTGATGGTAATTGTGCTACAAACATTGCAGGTGTTTTTGCTGGTGGCGATGCAGTGAATGGTGGTAAAGAAGTGGTAGATGCTGTGCAGGCGGGGAAAGATGGTGCGAAGGCGATCTTAAATTATTTATTAAAGAAATAAACCACGGAGACACAGCAACACTGAGATTCACAGAGAAAAGCCCCGTGTTACTCCGTGCCTTTGTGCCTCCGTGGTTCAAAAAAAATATATGGCAGACATAACCTCAAACTTCCTCGGCATCCACTCCCCTAACCCATTTTGGCTGGCGAGTGCCCCTCCTACCGATAAAAAATACAATGTGCTCCGTGCATTTGAAGCCGGTTGGGGTGGTGTGGTTTGGAAAACATTGGGATCACAAGTAAAAAATGTTTCCTCAAGATATTCTGCCGTTGATTTTGGTGGACAGAGAGTAATGGGTTTTAATAATATTGAATTGATAAGCGACAGACCACTCAACATAAATTTGAAAGAGATTGCAGAGTGTGTAAAATTATTTCCCGACAGAGCAATGATTGTTTCGTTAATGGCGGACAACGATAAAAAAAGCTGGCATGACTTAATAAAAAAAGTAGAAGACACCGGCGCACATGGATTGGAATTAAATTTTGGTTGCCCGCATGGAATGACTGAAAGAGGAATGGGTGCTGCCGTTGGTCAAGACCCGGAGATTGCATGCATGGTTGTAGAATGGGTAATGGAAGCGGCTACCCTTCCGGTAATTACGAAGCTCACACCAAATGTACATTCCGTTGTACCAACAGGCCGTTCGGTAGTAAAAGCAGGAACCAATGCATTATCATTGATCAACACTATACAATCAGTAACAGGAATTGATTTGGATACATTGGTGCCAAATCCTTATGTAGCTGGCAAATCTGTATTCGGGGGCTACTGTGGCCCTGCGGTAAAACCAATTGCTTTAAAATTCTTAACTACGATTGCACAGGATGAGCTGACAAAAAAAGTTCCTGTCTCCGGCATTGGCGGCATCAGCACCTGGAAAGATGCAGTGGAATTTATGTTGCTCGGTGCAAGCAATGTACAAGTATGTACCGCTGCAATGAAGCATGGTTTCCGAATTGTAGAAGATATGTGCGAAGGATTAAATAACTGGATGGATGAAAAAGGTTTTGCAACACTTGATGATTTTATCGGCAAATCAGTTGACACCATTACGCATTGGGAAGACCTCGACATCAACTATCATCATATTGCCAAAATAAACCAGGATAAATGTATTCATTGCGGCCTCTGTTATATTGCCTGTGAAGATACTTCTCACCAATCCATCAACCTGGAATATGGAAAGCCTTACAATAAATACACTATTAAAGAAGAAGAATGTGTGGGCTGCAATCTTTGTCAACTCGTTTGCCCGGTTGATGATTGTATTACCATGGAAGAACATCGGGTAGCTCCTGAATATGTGAATTGGATTGAATGGCAGAAAAGAGGTTTACCGCTGAATGACCATTAGCCCAGCAGTAGTGCTACTATCATCGTCTGTTGCGTCGCACTCTTGTACGTTCCGTTTTCATGGCGACATAATCCCTCCAGCTGCTTTGTTAAATGAGTTGAGCTGCCTTTTTCTAAAATCATTGAAGTTCATAGTATATACTATAAAACTTCCATCAAAATAAGAATGGACGTTCTCATCCAACTTTTTTGGGGTCTGTATGTGTTTATCAGTTGCTGAAAATATTCTAAGTGAAACTGCCAAATCTAAATCATTCTTCATAAAAAAAGGGTCCACTATAATTATTTTAAGATTCTGATTATGACGAAGTGCTGTTCTTAGGCTTGCATTAATATGTTCATCTCCGAATGAATAACCAATAATGTACAATTCCTCCGTAAAACAACAATCTCTATCAAATGCCGACTGCATTTGCTTAAAGGGAGAAATCATTGCTTTTTGTGCCTTTTGATAGCCGGTTACAATATTGGTAACCATCAAGGTTTTTCCTTTTTCAATTTGTAAGGAGGCAGGTGTATTATTTCCTGGAAGATTGGGGAATTTATTAAAATAAATTTCTGCATTCGGCAATTGATTGAAGTCTAATTCTTCAACATTCCAATAAATTGACCCATGTAAATTGTAGTAAACATTTCCTTCTACGTCGTTTAAAATAGTTTTAACATTAGGTCTTAAATTATACTCAAACTTATCATAGTCATCACAATCAAAACCCTCAAACACTAACAAATTTCTTGACTTCAAAAGTATTTTAGGAATTCTATCATAATTTAAAGTATAAAGGCGCAAAGGAGTTTGTTTGGCATGAAGTTCCATCCAATCAATAAATGATTTACTTGCTCTACTTTCCAAGTCAATTTTTGAGTGAAATGAATAGTCAATTCCTAAAGCACAGATATTAGTTAATATTTCTCCTAAAAGATGTTCAAAATAAAACTGTTCTGGAGTTTCATGCTGATACGAATGCCTGGCATAGATGTATTTAGCACCCTTAGGTACCTCAAGTACATATCCATGTTTCCGCTGACCGCCTTCAATTGAAAAGTTTAAAATCTCATCTTTAAACTTGGTATCAAACAAACATTTGCAAACAGATGGAATATGTCTAGATGAATCAAAGTCAGAATAATAAACAATTAATTCTTCAATGACACTTATTATTGTTTCAAAATTTACATCCTTTTCAGAGTAGCCATTATTAATCAAAGTGTCGTAAATAAATCTAGTTATATAGGTTTCGTTATCGGACATCTTAAACCCACTATTCAAAACCAATTCTGTTAATTCAGTAGTAGTTGGGGCTCCCCATTCTAAGGCTGCTCCAGCACCGAAAAGAAATGTTCTTCTTACTTTTTCCATATAATAAAACTAAGCTACTTTTTGCAGCCGAATTTCCCGTCCTGCTTAATATCTCATCCAATAAAAAACATTGATTCATTATCCAAACTCTGCCACTTATTCCCGCATAGCGGAGTCTACCCTGTCCCCCGTGGGCGGGGGCCGGGTTCCCAAATTTTAAAGCATCATCAAATTGGGGTGGATAAAAAAACAACGAGCAACATTACCTCCACCCCAATTTGAAGCCTCACTTTATTCTAAGCACTTCCCCCGCCCACGGGGGACAGGAAAAAGTCTGCATTTCGTATCACCTTACATCGGAGAATCGGTTTTCTTTTCAATCCACTCTTCCAGGTAGCTTTGAACCCATAGTATATTAGTCAGCACTTCTTCATTAGTAAACCGAAGTACTGTAAATCCGTTTTCTTCCAATGCTTGCTGTCTTGTTTTATCCTTTTGCATCACTTCCTCCAGTTCATGAATGCTACCATCTACCTCAATTATCAGCATTAGTGGCTTGCACATAAAATCAGCAATATAATTCAGTACCGGCCGCTGCCGCCTGAAGGGATAACCTTTTAGTTTACTTGCCCGCAAAACATATTTCCACAGACAAGCTTCAGCCTTCGTCATTTCTTTACGCAGGTTGTTAGCGTAAGGCTGAAGGTTCTTATTGTAATTATGATTGCTGTACTTACCGTCCATGTAATGAAGTTACATTTATGCAGGATATTTTTTTACTACTCTTACCGGGTGCTGATTATCCTGAAGGAGTAGCCACTACCCGATTGTGTAATTGCACCGCATGTTTTTATTCCTGATTTTTGCACCAGATAATTCTCATTCTCTGCCCGGTCTTACATTTATGAGAGATGTACTTAGTAAAAATAATACGGAATTTTAAAATATTTTTCTGAACTTATATGCTGAAACCAAAAACCTTAACTACTATGAAACAAAATAGAATTATCACCAGCATGCTGGCAATTCTTTTTTTTCAACTGGCAACCGCACAAGCACCCAGTGCCGGGCGATACTATATTCGTTTAGCCAATGGTCAGGCATTAGAAGCAGAGAGCAACACCTATAAAAATGATGGTTGTAAAGTGCAAATCTGGAAGCAACGTTTTACATTGAACCAAATTTGGGATATAACCGATGCAGGTGATGGTAAATTTTATATTAAAAATGTAGGTGCCGGAAAAAATTTAGATGCTCATGCCGGAGCCGTGAATACCAATGGTTGTAAAGTACAACTTTGGCAAGTGTTGCCTGCCAACATGAATCAAAAATGGATTTTTCAAAGAGTAAGTGCAAACCGTTATACTATACGAAGTGCAGCCAGTGCAACTAATAAAGTATTGGATGTAACAGGTGCCGCCATTGGCACTGGCGGAACTCCTATTCAACTATGGGATGGGGCCAATTCTCCAAACCAGGTCTGGACACTTGAAATTTCTCATGATAAATCAGTTATATCTCCCAACATTGTTGACCTCCGAGGCAACTCTACTCCTTACCGTCACCAAGCCCTTCCCCCCAGTGGCGAGCGGGGCGGTTGTACGTATTTCGGTTCTTTATCTGCGTTAGAAGCGGCTTACAAAAAGAGAGGCTTTGGAGAACTTGATCTGTCCGAAGAATTTATGGCCATCACTTCAAAAATGTTTGGCCTGCATCCTTATTGGTCAGATATAAAAGATGCCAATGTAAGAGAAAATCAATTTGCCGGTACACAGGGTGGCGGAAGTGTTGCACTGCTTGCGCAAGGTATGAGGATTCCAAAGGAAACTGCTGTAGGTTATGGGCTTTACACAATTAGTGAACATTGGGCAGTTACCGACCAACTCTTTACTAATAATAATAATTTTTCTGTCTGGAACCGGTTTCCACAAATTGCAACTGCAACTTATTATGGTGTGTCGGCTTACGAAAATATTCCAACCATTACAGCCGAAAACTTAGAACGGGTACTTTCGCTGGGCCATGAAATTAAAATTTGTATTGAGAATGGTGCACATTGCATCATGCTAGCCGGATTTGACAAAACCAATCCTACAGAGAAAAAATTTATTATAAAAGACAATTACGGCCCTGTTGGCGAGGCATGCAACTCCAACATTCAATATTTGCCCTACTCAGCAATAAGCAGATTGATTTCAGCCGAATATATTACAGATGTACGCCAACCAGCTTCCTGGAAAGAAGTAAATGTAGTAGGTCGCTGGGATCTGAATTATGCAGGATGGACAGGTATTTTAGAATTCTATCGGTTGCCCGGATTGATGCAGTTTGTTTTATCCGGCAATGAAGCCAAAAGCAGGAATGGCGGGGTAATAACGGACAGACGCCTGGGTACTTTTTATGACCATACAGGAAAAGTGTATCGGGTAAATGGCAAAGTGAATAACATTGGGGGAGTTGTTGAAATTGAATTTTATATTGATGGTAACAAACCCAATTTGCGATGGGATGAAATGTCGGGTCGCAGGTTCACCTACCGCTTAAGTGCGGATGGCAATTCTATGTCGGGCACACATAAAGATTTAGATGGTCGTATTTATAACGGCTCTGCAAGAAGGATAAACACCAATACAACTGCTTCTCCGGCTGAAAGAGTTGAAACCGTTACATTAAACAATATCACATCTGAACTTTGCCCCACAACATTGGTTTCAGGTGACAGAGATTTTAATGGCGGGCCTGTAATTAACGCAACCATCCTTTTGGAAAAAACACCCGACGAAAAAGGTATTGATGCAGTTATTTCTTACACTGCAGCAGAAACTGCCGGTGATAATACTACTGCTACAGGAATGTTCAGGCAAAGAGTATATACTGCTGCACCCGGCATTCGTATAGCAAGTATTGAAGCAGGTTTTTTTCAATCCAAAATAGTTAATTTCATGGGCCGTGGTGCCGGGTCAGAATTCGGAATTTGCAACGAAGGCCGTGTGGAAACCCCTCCTGTTTCAGGTAGCTCAGTAAGAGAAATTGTTGTAGTTGGTGATACCGGCGGTAATGATGTGAGTGCAGGAGGTGGTTGCCGTTGTGATACTAAAATAAAAAGTATAAAATTCAATCCGATCAGGATAAGAGTTGCCAATAGGTGAGGCACAATTGCAACTTAAGTCAGCATACCTGATTGAAGATGGAAGTAATCATTGGAAAAATGAAATAAAGTAGCTTCGATGATTCCGAATGCATCATATAAATGAACAAAGAAATCAGCGCATACAACAACTCACAATCAACGGCTGATAAAAAAATATGCAACCTGCTGGCCAAAGAAATCAGTGCTTGCTTACCAGAAGCAGAAAATAAAATATGGCATGCTCATCCTGTTTGGTTTTTAGAAGGAAATCCTGTTGTGGGTTACAGCAAATTAAAAGCAGGTATTCGGTTACTATTCTGGAGCGGAGCCAGTTTTGATGAGCCATTATTACAACCGGGTACTGGAAAATTTAAAGACGCATCAATTATTTATACTTCCGAAGAAGAGATCAAGACAAAAGACCTGAAACGCTGGGTTAAAAAATCCAATAATATTCAATGGGATTATAAAAACGTTGTAAAGCGAAAAGGTGTGCTGGAAAGATTGAAATGAAAAAACCATACATCAGCTCCACTCCCATACAATCCAGCTTTAACTGCCATTTCACATTACAATCATTTCAGTTATCTTTAAGAGGTCAATCAAACCACAGATGTACCACAAAACCAAAGAAAAGGTTCACGGACTGCTTCACCCAGAAATTGTAGGAGATAAACATTGGGATAAGATCATCAATGTATTTATTATCACCCTTATTATACTAAATGTGGCGGCTGTAATTTTGGAAACCGTACCAAGTTTAAATGATGAGCCGCATGAGCAGCGATTCTTTTACTATTTCGACCTCATTTCTGTTATCATCTTTACCATTGAATATATTCTACGAGCCTGGAGCTGCAACCACGAAGCAAAATATAAACATAGCATAAAGGGCAGAATAAAATATATGCTCTCTCCTGGAGCATTAATAGATCTGCTGGCCATACTTCCATTTTACCTGCATACAATTGTTGGGCTCGACCTTAGAATTTTACGAATGCTTCGCCTGATGCGTTTCTTCAGATTATTCAGGCTTACAGCATACATGAAATCGGCGCATCTTATTGTCAATATTTTCAAACAACGAAAAAACGAGCTGCTGCTTAGTCTGGTGCTTGTTCTTTTTTTAATCATACTTTCCTCTTCAGCTATTTATTTTGCAGAGCATAATCACCCGGAAAATAAACTAAAATTTACCAGCATACCTGCCACCATATGGTGGTCTGTAGTTACACTAACCACTACAGGCTATGGCGATATGTACCCCATGACAACATTGGGAAAATCTTTAGCAGGTTTAATAATGCTTACGGGTGTCGCCTTTTTTGCATTACCTGCTGGTATTATTACCGCCGGTTTCCTGGAAGAATTTAGAAAAAATAAAAAACCACGCCATACAAAGTGTCCGCAATGCGGCCATGATATTGATTTAGGTGATAATCACCACGACCACTAATTACACTAATTTACAAGGTGAACAGGCTGCATAGTGGCCTGCTTTGGCTCTATTTTTGTCTTTTCGGTTAACGTTATTATAAGCCCTCTATATGAAAAAATTTTTCAAAATTTTCGGTATCACCCTGCTTATATTACTAGCATTGGCCTTTATAATTCCTGTTGTATTTAAAAAGCAAATACAGGCATTGGTAAAAAAGGAGATCAATAAAAGCCTGGATGCCACGGTTGATTTTTCGGATGTAAAGCTCTCCCTGTTTCGTCATTTCCCCAAAGTGGGAATTGTAATAAAGGATCTGGTCATTATCGGTAAAGATGAGTTTGCAGGTGATACGTTAATTGCCGCTAAAAGCATTGACGGTTCCGCTGGATTATTCAGCGTTCTAAAAGGAAAAGATATTAAGGTATCTGATATTGTTATTGAGTCGCCACGCATACATGCACGGGTAACCGAAGAAGGGAGAATGAGCTGGGATATTGCCAAAACAAGTAGTGATACCAGTAGCAGTACAGATACTTCAGCTTCTGCTTTTAAAATGACATTGAAAAGTTATGAGATCAATAACGGCTATCTTCTCTACAATGATGAAAAAGCAAATACTTATTTAGAATTAGAAGGACTGGATCATGAAGGAAGTGGAGATCTTACCGCCGATGTATTTACACTGGCCACCAATACAAAAGCAACATCCGCCAGCTTAACACAAGATGGTATTCCTTATTTATTGAATACTGTTACGGATATAGAAACGGATATAAAGATTGATAATAAAACACAGACTTATACTTTCAAAACAGAAGACATAGTGCTGAATAATTTAAAACTATCCGCTGATGGTTTTATTCAAATGGAGAACGACAGCACTTTTAATATGGATATAAAATTCCAATCACCGTCAAACGATTTCAAGGACATTCTATCCATGATACCGGATATGTACACTCAGGAATTTGATAAGATCAAAACTAGTGGCAAAGCAACATTTAATGGGTTTGTAAAAGGTAAGTTGACACCGCAGCAAACACCTGCTTATGATGTGAACCTTGAAGTAAAAGATGGCTCTTTTCAATATCCTGATCTGCCAAAGCCAGTGAAAAATATTAAACTTTCACTAAGAGCATTAAATCCTGATGGCAATCCCGATAATGCAGTAATTGATATTCCTTACGGACATTTTGAAATGGATAATGAGCCTTTTGATTTTCGGTTTATCTATTCAAAACCTGTAACTGCACAATTAATTGATGTGGCTGCCAAAGGTAAATTGGATCTATCGCAACTATCAAAATTCATTAAGCTTGAAACCGGAACCAAACTTTCGGGTCTTTTATGGGCAGATGCATTTGCAAAAGGTCCGATGAAAGCATTGCAAAATCAATCCGGTGCTTTTACAGCAGGTGGATTTTTCGATATTAAAAATCTCTTCTATTCAGCCAGCAGCTTTCCTCAACCTATTAAAAATGGTAATATAAAAGCTACGCTGCAAAATAGCGGCGGCATTGCTGATAATACAACTATCAATGTTTCATCCGGACATATAGAAGTTGGCAACGATCCGGTTGATTTCACCTTGCAATTAAGTAATCCTGTTTCTGCAATTAATTTTGCTGGCACAGCAAAAGGACGTTTTACATTAGATAATATAAAACAGTTTACGACTTTAGAACCGGGCACAGCTATTAGTGGAGTATTAAATGCAGATATGGGATTTGCAGGCAATAAAAAAGCAATTGATGAAAAGCAATATGATAAAATAACATTGACCGGAACAGCCGGTCTTGTCAATGTAAAATATAAATCCAGTGAATATCCAACCGGTGTAAATATTGCCGGAACACAACTTTCGTTCAATCAACAAAACATTGCACTTAGTAATCTAAAAGGTAATTATCTCAATACAAACTTTACTGCCAATGGTGTTTTAAACAACCTGATTGGTTATGCCATGCAGGGACAAACATTATCTGGCAACTTAAATGTAAATGCTGACAAATTGAATTTAAACGATTGGATGGGAACACCGGCTACCAATACACCAGCGGTTACGGAAGCTACCACAACGGCTAGCAGCAGTTCCGGAAAACCGTTCTTAGTACCCCCTGCTGTTAATTTCACAATTAAAGCTAACGCCGACAATGTAAAATATGATAAGGTTGATTATAGAAATGTTAACGGCACTATGGTAATGAACGATGAAAAAATTACCCTGCAAAATGTAAAAACCGATGCCCTTGATGGAACATTATTATTGAATGGCTCCTACTCTACCAAATTAGATAAGAACAAACCAGATATTGGTTTGACCTACGATATTAAAAATATCGATGTGCAAAAAATTTTCCAATCCTTCAATTCTATACAATCTTTGATGCCGATTGGAAAATTTTTGGCCGGAAAACTTACTTCCCAAATGTCTTTTACTGGTAAATTAAATGGATCTATGATGCCTGTAATGAGTAGCCTTACTGGTAATGGCAATCTGTTTTTACTGGAAGGCTTGTTAGCAAAATTTGCTCCTCTTGAAAAATTAGCTACCGCACTACAAATTGACCGGCTAAAATCAATCAGCTTAAAAGAAGTAAAACAATTCTTTGAATTTGCGAATGGAAAAGTAATGGTGAAACCATTTAATATAAGTATTGAAGGAATTGATATGCAGATAGGCGGGTTTCATGGTTTTGATCAATCTATTGACTATGCTATACAAATGAAGTTACCACGCAGCATGATGGGTGCAAAAGGAAATAGTTTTGTCAACAATCTTGCAGCACAGGCAAATAATAAAGGTATTCCTATCAAGCTCGGAGAAACTGTAAACCTGAGTGTAAAAATGACGGGTAGTATCAGCAATCCTTCTATTGGAATTGATTTGAAAGAAATAGCCGGTGATGTAATTGAAGATCTAAAAGACCAGGCAAAAGATTTTGCACAGGCAAAATTAGATAGTGCTAAAGCAAAAGTAAAAGACTCATTAGAAGCTGTAAAAAAACAGGTGACCGATAAATTAAAAGACAAACTGAAGGATAAAATATTTGGTAAGGACACAACAACAGCTCCTGCCAATACCCCACAAGATACTTCTAAGAAAAAAGATGAATCAACAATTAAGAAAACTTTGAAAGGTATTTTGAACAGGAATAAAAAACCAGCTACAGATAGCACTAAGCAATAAAGTAAAAGGGTAATCATTTAAAAATGATTACCCTTTTAAAGTCGGGACGACAAGATTCGAACTTGCGACCCC
>CAZXMP010000050.1:0-23681 GCA_964641575.1 uncultured Chitinophaga sp. | reverse complement strand
CCGTTGTTGAATTAGATGGATATGAAGCAGATGATATCATTGGAACGGTAGCCTGGCAAGCAGCAGATGCGGGTTATGAGGTATTCATGGTTACCCCAGATAAAGATTATGGACAATTGCTAATTAAACCCCATGTATATATCTATAAACCCCCTGCATATGGAAATGCAGAAGAAATAATTGATGCAGCAAAAATTTGTGCAAAATGGGATATTGCTAAAGTAGAACAAGTGGTTGATATGTTGGGATTAATGGGTGATGCGGTAGACAATATTCCGGGTATCCCCGGTGTCGGCGAAAAAACGGCAGCTAAATTATTAAAGGAATACCATACGTTAGAGGGGGTTATCGAAAATGCAGATAAGATAAAAGGTGCATTGGGAGAAAAAGTGAGAGCGGGAAAAGAATCTGCAATTATTAGTAAAAAATTAGCAACCATCATTACCAATGTTCCTGTTGAATTTCATGAAGAAGATTATAAACTCAAAGATTGGGATAAAGAAAAACTGAAAGAGGTTTTTGCAGACCTGGAATTTAAAACATTAGGAAAACGATTATTAGGTGATGATTTTTCTATAACTACCGGATCAAAAGGAGTAGTGGAAAAAGAGATTCCGCAGGGAATACAAACAGATCTATTTGGTAATATCATTGAGCCAGAACCCATAAAAGCAGAACCTATACGCAGCGATGATGATGAGTCAGCTTTGCCAGTCGATAAAAATATTAGCAACACAGTACATAGATATGAATCAATAGAAGGTGATATTGCTATTAAGAAATTAGTGACTGATTTACAAAAGCACACTGAAATTTGTTTTGATTCTGAAACAACCGGTATTGATGCGAATGATGCAGAGTTGGTAGGTTTAAGCTTTGCTGTAAAACCCGGCGAAGCATTTTATGTTCCATGCCCAACGGATCAAGAAAGAACAAAAGAAATATTGGCGCATTTTGAACCCTTGTTTGCCGATATAAAGAAAACTTGGATCGGGCAAAATACTAAATACGATATGCTGGTGTTGAAATGGTACGGTATTGAGCTGGCCGGGAATATTTTTGACACGATGTTGGCACACTATGTAATTGAACCAGATGGAAAAAGAAGTATGGATGCTCTTAGTGAAAGATTCCTTGGGTATGAACCGGTTTCAATTGAAGAATTAATCGGTAAGAAAGGAAAGACACAAGGGAATATGAGGGACGTAGAAATTGAAAAGATAAAAGAATACGCCGGGGAAGACGCAGATATAACACTCCAGTTAAAAAACGCTTTTGTTCCGCTTTTAAAAAGTAAAGAAGTTGAAAAAGTTTTTAATGAAGTAGAAAATCCGCTGGTAAAAGTGCTGGTGGATATGGAATTTGAAGGAATAAAAGTAGATACCGACTTCCTGAACAGCTACTCCAAAGAGTTAGAGAAAGATGCCAAGAAAGCAGAAGAGAGTGTATACAAACAAGCAGGTGTACGTTTTAATCTTGCTTCCCCAAAACAATTAGGTGAAGTATTGTTTGATAAATTAAAACTGGATTCATCAGCTAAAAAAACAAAAACAGGACAATACCAGACAGGTGAAGATGTATTATTGAAGCTTGCAGCCAAAGGACACCAGATAGTAGAAGATATTTTAATCTTCCGGGAGTTGACAAAACTAAAATCAACTTATGTTGATGCATTGCCGCAACTGATTAACCGCAAAACTGGAAGAGTACATACTTCATATGGGCAGGCTGTAGCAGTAACCGGAAGATTACAAAGCAATAATCCTAATCTGCAAAACATACCCGTAAGAACAGAAAGAGGTAAAGAGGTGCGTAAAGCATTTGTGCCAAGAGACAGTAAGTATATTTTATTATCTGCAGACTATTCGCAAATAGAATTAAGAATTGTTGCTTCCATAAGTGGGGATAAAAATATGTGCAAAGCTTTCCAGGAAGGTACAGATATACATACGGCCACTGCCGCAAGAGTGTATAATATTGGTGAAAAAGAAGTAACGAAAGAAATGCGTTACAAAGCCAAGAGTGTAAACTTTGGCATCATCTACGGGCAAGGTGCATTTGGGTTAGCCGATAATCTGGGCATCAGCAGAACAGAAGCAAAAGAGATTATTGATAATTATAAAAAAGAGTTTCCCGGCATTCAGAAGTATATGGACGATACAATCAACTTCGCCAGGGAAAATGGGTATGTTGAAACATTAATGGGAAGAAAAAGGTGGTTGCGGGATATCAACTCAGCCAACTTTACTGTTCGTGGTTTTGCAGAGCGAAATGCTATTAACTCTCCAATACAGGGAACTGCGGCTGACATGATAAAACTGGCTATGCAAAAAGTGCATACAGCGATGAAAAAAGAAAAAATGCAAAGCAAAATGCTATTGCAGGTGCATGATGAATTAGTTTTTGATGCATTAAAATCAGAAGTAAAAGAACTGAAGCCATTGATAATTGAATGTATGCAATCTGCCATGTTGCTGCCGCATAAAGTGCCGGTGATTGCTGAATGCGGAGAAGGCAACAACTGGCTGGAAGCCCACTAAACATAAATCATGAACTGGTCTTTTTATTTTCAAGATGTATTTATTATTGGTAGCCGCTATTTGCTGATAGCCAGTATTGCCTTTATTATTTGGTATATATTATTCCGGCGCATTGTTCAATCTAAAAAAATTCAGCAGCGTTTTCCAAAAGCCATAGACTATACCAGAGAAATCGGCTTCTCTATTGCTACTGTTTTTATAATGGCATTTATTCCGGCCTTGGTGTTAGGAAGTCCGGAGCTGGCAAAGCATACAAAGTTTTATACGGACATTAATCAGCATGGAAATCTATATTTTATTCTTGCTTTCCCATTGATGGCCATCATGCATGACACTTATTTCTACTGGATGCACAGGTTGATGCACCATCCTTCGGTTTTTAAATTAGTACATCTTATTCATCATAAGTCAACCAATCCCAGTCCCTTTGCGGCTTATGCTTTTCACCCTTTGGAGGCTATTGTAGAGGCAGGAATATTTTTGGTATTTGTTTTTACTATTCCCGTTCATCTTTATCATTTACTGTTCTTCTTTTTATTTATGATAATCTACAATGTATATGGCCACCTGGGCTGGGAACTTTATCCCAAAGGGTTTAGCCGGCATTGGATTGGAAAGTGGATCAACACTTCAGTTAACCATAACATGCATCACCAGTATTTTAAAGGCAATTATGGTTTGTATTTTCTATTCTGGGACAGAATGATGGGAACTATCCGAAAAGATTATGATGAGAGATTTGATGAAGTAAAAAGCAGAAAATAGCCAAATGATAGTAATATTTTGGAATTGCCGTAGCTTACAAGAAATTTAAAAGCAGAATCAACCTTTTGTTAAAGGTTCGTTTTATAAATAAATCATGCGGTTTTGTGTATTCATACTAAGAAACAGTGTTCCTGCACTTTTGCTTATCCTTATGTATACCAGTTGTGCAAAGGAGTATAGCTATGAAGGCTCACCTATATCAACAGCTAATGACACTACAAATATTCCAGGTGTTAGCCAGCCATACATATGCCCCTCCTGTATTACCAATACCAATTTTCAAGAAAATAAATGGAGCTTTAGCGACAATGGCTTGCTTCGCTGCGGCATAATAGATACGGCCATTGCAAATCCTACCAGAACTGGCTTCACTTTTTTTGGACCATCGGCCTGCTCTATCGATACAGGTATTATTATGACAATAATACTTGACACCACCCGATTAAACAGGGATGTATATAACATAACCTACAGTCGCTCTGCTTTTTATTATTACGACAATGTTGCCAACACCTACATTTATATGAACCGGCAGCAATCACCATTTACAGTGACAATTGAAAGTTATACCCATAACGACCGAATGATTACAGGAAGTTTTTTTGGCTTTGGTTATCGGGCAACTTCAGGTGGCTCTTCTATTAATACAGGTAAGTTTAAAGTGAAGCTGCTTTAGTTACTATTTTCAGTAAAGGTTTTACCACTCTCATAAACCACAACACAAAAGAGGTTGTAAGTTTGCAACCTATGAATCCAGTAATTTATTATTGCTATGATGCCTATTGCGGATGGTGCTATGGTTTTAGTACTGTTATAAAAAAAATAGCAGAAGAATACCACAATAAGCTTTCGTTTGAAGTATTGAGTGGTGGAATGATACCTGCTGAAAATCCAAGGCCTATTTCAGCTACAGCCAGTTATATCAACGAAGCGTATCATAGAGTTGAAGAGTTAACAGGAACTAAATTTGGTGAAGATTATCTCTGGCATATCCGAAACCCGGATAAAAGCGATTGGTTTCCTCATTCCGAAAAAGCCGCCATTGCCATGTGCATCTTTAAGGAGATGTATCCTGCACAACAAATAGCATTTGCTGCAGACTTACAATATGCTTTGCATTTTGAAGGGAGAGATTTGACGGATAATGAAGCGTATCGTTTGTTGCTGGAGAAGTATAAAATTAATTCAGAAGGTTTTTATAAAAAATTAGGCAGCGAAGAATACAAAGAAAACGCCCTTTATGAATTTGCCCTCTGCAAGCAATTACAAGTGACCGGCTTTCCGCAAGTGCTTTTGCAAGCGGCTGAACAAAAATTTTATTTGCTGGCAAAAGGTTATACAGACTATGACACATTAAAACAACGTATCGAATCGGTTTTAAAAGAAATTCAATCCCCTGCTTCATAACTAAATACTCCACTATGATTCTTACCGTTACACTTAATCCCTGCATTGACAAAAGCTCAACGGTAGAAAAGTTTAAACCCGAAAGTAAACTTCGGTGTACCGAGATAGTAAATGAACCCGGCGGTGGAGGCATCAATGTAAGCAAAGCATTAAAAGAATTAGATGTACCATCTGTTGCTTTATTTCCTGCCGGAGGGCATAATGGAAATATGTTGTGCTCATTATTGAAAGAAGAAAGGATTTTATTCCATGCCGTTGATACAAAAGTGGAAACAAGAGAAAATTGGATCGTTTTAGAAACAGCGGATAATAATCAATATCGTTTTACTTTTCCCGGAAGAGAAGTATTAGAAGAAACCATCAAAACATTGGTTGATCAGATTCGTTCTTTTTCGCCAACCTATGTAGTAGCCAGTGGTAGTTTGCCTCCCGGTCTGCCGGATTATTTTTATGGCTTAATTGTAAAAAATGCGGCGGCAGTTGGTGCTAAATGTATTGTAGATACAAGCGGTCCGGCACTACAGGCATTAAAAGGAAAAGGTGCTTATCTTATAAAACCAAATAGTAGTGAACTGTGTAAAATGTTGAATATTGAAAGTCTGGATAAAAATGAAATTTCGGATGCCGCACAACAGGCCATTGCAGATGGCTTTGCAGAAATCATTGTTGTTTCCATGGGGCCAGATGGTGCCTGGTTAGTTACAGCCGATGAAAAATATTTTGTAGCTGCTCCACCGGTGGAGAAAAAAAGTACCGTTGGCGCAGGCGATAGTATGGTGGCGGGCATTACATACTCATTGCAAAAACAAGTGAGTTTGAAAGAAGCAATTCGTTTTGGTGTGGCTTGTGGCAGTGCTGCCACCATGAATCATGGCACTCAGTTGTTTAATAAAGCTGATGCTGAAAAATTGATTGCCACTATTTCTACATAATAATTTTTTAGCAGTGCCCTGTTAAAGAATTTAACGAGCAGAAAAAAAATAAGCATGAAAAAAGATATTGAAAACCGTGACGATTTGCTTTTACTCATGCAAGAGTTTTATAAAAAATTATTAGCAGACGATTCTATTAATTACTTATTTACGGCTGTCGCCAAAATTAATCTCGATCATCATTTTCCAGTGCTGGTTGATTTTTGGGATAGTGTACTTTTTCAATCCGGCACTTATCAAAAGAATGCCATGCAGCCGCATCTTGCTTTACATCAAAAATCTCCATTAGAAAAGCATCATTTTAATACATGGCTTGGATATTTTAAAACAACAGTAGATGAGTTGTTTGACGGACAAAATGCTTTTGTAATTAAAGAAAGAGCTACCAGCATTGCCACTGTGATGCAGATAAAAATCAAACAGTTAGATTAAACTCCTGCCTCTCATCAAGTATTTTTTGTGAAGGAAATACTTTGTTTGTACCTTTTCTTTCTAAACAAAATAACATGAAACAAAACCTGATTGCCTTTTGTTTGGCTGCATTACTATTTGCAGCCTGCAATAATGAGAAGAAAACAGATGCCACTACCACTGATGATAGCAAAACAGAAGCCCCGGCTACATCTATACCACCTGCTCCTACTGATTCAGCAGGAATGGCTGCTATGATGGAAGCCTGGATGGATTTTGCAAAACCTGGTGCGGAACATGCCTGGATGGCCACCCATGCAGGAACATGGGTATGTGATTCTGTAAAACAATGGATGGATCCTTCACAACCACCAACAACATCAAAAGCTACCGATGTAGTGACAATGGCAATGAATGGCCTATATCAAATGACGGATTTTAGTACCACTATGATGGGGCAGCCTATGATGGGGCACGGTATTATGGGTTATGATAAAATGAAAAAGAAATTTGTTGTTTCCTGGATTGATAATCTGGGCTCTGGCATTGTAAGAATGGAAGGAACTTATGATGAGGCTACAAAAACACTCAATACAAGTGGCAAGCAATCTGATCCCGGAAGAAAAATGGAAACAGATATTCGTCAGGAATTAAAATTTCATGATGATAACAGTTACACGATGTCTATGTATGGCACCGGTCATGATGGTAAAAGTGAGCAAAAGTTTATGGAAGGAACATTCAAAAGGAAAAAATAAGAATTTTGTTCCCGATACAAAAGCCTTGATTAAAAATCAGGGCTTTTTTGTTTCTACAATTACCGGTGCTTGCTCATACTTTGCATCACTCGTTAGTTGGATAGTTTTCTTTGTTTTATAATTCATCAGGTATATATCATAGCTCTTTTCCTCTTTATTGCTTTTATCCATTGCTAACCACTTCCCATCGCTACTCCAGCTATGCCAGCCGCTACCCATTTCTCCACTGGTAATTTGCCATTGCTTTTTTCCATTGGGCGTTATAGCATATATCTGGTGTTGCCCTTTTAGTCTTGATATATAACTAATGAATTTATGCTTGCTGTTCCATTGAGGTGGGCCAGCATGATATTCGAACCATTGTGTTGTTGTATCTTCTTTAGGGAAATGAGTGAGTTGTACATTTTGATTACTAAGTATCCCAGGGCCATACGCTTTTTCATCAAACCCAAAGCACCATAATTCATCTGGAACTGTTTTTCGGAGCGATTTGTCAGGGCGGTATGCCATTACAAGTTTTTGAAACCCTGGAATATACAAAGGATCCCTTTTTGTAGAAACAGTATCATCTGTTATCTGTTTGTATGAGCCGTCATTAATATTTACCATGAATAATTGATTCCTTATCGCTTTCCCAATTCTACCAATTACTAATAGGTGTACTCCCGTACTACTTATCCAACTATCTTCTAATTGCAAGCTTGTAACTTTCCTTTTGCCATTTCCTTCTGCATCCATTTCGTACAAAAAATAGCAACGATGGCAGGTATCAATATCACTAATATAATATACTTTGTTTCCGGATGCATAATAGACCCACTCTACACCGGGTGAGTTGGTAATATTCTTTTTATCAGAGCCATCCATATTCATGCTGTATATTTCATAGTTATCCTTTTCCCGGTTTTCCAGCACATTGTACACAATTTTATAATTAGTGTTTTGTGCAAATAGAACACTGTTGAAAAGTATAACGATTACCATCAGTGTGATCTGTATAAAGAATTTACCCAGCTTGTTCATACGCCTGCTTTATCCAGTTAATCAAATCCTTATTGATTGTTTTCTCTTCCTCAACTCTTATACGATGCGTACACATGGCATTCCAGCTTTTGCCTTCTTCAACATTTCCAGAAGCAGCTATTCCTTTTATATTTAGTCCAACATCCAATCTTGTTTTAGTAGACGGTTGAATAATGGCAAACTGTTTTTTTCTTCTCAAACTTACATAGGTTTTTTTGGGAGCCACTTCTACATCGCTCCCAAAATTGTTTATAGCTGCCATTATTTTATCATACCAAGTCTTTAAGTTTTCTTTGCCTTTATATTGTTCCACTATCCAATCGGTTTCGTTTTCTGACGCACCGGCATGAGATTGTTTGGCAAAATGAACAATGGTATTTGCATTACCATGAGTAAAGCCATGTTTTTCTTTCAGGAAATTAACCAGCTCACCATGCTTTGCAAAGCCGCTTTTGTTTACGATACTAATCCAATCGTTTAGTTTTTTTCCTGTAGCTTTTTCAATATTGGCAATCTGGGTTTGTGTTGCCTTGTCAATTGATTCGTTACTCATAAAAACTGTTTTAGTTTTAATATCGTTAGTCACATTTTTTAACAGCCACCCCATAAGGATATACCTTTGCCAGCATTATTTTACTTTTAACAGCCGGATCTTCCAACATAAACTGCAGCGCCTCTTTTTCATCTTTCGCATAAAAGATAACGAGCCCCTTCATCTCAGGATCATTGAGTGGCAATTCCATTCTACCGGCCAATATAACAGTTCCGCTATCTTTCATTTTTACAAGTCTCTTAAAATGTTCCCCAACCACAGCCTGGTCAGCCGGTGTCCAATTAGCTTCTACTGTATACTTTTCAGTAAGTGTAAGCACTCCAAGCCATTCTTTTGGCTTTTCGCTAGTACCATTTTGTGCAATGCACTGAGCCGATATTACAATAATGATGAGTATTAGTAATTTCTTCATTTATACGTATTTATTTTTTCTTTCTGCTATCCTTCAACTCAGTTTCATATTTTTCTATCCATTCTTCGACTGTTGTTTTAGCCGCCAGTTCGCCAATCAATTTATATGGAATGTCTTCTGCTTTTTTATATCGGATGCAGCTTTTACCCATATCTAATTTTTTAGGACTTGCTTTAGCATGTGCTTCCTGAAACCATTTTAGCAGTTTAGGATCGGCATATATACCCATGTGGTATAGATTAATGGAATTTTTTTGTGAAGCTATGCCCATGAATGGCAATGGATCTTTGGGATTGCAATGATAGCCAGCCGGATAAATACTATGCGGAACACTCCAGCCCATCATACCATAACCCATTTCCTCTTTAAACCCTTTGGGCAAATTTTTCTTAATTACTTTACGCAGTTCACTAATTGCTTTTCGCCTGTCTTCCGGTAGTTCTGCTATATAAGCATCAACAGTAGTTGCTTTTGATTGCATAAAATCAATTTTATTGGTTCGTACACCATATCAATATGAAATGCTATTTCTCCAGCAACGATTTCAGGTTACTTAAACCCGTACTGAAATCGTTACCGATCGCTTTTTCCATATTCATAAATAGCTTCATCACATTCATAGGGTAATTCATACTCCCTTCAAACCCCCAACTTACTTTAGTACTGCTATCATTTATTGCTTCGGTTGTCATACTGGATTGTGCCACGGATTTAAATGGTTTTATAAAACGCAATTCAGTATTCATTTTTCTCCCTTCTTCAATGCTGATAATTTCCTGCTCGCCCTGACCTACTTTTTTATTGCCTTCCCATGCACTTATAAAGCCCGGAGTAGCATCGATACCTCTGTATTCCTTTTTCATATTAGGATCCATACTTCCCCATTTGCTATAATTGTCCTGATTTTTTAAATGCTTGATATAATTAAACACTTCTGCAGTAGGTTTATTAATTACAATTTCACGGGTAGCTTTCATTCCTTTTGGAACAAATAAGCCTGCCACTAATAATACTGCTATGATGCCGAGAATAATATAAAGTACTATCATGTTGTTGGATTGATTTTTTTTACTGCTGTTGAGGAACTGAATGGAGGCCAATTCGATTGCCTTCCGTATCAATTATTACGGCCATAAAACCATATTCAGGAGAAATTTCTGTTTTGGCAAGGAAAATTTTTCCGCCAGCTGCTTCCACTTTATCCAAAACATTCTGTACATCCGGATTTCCATTCAAGTATATTAATGGACCATCGGTTGATGAGGGTTTATGAAACCCACCACTATCTACCAAAGCACCGCCTACCTGTGTCATCATATCATTTAATGGGAACATCCGCATTTTAATATTCTCCAGGTCCATTGGAATGAGTGTGATACCAAAAATAGCTTCATAAAATTTTGTGGCTCTGTTGAGGTCCGTGGTTCCTATTTCGAACCAGCTGATAGCATTGTTCATGTTACTTGTTGGTTTTAGTTATAGTTAAATTTATTACTTTTTTTCTTTTGCTATTTCCTTCATCCGTTTATACGCTGTAGTTATCAGCTGTTTTAAAACGGTTATATCTACATCCGCCAGTTTATTTATGTATAAACAGGACACACTGGTTTTACATTTACCCAATTGTTTTACCAAGTTTTTATAATAATCAATCCCCGGCATAATGTAAATAGTCAGATTTTGTTTACGGGGCGAAAAACCAGTGATAAACCAATCACCCTCCTGTTTACTTCTTTCTGATTTATAATGATAAGAACCAAAGCCCACAATGCTGGTTCCCCACATTTTTGGCTCCTGCTTGCTTACCTGCTTCATCATTTTAAGAATGATCTCACAATCACTTCTCTTTCCTTCTTCTTTTACCGTTTGAAGAAACGCATCAACACTAGCTTCATTCTTTTTTGTTTTTATTTCTGCCATGTGTATTAGTTTATATCTTTTCTTTCTTTTAATTTGATAAGCTGCCCCTCCAATGCCTTTTTAGCTACATCATTGGTTACCTGTGTCATTGCTTTTTCGGCGGCTTTTATTGCACTAGCAAAATCTCCCTTTGCGGAATAGGCAAACATCAAAGCATTGTTTACAGCGAATCCATCACCAAATTTTGTTTTCGCAGCCTGCAAAATTTCAACTGATTTGTCGTTTCTCTTTTGTGTGATTAATGCCAGGCCATAACCTACAAATTGATTTACAGTAGCCATAGATAATGCCTCTGTCATTACCGAATCAGTTTGTGGCAAACGATTCAGTTTTTCGTAACCTATTGCCAGGTTTCTTAAACTTACATAACTTTTTTGTCCGTTGAAACCCGTAACAGCCCGTTGTGCCCAACTCAAAGCTTCTTCCAAATTAATGTTTTTATTAAAACAAAAAGAAGAAGCTTGAATCATATTTGTACTGTTGAAATTTTTCTGACTGGTAGTTTGTTCCCGTAATCTTGTAATCACAATATTGTCTACATCCACCTCAACTCTGAAAGGAACCGATAATTTTTCCCATTGCATGGCAACTATGCAAGATTTTTCTTTATGCTCAATGAACTCATATTTTAACCATTCTATACTTTTGTCCAACACTACAGGCTTTACATTTACCCGAAGTGCATCATACTTTTCATCGTAATAAAAACTACCCCAGGCGTCTGATTGATTGGAGAAAATAATAGTAACATTATCTGTGCCTATCGCCATGTGTAATCCATAAGTGCCGGCTTTTATGTCTTTGCCTTCAACTTTTACATCATGCTCAAAACTAATAGTGGTATTATCATTAGCACCGGCTCTCCATGGGGCAGTAGCTTTGTTTGTAATAAAGCTGGTGGTGCTGAAACCAAAGGGGACAACATTGCCATCCCCATAAATTTTACCTTCCCTTTTATTTACATCGGGTCTTCCGTATGTAATGGTAATGCTTGTAATGCCTACTTCTTCTGATATTGTTGCTCGTGGATTACCCCCAACTGCCGGCACATCCATTTGAGCAGAGGAAGAAAAAGCTAAAAGTATCATTGCAAAAACAAGAAAAAAGTATTTCATATAGCAGTCGTTTTAAATATCGATAAAGCTATTAATATTTACAAACTCACTCTTCTTTTTTTCTTCTGTATTCAAAATCATACTCTGTGGTCCAGTTTGCTCCGTTATCTTTTGAAATTTCGCCGTGCTGCCGCAATTTTACCGGGCTAATATTGGTAAAAGTCATTTTACGGATAGCCATGGTATCTTTTGAAAAAGGAAATGGAGAGGAACTATAAATGATCTTATTGTTTTCAAATTTGCCAATCAAATATTCATTACTTCCACCCACATTATCTACCCATGTTTGTTGCCACTGTTTTGTACCAGCATTGTAAGTGTTGAAACTTTTTCCTGCATAACGAATACCCCTGTTTACAATAGCACTTGTCCATTCTTCAAGAATCACACAACTATCGAGCAGCAAGGTTATTTTACTATCGCCAGCTTTTTGGCCGTTGATATTAAATGCTTCCCATTGCCCGATCCAAAAATCAAATTGGCGATACTCGGGCCGGCTGCATGGTTTTTGTGAAATAGCAGTTAACGCTATGCAGAACATAATTGCAAATAGAAGTGACTTTCTCATGTGGCTTTTTCTTTTAGACACTTAATTCATGGTATTAGCTGAAACACTCATCCCTGATTATCGCCACACACCAATGATAGCCCCCATAAGTATGAGTGCTACTACACTATAAAATCCATTGATCAGAATAAGACGCCATGGTTTTTGCTCGAACAAACTATGAATTGCGATTGCACAAAAGGTCCAGATACCAGCTAAAAAACCAGCGGTGGCTCCCCAGGTAAGATCAGCTTTCTGGGCACAATTACCTGTACATTCTGCTGGTGTATCCGCCAAAAACATTCCGAGGTTGGCTGCCATCAACAGCGAGAAAATAAATGTCCAGCCAAAGATCTTGCCTTTGTTGCCTCCATTTTTTATTTGTTCCTCTGTAAAATTATTTTCCTTCATCCATGCTTTACCAAACAAGCCTGGTGAATACCAGATACCTCCAACTACAAAAGCAGAAATACCGGCAACCAGTACGGCTAGCCAGTTAATAGTTCCCATATCCATGGTGAAATAGTTTAAATGATGAAATAAAGTGGCATATCTAAACTATTTTATAATTTTTACCCGGCAACTGCAAAGCGAACAAAGTTGGAAAAGAAAGGTACGAACATAGCAAAACAGCCGACCGGGAGTAAAACTGGTTATCCTGTCAATGATATTGGCTTCCGGCTGGTGCTTACGCCGGTGTTTGGCATTGCTATTCCACTAATTACCGGAATGATAAATGGCCGCAATTTTTCTAACTGGGAAGTAAAGCTGAGTTTTCTATATACAATTGGGATTGCTTTTATAGTTTGGCAGGGCAATCGTTATTTACATTTTTCACTACGTACTTATTTTGACTGGATAAACAAGCCATTACAAAAAATTGCAGTGCTGCTTCTCACTGTTGTCTTTTATACCGTTCCTATAAGTGTGCTGATGCTGGTGGGTTGGTATAAATTATTTACAAATGAAGCGGTGAACTGGAATATCATTACTCAATCAACATTGATAATTCTTATCGCCGTTCTTTTTATCACCCATATTTATGAAACTGTTTTCCTGGTTAAAGAATCAGAAAATGAAATGATAAAAAGTGAACAATTGGAAAGGGCTAAAGCAGAAGCAGAATTAGAAGCATTAAAAAACCAGATCGATCCGCATTTTATTTTTAACTCACTGAATACACTCAGTCATTTAATTGAAGAAAAACCACAACGGGCAAAGTTGTTCAATGATAATCTTGCGGATGTATATCGTTACATTTTACAAAACAAAGCAAGAAGTCTGGTGCTGCTACGGGAAGAAATGGAGTTTCTGCAAAGTTATTTCCTGTTACTGCAAATAAGATTTGAAAAAGCTGTTGAATTAAATATTCTTATAAAAGATGCAGCACTGGATCAATACCTGATACCGCCTATTTCATTGCAAATACTGGTGGAAAATGCCATCAAGCACAACGAATTTTCTGAAGCATCCCCATTATTAATAACTATCGAAATGAAAGATGAAGAATTGATAATTCACAATGCAATTAAGAAAAAAATATTACGGAAAGAATCATCAAAAATTGGGTTGCAAAACTTGCGGGAACGATATAAGTTAACAACTAGCCGTCAAATTGTTATTGAGGAAGAAACTAAATATTTTACGGTACACCTTCCGGTTTTAAAAATTGTATAGCATAAAAATTAACACATGAAAGTAATCATCATCGAAGATGAAAAACCGGCTGCTGAAAAATTGTTAAAGGCCATTCAAAAAACGAATCCGGCTATTGAAATTGCCGCCTTGCTTACCAGTGTAAAAACAAGCATAGATTGGTTGCAGCAAAACCCGATGCCCGATCTTCTTTTTATGGATATTGAATTAAGTGATGGATTGTCATTTAAAATTTTTGATAAAATAAATATCAGCAGCCCGGTAATTTTTTGCACAGCATTTGATGAATATTGGCAGGAAGCATTTGAACATAACAGTATTGATTATTTACTAAAGCCTATTAAGCAAGAGAAATTAGAAATCGCTTTAAATAAATATGAAAAACTAAAACAACATTTTGCGAGTAGTTTTCAGCAATTGCAACAATGGCAGCAACAACCCGGTACCAATTACAAAAAACGTTTCTTAGTAAAACGGGGAGCAGATTATATCAGCATCAAAACAGAAGACATTGCTTATTTCTATGCCACACATAAACTGGTTTGTATGGTTGATAATAAAAATCAGAAATTTATTTTAGACCAATCGCTGGCAGATATTGAAAAGCAATTGGACCCGGCAGTTTTTTACAGGGTCAATAGAAAATATCTTGTTCAGCTAAGTGCTATCAAAAAAATAAAATCATATCCGAAAAGTAAACTACAAGTAGAAGTGGAGCCTGTTGTTAGTGAGGATATTGTAGTGAGCCAGGAAAATGCAGCGGCATTTAAGGAGTGGATGGGGCAGTAAGGGCCTCACAAACCTCAATATTGTAAATTGTCCAATAGTTTTAAAATATTCGTTAGGGATATTCGGAAATGCTGATTTCCTAGTATGGTGTTCATAAATAGCGCATCTGTGTTACTACAGTTGAAGTCTGCGACGCAAGGGACGATGCCCAGGGAACGGAACGATGGGAACATAAAAAACCGTCTTGTTTTCTTAAGCTTTTAAAAACTCAATACAACAGAACGGTTATCATGTATAGCCAAAAATGAGAATGCTTAGTTTCCGCCGCCGCCAGGACGTTGAGGTCTCATACCCGGTTCAATTTCTTTTTTCCAGATCTCGTACTGCGCTTCCGGTAATATTTTCTTCAATTTTTCGTCTCTTGCTTCCGTGATAGGCTGCATTTTCGCTTGGGATGCTTCACGGGTTGGTCTTTCGCCACCGGCCATCAATTCTTCTCTCGCCTTGTCCTGATCTTTATAAAAAGTAGTAAAAACAGCGTCTACTTCGGCAGCTTTAGCAGCTTCTAATTTAAAAGCACTATCCATTTTAGCATGGATGATGGCCACTCTTTCTTCTACGGTGCGGCGTTGAAAGCCACCACCTTGGGCATTGGCTGCACCCACCATAATGATCGAAACAAGCAATAACAGGGTTATTTTTTTCATTTTTTAATGATTTTTGTGATAATGTAGTTTTCTATGAGACGGCAGGGGGTCTGAAAACATTCGCCGGGTGGATATTTTCAATCCTCCCTATTTGCCCGAACTCAAGTATCTTGCACTTCCTTAATTATTTAAAAACGTATGGAATATAGTAAACTTGTTGCCGTAAGCGGATTACCCGGTTTGTTTGAGTTATTAAACAGCAAAACAGATGGAGCTATCCTTCGCTCCCTGGATGATAAAACGACCCGTTTTGTATCAACCCGTGTCCACAATTTTTCGCATTTGGAAAGTATTGAGATCTACACTGTTCGGGATAATGTGAACCTGGTGGATATTTTCAAAGCCATGGAAACATCAACCGAAAAATTACCTGATGATAAAAATGCAGATGCCGTAAAAAAATACTTCGAAAAAGCATATCCTGATATGGATTTTGGCAGAGTGTATGCCAGCGATATGAAGAAGATGGTAAAATGGTTCTCCGTATTGAAAAAGAATAATGTTGAAATTAAACTTACCGAAGTTCCGGAAGAGGAAGAAGAAGTAGTGGAAATAGTAGAAGAAGCACCTGCTGAAAAACCAGCAAAGAAAGCTACTGCTAAGAAAAAAGAACCAGCTGCTAAAAAAGCAGAAGATAGCGATGCTGCTGAAGCACCTGCTAAGAAGCCAGCCAAAAAAGCTGCACCAAAGAAAAAAGCGGAATAAATTAATAAAGAACAAGGAACTAGCTACAAGGCTCAAGCAATACACTTGATAATTGTAGCTTTTTCGTTTATTAAAAAGAAGGACTTATGAGTTATAATGCTGATATAAAAAAAATGCCGAGACATTTTTTACCTGCTGACTTTACAATTGTGGATTGGAAAAGCTTAGAGCCGTATTTTATTAATTTGGATGAACGTACCATTAACTCTCCTGCAGATCTAGAACAGTGGCTGAAAGATGCCAGCGAACTGGAGGCTGTGATAAGTGAAGATGCCTGCTGGAGACAAATTAAAATGACCTGTGATACGGAGAATAAAAGATTGGAAGAGGCTTTTAATTTCTTTATGATGGAAATTCAGCCGCATATTCAATCGTATTCTGATAAGCTGAATAAAAAATTAATTGATTGTTCTTTTACCAATGAACTGGACCAATCAACTTATTATACCTACCTGAGAAATGTAAAAAAGAATATTGAACTTTTTAGTGAAGTAAATATTCCCATACAAGCCGAGCTGAATGTGTTGCAACAGCAATTTGGTGTTATTGCAGGAAAAATGACGATTGAAGTAAACGGGCAAGAATATACATTGCAACAAGCGGCTAAATTTTTAGAAGACCCGAATAGAGCATTAAGAGAAGAGGTTTACCGAAAAATAAGTGAAAGAAGGTTACAGGACAAAAATGAATTGAATACATTGTTTTCTTCCTTATTACAAAAGCGTCACCTGGTAGCTGTTAATACAGGCTTTGAAAATTACCGTGATTTTCGGTTTAAAGAATTAGGCCGCTTTGATTATACAGCTAAAGATTGTTACCAGTTTCATGAAGCAGTAAAGCAGCATGTAATGCCATTGGTGAACCAGATATATGAAGCCAAAAAGAAAAAGCTCGGTTTAGATACTTTACGTCCGTGGGATGTGGAAGCCGAACCAGCCGGTATTCAACCGCTTCGTCCATTTAAAACTGGTAGTGAGTTAACAGAAAAAACAATTGCCTGTTTTGATGAATTGAAACCCTTCTTTGGTGATTGTCTTCGTAAGATGAAAGAGATGGGGCACCTTGATCTGGAAAGCAGAAAAGGCAAAGCACCGGGTGGCTACAATTGCCCGTTGGCAGAAAGTGGTGCACCATTTATTTTTATGAATGCTGCGGGGCAGTTAGACGATGTTACAACAATGGTTCATGAAGGGGGTCATGCTGTTCATTCTTTTTTAGCCCATGAACTTACATTAACCGGTTTTAAAGAATACCCAACAGAAATTGCCGAAGTAGCAAGCATGGCCATGGAATTGTTCAGCATGAACCATTGGCAGGTATTTTTTGAAAATAAAGATGAATTGCTTCGTGCAAAAGAACAACAGCTTGAAAGAGTGATCACTATCTTTCCGTGGATAGCTACGATTGACAAGTTTCAGCATTGGGTGTATGAGAACCCCAATCATACAATTGATGAAAGAGCCAGTCAATGGTTAAACATTCAGGAAGAATTTTCGTCTACAGCTATAGATTTTACGGGATTAGATGAATACCGTCGTTTTGGGTGGCAGCGCCAGTTACATTTATTTGAAGTGCCATTTTATTACATTGAATACGGAATTGCTCAATTAGGAGCTATTGGTCTGTGGCAGCAGTATAAGCAAAACCCTGAAATGGCAGTTAATAATTATATAACAGCACTTCAACTGGGTGGCACCCGAACTTTGCCTGAGTTATTTAAAGCGGCGGGATTAGAATTTAATTTTTCACCGGCTTATATCAGCCAGTTGATGTTATTTGTAAAAAAAGAGATGGAGCAACTATAATTCTGTAAAAAATACCACTAAAGGGGTATGCGATAAATATGGAAATATGAGTTGTTGCACCTATTTTTGAGTAAGAAATTATAAATGCTGTATTAGCATTTCAACATAGCTACTAATCAGAGCCTTAACCAAAAAGTCCCGATGTTTCTACACCGGGGCTTTGTTTTTGCCCCTGTCCCCTAAAGGGGAACTTAGATTTATCTTTCCTTCCTACTTCTCAAATGTCTTATAGAAATTAATTTTTATTATTTACCCAGCTGTAGTTTTTCATGGCATCGTTCCTTGCGTCGCACTCTTCAACGGAAGTAACACGGATGAACAAATACAGAACTAGACACCATTGAAGTCAAAGGAGATTATCTGAAAAAGATTAATTAAAAAATAAAAAGACTCTTTGACCTAAGTCTCCCCTTTAGGAGGACAAGGGGTTTTAGCTATTACAATTCTTACAAATTCCTTCTACCACTACTTCAACATGTTCTGCACCATAACCTTTTGGTAAGTTTATTTCCGGAGTTACTACATCATCCAAACAAAAAGTATTGTTGCAGTTGTTACATACAAAATGAATATGATGGTCATGATGATGACCGGCAGAGCATTCGTCTTTGCACAATGCATAGCGGATGGAATTATCAGCAGTAGGTATTGTGTGTATGATTCCTTTATCAACAAAGGTTTGCAGGGTACGATATACTGTAACCCGATCAAATTTTTCCCCGGCTCTTTTTTCAATATCGCCATGCGCCAATGCGCCTTGCTGCTCCAAAAAAAGCTGGAGTATTTTCTTTCGGCTATCCGTAACACTAAGGCTGTTTCGCTTTAGCAAGTCGCCTACTTGTGTATCAATATTTATTTGTACCGTTTTTGACATATTCGATTATAAAAATACTTTATTCTTTTTCTTTCAGCAATTTCTCTGCATCCCGTATCAGTAGTTTCACTTCACTTTGTTTTAATCCATCGTACACTTTTCTTACATCACCATTGCCATCAACCAAAGCCCAGAATTGTGTATGCAAAAAATCATCGTCTATGCTTTTCAGATTATTAGCTGGGTCATCAATGGTGTAACTAACCCTGGCCATTTTATACAAACTATCTTTTCTGCCGGTCAAGAAAACCCAGCGGCTTGTATTTACACCCAGCGAGTCGGCATATCTTTTCATTTGTGCTACTGAATCATTTTCCGGGTCAGATGTATGCGATAGAATTAAAAAATCATTATTGTCTTTAAACTTCTCATACACCGTTTTCATATTCTCATTCATCTTGGGGCAAATACCTTTGCAAGTAGTAAAAAAATATTCGGCTACATATATTTTACCAGCTACATCTTTCTCCGTCATCGTTTTACCTTCTGATGTGGTGAAAGAAAAAGGAGTAATGAAACTTACCGGCGGAATCGTCTTTTTACCAAAGCCCGGAATAACCAACGTCAATATAAAATAGAAACTCAGTGCAAGCACTACGAAGAATCCAATGTAAAGCATTCTTTTTTTCGACATTATGACCAATTGAGCTGCAAAGGTACGACCGGAATGGCGTTTTATTTTGCAACTATGTTGCTTTTAATCTATATTTGCTGTCTTTTATGAAAGTAAAAATCAATTGGGACGCATTAGGTATCGGGGCTTCACTGGCCTGTGCCATTCATTGTGCCCTGTTGCCATTATTTCTTACCAGTCTTCCGTTGTTTGGTATCAATATTATTCATAATACTTTTTTTGAAGTGTTTATGATTGTGCTTGCGCTGGGCATTGGTTCTTACTCCTTGTACCATGGTTATAAAAAACATCACCACAGCCTGGTTCCAATTTCTTTATTCTTTGCGGGTTTTATTTTCCTGGTGTTAAAGCAGTTTTTTCTACAATATGAAGTTTGGTTGTTGATTCCGGGAGTTCTTTTAATAATAACGGCTCATCTTATCAACTACAAATCTTGCCAGGTTCATGATCATGCACATGCGGATGATTGTGACCACTAAAAGCCTCGCCAAACCTCCCGCCATTTGGATGGGATAGGCTCTCACAAGAAAGGGCTTTAAACTCCTAACATTTATATAGCGCTAAAGAACACTTTGATTTCTATTTGGCACTTTTCAAAATGCTCATCTGTATTTTTGAAGTACAAGGGTGCCTCTCACCTTTTCTTCTATTGGAAGAAAAAGTTGCGAACTAATCCTAGATTGCAAGGGATGATAATAGTAGTAATTAGTTGGGCAACAAAATGTATTATCAATGGTATTAATTACTTTCATTAAAATTTTTAAGTGATGCGAATACTCGTTGCTACATTATTAATGCTGCTGACATTTCAATCAATTGGACAATCAAAAAATGAAAAAGCCATACGTAAAATACTGGATACACAAACGGAATCCTGGAATAAAGGCGATCTTCAAAATTTTATGATCGGCTATTGGGAAAATGACTCATTGATGTTCATAGGTAAAAGCGGTATTACTTATGGCTATACAAACACACTGAACAATTATAAAAAAGGCTACCCCGATACTACTGCTATGGGAAAGCTTGCTTTTAATATCATTACAGTAAAAAGATTATCAGGAAAATATTATCATGTAGTAGGCAAGTGGTACTTAAAACGCAGCATCGGCGACGTTAGCGGCCACTATACTTTGCTATTTAAAAAAATAAATGGTAAATGGGTGGTTATTGCAGACCACAGTAGCTAAATATGCCGGGGTTCGAGATTTTCTTTCGTTCGGACCTGAATTTTTCCAAACACCATACAAGAAATCACTAAACCAATAGACGAAAAGAGAATATCGTTATAATCAAATGTTCTTCCAAAATAGGGGATGAGTTGCAGGTATTCATTCACCACTAACATTCCAAAGCCCATCAAACATACCAGGCGTAAATCGTACTGACATTCCAATTTAAAAATACGGGCCACTAAAAAATTACGGCCACTAAAAAACCAGCAAGCACCAAAAGGAATTAAAAAGGAACCCAGCAGATTAGGTGCAACATTTAAAAAATATTGGGTTGCTCCTCCACCCGGCTGCATAGGACGAATGACGAGTTTAATAGTCCAGATTATTAAAGTTCCGGTAATAACCACCCACTTACTAAGTTGCTTCAACTCCATCGGCAAATTTTTTAGTTTCTAAAATACCTACTTTATCTAATATAATTGTACGGGGCGGCGGGTATTTTTGGATGGCTTACCGTGTTATTTGTTCCATAATTTGATTAGATGCTGTATAATGAAGAACAATGTAAGGGTCATGAAAGCATAAAAAATGATGGGGTATAAAATTGGATTCCCTGATATGTGCCCTAATTTATAATAAATACCAAGAGTGGCGCATACCAGCATCCAAAGTAATACCAGGCTAATTGAGTTCAATACCTTCAGCAGAAATTTTTTTACATCCGGATCCCAGCCTTGCTCCATGAAATTGATTTGTTTAAACAAGTTACAAGAAAGTAAAATACAATTATTTGAATGACCTGTGTTTCAAAACAATTTTCTAAAGCTGTTGTTCTAATACTTGTAAAATAGTTTTACTGTTGGATTAGTAAGTTTCTGAACGCTGTAGAATCGCCATTAAAAACATTAAAATCAACTTTACCGTTGATTCCGTTTACAAGCCCTATATCGCTATGCTGCCAGAAAACCCAGCCCCTGTCGATACGGGGTTGTTGCATTTGGTAATAATGCGCCACCCATAAAGGATAACTATCGAACTCAGCACCAAGATTTCGTTTATAGAAATCAACGTTGGTATAGATGATTGGTTTTACCCCATAATAATTTTCTACTATTTCAAGCCACTCTTTAGCCTCCTTTCGTAATTGTGCTGCAGTTGTGCCATTCAATTGCTCTATATCCAGCACCGGTGGGAAATCGCCAGTTTCTAAATCAACCCGACTAATAAAATTCTCAGCTTGTAATCTTCCATCTTTAGAAGCAATAAAAAAATGATAGGCGCCCCGAACTACGCCATTATCTTTTGACTTTTTCCAATTGCGTTTAAATTGTGGGTCTGTATTGCCGATTCCTTCCGTAGCTTTTATAAAAGCAAAACCCAGCTGCACTTCTTTTACTTTCATGGCTTTTACTTCCTCCCATACAATGCTTGATTGATATTTTGAAACATCAATACCATGAATGGAATAGCTTTCGGGGATAACGATGCCAAATTCCGGATAACGGGTAAACTTTGTCTTTCGGTAAGTAAGTGATTGATAGATCATCCATGCGCCGGTAGCAACTATGGTAAACAATAATACAGCGAAGATGATGCGTCGGATCTGCTTTTTTCTTTTTGGGGAAGGCATGTTTTGGAAGCTGGCAATATACTGTGGAACAAATATAATTATCAACGTGGAAGCAATTTGTTAATTCTGGAAAAAGAATCTATAGAAATGAGGAGATGCAAAGTGGGGTGATAATTGTTATTAAATAGTTTTCAATCTTTTTGGTCTTGCGAACCGACAATTCTTGTATTCTGCGGCTTCCAATACAGGGAATGGATAAAAATTCTTCTTGCATTTAGCTTAAATAAAGTTTATATTGTTAATCCACCGTTTTAACCAAACACTATTTATTATGAGACAGCCACTGTTTGCAGGCATAAAGCCTGTTAGTATTTTTTTCTTCCTTCTTCTTTTTTCTTTCGTTGTTCGGGCACAAAGCCCCAAAGGGATTGACTGGAGCAAAGACACCGTTTCAAAAAATGATGCCGTTGGTGCTAAAAGCACCTATTTGAACATGATAAAAGGCAGCGGACAAAAAAATGCTACGGAACGAATTGCCTTACCCGTAGATAAATTAAAATCAATTTTAGATGCCTGCGCAGCTAAAAACATTACCGAAATTGCTGTGATGATCGTATCACTCCGGCAGAGCGATATCGTTCGTTATCGTAAAAGCCATCCTGAATCAACCGCAACAGATGAGCAATTAAAAGGCAGCCAAATTTTGGTTTTCAAAGTTCCGCGGCATGTTTTTGCCGGTGCTACCAGTGCTAAATCGAATTTAGCAGGCCATCCCTTAATGATGAGTTTATTGGCAGCTGGCTTAATACAACTTGATGCCAGTTACAGCGATTTTCCTGCAACGGGAGATGCTTTGTATTTTAGTTTGGGTACTATATGTCCGCCCCCGGGCTCTTGCGATTCTGAACTTGATTAAAATTTTTATGCTTGTACTTCCGTTGCATCCTGTGGCGGAAGAACTTTCTTTTTCTTCTTGAAAAGCTTTGAGATTGAGAAGCGGCTACGTACCGTAATAAGATGCCTTGATAAGAGATAATGAATCAGCTTATGCTCCAGAAAATGATGTAAGGGAAGTAAGAGAGAGATTATCCCAATCTTTATCAACCAAATTTTCCAGGGCTCTCCATGTGTCAAATGGTGAATCCAGGTATCCAGTAAAAGTATAATGAACTCAAAGAAAAAGAGGAGTGACAGAAAGCCCATTAACCGGATTATAGTAGTGGACACTTTAAACATACCGATCATTATCATCAGCAAAAAAGCAGTAGCCACAACTATAGTAATGAGCATATATTGAAGGTTATATTGCCGCCGTTGCTTTTCTTGCTTTATATCAATCTCCCGTTGTTTAAGTTTAGCTTCATTTTCTATTTACAGTAATGCCAGGTCTTTTTCCTTTCCAAGCAGTTAAACAGTATAATTTCTAAAATTAAAAGTATTAAT
>CAZXMP010000049.1:0-23780 GCA_964641575.1 uncultured Chitinophaga sp. | reverse complement strand
CAAAACCGAAACCTTCACCCACCGTACAGAAAATAAAATCCGTTCGCTGCTCAGGTACAAAATCATATCGGGTCTGTGTAGCATTTAAAATACCTTTGCCCCAAACTCTTCCACTACCAATAGCAATTTTTGATTGACGCACATTATAGCTGCTGCCACTCTCTTTTTTCTTTTTTAATTCTGCAGCTGTCATTGTTTCTCCTTGCCCTTGTTCTACGTAAGGGTTATCCTTTCCAAATAAATCATAAATACGTTCTACCTGGTGCCGTTGCAATACATTTTTAAAAATGAAAGGAACAGCAAATCGCTGAATGCCTACGCAAAGAGCCCATATAAAAACGATGGTTATAAAAATTCCCCTGTCTCTTTTAATCTGTCTTCTAAAAATATAAACGATAGATGCAGCGATGACTGTTAAGGCAATAGCCAATGTATTTGGCTCCACCACAATGGAAGCAACAATTAATGCTGCAATTGCAAAACCAATTAACAGAATAATTGAAGGAAGCCCTTCCCTGTACATCACAAGAAAAAAGGAGAAAAAAACGAGAGCCAGGCCTGTTTCACTTTGCAATAAGGTAAGTGCTGCCGGGAAAAGAGCTATTCCTGCAGCTATCAACTGTGAACGGACTTTGGTGAAATCTGTTTCTGGTCTTGACAGATATTTTGCCAATGCCAGTGCTACAAAAATTTTACAAAATTCTGCCGGTTGAAAATTGAATGACCCGAATTTAATAATAGATTCAGTTCCTTTTATATTAGAGTGAAAGGGAAATACCAGTAAAAGCATAAAAATACCCAGTGCATAACCAAGATTGGCAGTAGCAGAAAAAAACTTACTATCCGTTAACAGGATAAACAACGCAAGCACCGCTCCTATACCAAAAAAATAAAACTGCTTGCTGTAATCCGTTTTAAAAGCGAGGAAGCTTCTAACTAATGGCTCACCTTCTTTATAAGTTGCAGCAAAAATTGCCGTCAACCCTATTGTTACCAGTAGCAGGTAAATCCAAACGAGACTCCAGTCTATTCCTTTTGATATGGCAGGGTTACGCTGACTCATGCAATTTTTACAGTGCGGGGTTTGCGAAAATGTTTTTCATCCGGCAACATAGCAACGGCTTTCTTATTATCTTTTTGTGAACCAGTTGGTGTTTCTCTTTTTATTGGTGAAACAGGTTCTATTTTTTCCATTGTAAATCTTTCGAGGTAAGAACTGTCTTTTGTTTTTTGGAACCATTCCATAGCTCTTGTTGAGTCTGTTTTGTATTGCAGTCGTTTAAAATAAGCCGGCATCAGGTTGGCTTTTGAAATACGTTCTACATCTGCCTCGCTTTTTTTCTGAATTGTATCGTTCAAATATTTTTCAATCAATATCCTGGTAATGGGGCCGCCCCAAGTGGCTCCGAAGCCTGCATTTTGCACAAAGACGGCAATGGCAATTTTCGGATTATCTTTTGGTGCAAAAGCTACAAACATGGAGTTGTTGGGTAATTTAATTCTCCGATTATCCAATACAGTATAAGTTTCCGCAGTACCTGTTTTTGCACAAACATCAATGCCCGGTATTTGCGCTACTCTTGCTGTACCAAATTTCACCACATCATTCATGCCTTCAATAACAGCAGTAAAAGCGGTATCGGTAATATGTGTAAGCACATTATGCTTAGTTCTATACTTATTCATCCAGGTGGTATCATCAGCCGTTTCATCTTCAATCTGCCGCACAAAATGAGGTGAATAATAATATCCTCTGTTTGCTATTATGGCCATAGCATTTGCCATTTGCAAAGGCGTTGTTTGCATTTTATCCTGGCCAATACCCAGCGTAAGATTGGTACAGGATGTCCATCGACCAGCATTTTCTTTATCATAAACAGAAGTATCAGGAACACCACCAGCACTTTCATTTGGCAAGTCAATACCAAGCCTTACTCCAAGTCCAAACAAGTTCATGTATTCTCTCCACTTCATGTAGCCATCTCTTACATTTTTATACTTTGGATTATCCGCTGCCATTCTATACAAGTGTGTGAAATAAGAATTGCAGGAGTAAGCAATTGCATTGCGAAGATTGGCAGCATGTCCGCCACCAGCATGTGTGCAAGCAGGTTTACCATGCCCGCATAATGTATAACGGCCTCCACATGGAAATCCATAGGCAGGCGTTATCAATCCTTCATCTAATGCAATTAATGCGCCGAGTGGCTTAAATGTGGAACCCGGCTCATACTTACCGCCAATAGCTCTGTTCAACATTGGACCAGTAACATCCAGCACCATCTTGCTGTAGTTTTTACTTTTATCCGGGCCTGTTAAATCGTTTGGATTAAAGTTTGGACCCGACACCATTGCTAGAATGCCACCTGTTTTGGGGTCAATAGCAACAAGACCACCCACTTTATTGGTCATTAATTTTTCCGCCAGTTGTTGCAGTTCAATATCGATATATGTTTTTAACCCACGACCTGCTATAGCTGCAGTATCAAATGCTCCTTTTTCATACTGGCCAACTAACCTGTTTTTATTATCCTTAATAAGATACTGCACACCTCGCTGACCCATCAACACATTTTCATAATACGATTCCAATCCGTTTTGACCTTTATAATCACCCATCCGGTAAAAATTTCCGGAGGCTTCTATTTGTTTGGGATTTACTTCGCTGATATAACCAAGAATATGTGCAGCCGCATTAAATGGATACGATCTTACGGGTCTCTCAACCATTGCAAAGCCGGGAAACTGCCAGCTGTTTTCTTCAAACCGGGCTTGTTGTTCGGGAGTAAGTAAATCTTCAAATATTGATGGCCGTACAGAAGTGTTTTTAATACGGGCTTCGAGAATTCTTTTTTTGAATTCAGCAATATCCATCTTCATCAACCTGCAAAATTCCAGCGTATCAATATTTTTCACTTCTGCTGGTGTTACCAGCAAATCAAAAATGAGTGTATTATTTAAAATGGCTTTACCCTTTCTATCATATATAATACCTCTCTCCGGATAAATAATCTTTTGAAAAACAGCATTGTCCATTGCCAGCTGCCTGTACTTACCTTCTATTACCTGCAGGTAAAATAATTGCACGATAATTACTACAAACGCAACAAGAAAAATAAGGCGGATTATACGGCTTCTTGATTGGTTGAACACAGACATGGAGTGAAGTACGAAGTACGAGTTATTATATGCAGGGTGAAGAAATAATAATGAAATACAAAGTACGAATTACCTGAGGCGGTTTCCAAATCTATTTGGTAATAAAAAATATAAATTTTGGTTAGCCACGAATTTCACTAACACCATGAATGAATACAAATCGATTGCCACTAGCAAAAAACTCATCCCAATTTGTGTGATTCGTGAAATTAGTAGCTAATAGAATTACGCAGTATTTGTCCGGTATTTCAATTTTCTTGGAAACAGCAATTCGGTAGTAAAGATTAATAACATGCTGATGGCCGTAGTTGAAATTACTTTGATGATAAAGTCAAGGAAATTTCCAACATCTAACCACTGAAGAAACACCATGTAACCATGATGGAGCAGTGTGAGAATAAACACATATACTGCATAAGGCGTCCATTGCATGGCTTTGGGAGATGGCTCCCGATAATTGAAATCAGAAGTATCTTTTGGCGTAAGAATATTGATAACGAAGGGCCGAACATAGGCTATCAGCAAACAAGCCGCCGCATGCAAACCGGGAGTCATGGTAAAGTAATCGAGTACCAACCCGGTAAAGAAACCAATTACCAATAACCATTGGCGGGAAACTGAAAATGGCAACCAAAGAATAAATAAGTAATATATATATGGAGTGATGTAACGGTGCAAATGCGGAATCTTATTTAAGATATACACCTGCACCAAAATGAATAGGGCAAACCGTAATATGTTTCTTACTAAGTCGCTCACTTAACGGTTTTTTTAGGGTCTTCAATTTTCTTTTTAGTATCCTGGTTCAGCTTTACCTGTTCATCATATTCCAGGTTCATGATCACATGTACTTGTTGCAGGTTGTAAAAGTTAGCAGCTGTTTTTACTTTAAGCACATACATACCCGTGGCCGCATCTAATTTTTTTTCTGCAATAGTTCCTACAATATATCCTGGAGGAAAGTTGAAAGATACTTTACTGGTAAGCACTGTGTCGCCAAGCTTAATATCTACAGTTTTGGGGATTCGCTTCAATGTTAAGAATTGCGGGTCTTTTCCATCCCACTCTACCGTACCTATTTCGCCGGTTTTTTTAAGGGAAGCACTAACAGTACTTTGCACATGCAACAGGCTCATTACCTGTGAAAAATTGGGACTTACATTTACTACTTTCCCTACCACACTTCCATCGGAACCAATAACGGCCATATTATCGCCTACTCCTTGCGCTGAACCTCGGTTGAGCTGCATATAGTTTTTTTGTGCATTGATGGTGTTGTACACAACAGTTGCTGGTCTTGAAGTGTAGCGACGGTAATTTCCTAACGTATCATAAGGAATGGAATCCTGGATAATATTCATGCTTGTATCCCTTCGCATGAAGTTGCGGGACTGGAGATTTAGCAAAGAGTCGTTGAGACGATGTACTCTCCTGTTTTCTTCTTTCAACGTAAAATAATCTTCTACCTTATTATATTGAGAGTTAATACGGCCAGTCATCTCATTGGCCACACCCAAAAATTTTGCCCGGTGAAATTTATTATAACTGTATAAAAACCATAGTGCCACTATCTGCAACAGCAGGAAAGTGAAGAATGTAAAATAGCGGCGGATAAACAGGAATACGTTACGCATATGCTAAGGAACGAAGTAAATATAGGATGGTTATAAAGCCACTTCAATTCCCGTGCCTTAAACCTTATACCTTTGAATTTATCTCATTACAAAGGGATATCTATCGTAATGCTTCAAGGCGATGCCAGTTCCTCTTACCACACTTTTCAGCGGATCGTCGGCAATATGCACCGGTAACTTGATTTTATTGGCCAATCTTTTATCAAGCCCTCGCAAAAGGGCCCCACCTCCGGTTATATATAAACCACGGCGATAAATATCAGCAGCCAGTTCGGGTGGTGTTTGTTCCAGGGCTTTCAGAATCGCCTCTTCAATCTTAAAAATGCTTTTATCCAATGCTTCGGCAATTTCCTGGTAGCTTACCATAATTTGTTTAGGTATACCTGTAACAAGGTCACGGCCATTTACTGCAAAATCGTCTGGTGGATTATCAATTTCTTTCATAGCAGCTCCAACCTGTATTTTGATCTGCTCGGCAGTACGTTCACCAATCAGCAAACTATGGTAGCGGCGAAGCGCCTCCATAATATCAGCCGTAAACTCATCTCCCGCAATACGGATTGACTGGTCGCAAACTATACCAGCCAGTGCAATTACAGTAATGCCAGTAGTTCCGCCTCCAATATCAATAATCATGTTTCCTACGGGTTCTTCCACATCAATACCAATACCCAGCGCAGCGGCCATTGGTTCATGCAGCAGGTACACTTCTTTGGCACCCGCCTGCTCTGCGCTATCTCTAACTGCTCTCTTTTCAACTTCAGTAATGGAAGATGGAATGCAAATCATCATTCTCCAGCTAGGTGGAAAAAGTCTTTTCTTAGGATTTACCAGCTTGATAAGTTCTCTTATCATTAGCTCAGCAGCGTTGAAATCGGCTATCACACCGTCTTTCAGCGGACGAACAGTACGGATACTCTCATGCGTTTTCTCATGCATCATCAGTGCCTTCTTGCCAACCGCTAACACCTCTTTCGGGTTGTTACGATTTAAGGCAACAATGCTTGGTTCATTTACTACTACTTCGTCGTTGTGTATGATGAGGGTATTTGCAGTACCCAGGTCGATGGCTATTTCTTGTGTAAAGAAGCTAAAAAGTCCCATTAATTTATATCGGATTTAATGAAAGCAAAGGTGGAGGAAATAATTTGAATTATCAAGGCAAAACCTTGCCAGACAAGGATTTTTTTTAAATCCCCCATTCTGACAAATTGCAGTTAAAAGAACTTTTACCATTGTAATGTTGGCATTTTTTCAGTAAATCAAGTACTTTCTTTTCTGTTAACTTCACTCCATGCGAATCATTACAAAAACAGTTTTGATTTTATCAGTAGTTAGCTTACTGGCAGATATTGCAAGTGAAATGCTATATCCTGTTATTCCGGTTTATTTAAAAGAAATTGGTTTTAGTGTTTTTATGATCGGAGTATTAGAAGGTGTAGTAAATTTTACAGCGGGTATGAGCAAAGGTTATTTTGGAAAATTAAGCGATGAAAAAGGGTTGCGATTACCGTTTGTAAAACTTGGCTACTTGCTTAGCACTATTTCAAAACCGTTGATTGCAACATTTACTTACCCACTCTGGATATTTTTTGTACGAACTGTTGACCGGTTAGGAAAAGGTGTTCGCACTGCTGCAAGAGATGCTTTGCTATCACAAGAGGCAACTACAGAAACTAAAGCAAGGGTGTTTGGATTTCATCGCAGTCTCGATACCGTTGGTGCAGCAATAGGACCTTTACTTGCTTTAGTGTTTTTATTTTTTTACCCGGGACAATATAAAACACTTTTTTATCTCGCTTTTATTCCGGGTATTCTTTCTATACTATTTATTTTTCTGCTGAAAGAAAAAAAACAACCCTCATCTACTTTAGAAAAAGGTAACTTTTTTTCGTTTTTCAAATACTGGAAAATTGCAACACCTGAGTATAGAAAAGTAGTGGCAGGGTTATCCTTTTTCGCATTGTTTAACAGCTCTGATATTTTTTTATTGCTGATCACTAAAGAAACAATTGGAAAAGAAGTGCTCATTTTATTTGGCACTACATTTAATGCAGATACAATAACTATTGCAGCATATGTTTTTTATAATCTAGTTTATGCTGCTATGTCATACCCATTAGGCGCATTAGCCGATAAATTAAGTTTCCGCACTATAATTATTTTTGGCTTTTCAATATTTGCCATTGTATATGCTGGCTTTGCTTTCAATCCATCTATTCCCGTAATTTTTATTTTATTTTTTTTATATGGTATTTATGGTGCGGCCACGGAGGGAGTAATAAAAGCCTGGGTTACTAATTTATCACAGCAACAAAATACAGCTACGGCTATTGGACTTTATACTTCCTGTGAAAGTATTTGCGCATTATGTGCCAGTATTATTGCTGGTGCAATATGGATGAACTGGGGAAGTTTCTATACGTTTATTATTCCTGCTATTATCGCATTACTCACCATTATTTATTTTTCATTGATACCCAGCAGAAAACACCTGATTTAACCTATTTCCTTGGGAGTATTCTCATTTTGGCACGAAAATGGGAAAACTATAACAACTAATATTTAATCCACTAAAAACAATTCTAATGAGAAGGTTATTCCTATTGGCATTTATTTTATCTGTTATCTCTATCACTTCACAAGCACAAAGCTCTGGCTACAAAACTGCATTAGGTGTAAAAGTTTGGGACGGTGGAGGTATTTCCTTCAAACATTTTGTAAATGGGAATAATGCATTAGAGCTTATTGGTTATTTCTGGAACAGAGGCACAAGAATTACTGGCTTATATGAAATACATGGACCTATCTCTGGTGCTACTGGTTTGCAATGGTATATTGGACCTGGTGCCCACGTAGGTTTTTACAATACAAAATATGGTGACGGTGCTTTTATTGGACTTGATGGTGTGCTTGGCTTAGATTATAAATTCAAAGGTGCGCCCATCAACATGTCGCTTGACTGGCAACCTTCATTTGAGTTTGGAGATAACCGTGGATTTGTCGGTAGCTGGGGTGGTCTTGGAGTCCGTTACACCTTCTAATATATATCCTCTCTTTTATCAGGTGATGAGGGTCGTAATAATTACGATCCTCAATTTTTATGAAACAAACCCCAATTTTTTTTCAGTTTCCTGATTTAGCGCAGGCAATTTTCTTCTTTCAATTAAAAAACTATTTAGCTGAGCAATTTCCCTGAAGATATAATGCTTATCTGCAGCAGCTTTTAAATAATCTTTGCCGGTACTGCCTCCCGTTCCTATTCTTGTTCCAATCATCCGGTGTACCATGTTCATGTGGCGGTAACGCCATGAGCTAAGTTGTTCATCAATCTCTAATAAACCATTTAGCAATTGAAATGGTAATTGCAGTAATGGATAGCCCCGATACAACATGATGAACAATGCTGCCCTGCATGCCGCCGGAGATAGAGTGTTATGATTAGATGCAGAGTTGCTAAAAATTTCGTCGAAACCAGACAGGTTATTTTTTTCTGCTTCTGCTAAACTGGAGCGATAACTTTCCTTATAATTATTCCAGAAAGTTTCATCAGCACCTTCTTTTAAAAAAGGCATTCTTTCCAGCCAGCTATTGACTAATTGTAATAATGACTGACTATTTTCTGCTTGTTTAATTATATCAACATGTGCCGGGCAAAGTTGTGCAGTGTAATATTCTTTACCATGCCTGGCTTCAAACTTCAACCCCAGCTTTGCTTCCAGTTCTTTAAACTGCCAGCTCTGAAAACCCGATGCCGGACGAAGCCTATCCCGGAAATCAAGAAAATCCATTGGTGTCATCGTTTCCATTATATCGATCTGGTGAACCAAAACTCTTAGTATGGTTACCATACGACTGATACGATGTACCACTGTTTGTAATTCCGGCGAATTATCATTTAATGCCGGTTTGCTCATGATAGCAACGATAGAATCTGCTTCGTAATGTAATTGCTTAAACCAAAGTTCATAGGCTTGGTGGATAACAATGAAAAGCATTTCATCATGGGCCGGCATATTCAACTTGTCACTTTCTGGTAGCTGTGCATTTAGAATTTTCTCTAATTGCAAATAGTCGTGATAATTAACCTCGCTGGCCATAGAAATTATTTGTGCAAAGGTAACCTTACTAAATAATACTTATTCAAACTCATACCCAATATCACTGCGATATTCCATACCGGTAAAAGATACTTTTTGCATTTCTTCTTTTGAAATTTCTACTGCGTCAAAAATAGAAAGGCCATAGGAAGTGATACAAAGAACTCTTCCACCGTTGGTTACCACTTTATCATTTACGGTAGTAGTTCCCATATGAAATAAAATACTATCGGCAGGATTGATGTCATTCAGCCCCGAAATTTCAAAGCCTTTTTTATAATCACCGGGATAGCCTCCGCTTACAGCTACTACGGTGCACACTGTTCTGGGGTCAGTTTCAATCTTTATTTTATCCAATTGTTGATTGGAAGCTGCTCGCAAGAGTTCAACTAAATCATTTTTTAATCGTGGTATCACTACTTCTGTTTCCGGGTCGCCCATGCGGCAATTATATTCAATCATGTAGGGTTCATCACCCACAATCATAAATCCAAAAAAGATAAAGCCCCGGTATTCCAGTCCTTCTTTTTTTAACCCATCAACCGTTGGTTTAATAACTTTCTCTTCAATCTTTTTCATTAAATCCGGAGTGGCAAATGGTACGGGGCTCACGGCACCCATACCGCCAGTATTGGGCCCGGTATCTTTTTCGCCTATTCTTTTATAATCTTTTGCTTCAGGAAGTATCACATAATTTTTCCCATCCATTAAAACAAACACCGACATTTCTACCCCTTTCAAAAACTGTTCAACTACTACTCGTTTACCAGCATCACCAAATTTTGCCCGTTGTATCATTAACTCAAACTCAGCAATGGCTTCTAAATGGTTTTCGCAAATTACGACTCCCTTGCCTGCAGCCAGGCCATCGGCCTTCATTACAATGGGCAATTCATGTTGCTTTAAATAATCAACTCCTTCGTGGTAATTCTCAACGGTAAATTCTCTGTATGCTGCGGTTGGAATATTATGCCTCATCATAAACGCTTTGGCAAATGCCTTGCTGCCTTCTAACTGTGCTCCTGTTTTATCTGGCCCAATTACATCCAGGTCTTTTAAGGCCGGGTCATTGATCAAAAAATCCGTAATCCCTTTTACTAAGGGTTCTTCGGGACCAACTATTACGAGGTCAATTTTTTTATCAATACAAGCTTTTTTAATGGCCTCAAAGTCATTGATACCAAACTGCAGGTTGGTGCCACATTGAGAGGTGCCGGCATTTCCGGGAGCAATAAAAAGGTTTTCGCAAAGAGGACTTTGAGAAATTTTTAGCGCAAGTGCATGTTCTCTGCCGCCTGAGCCTAATAAAAGGATACGCATAGTTCAGTTAATTGCTGGATTTTAAGGTGTTGCGAATATCGGGTACACCGGCTAAAGATAATCCGAAAAAATTTGCGGGTGATTAAATTTATGTATTTTGGTTGCTTCTAACGATTAAGGATTCTGATTAATTAAAATTAAAAAAATTCACTATGTCGGAAGTTACCGCTAAAAAAGGCCACCCTAAAGGTTTGTACTTTTTATTCTTCACAGAAATGTGGGAACGATTTAGTTACTACGGAATGAGAGCCATCTTCATTTTATTTATGACGAAGGTTCTTTTAATGAGCGACTCAGACGCATCAAATATTTATGGTAGCTATACCGGCCTGGTATATTTAACTCCATTACTCGGCGGTTATTTATGCGACCGTTTTCTGGGTAACAGAAGAAGTATAGTTATTGGTGGATTTCTGATGGCGATTGGACAGTTTTTTATGTTCTTGAGTGCCTCCGCAGGTACAGAGGGTGTTACGTTTATGTGGATGGGACTTACCTCGTTAATTATTGGTAACGGATTTTTCAAGCCAAATATTTCTACTATGGTGGGTCAACTTTACCCTGTTGGCGACCGCCGGATAGATAGCGCCTTTACTATTTTTTATATGGGTATCAATCTTGGTGCATTCTTTTCTCCATTGGTTTGTGGTAGTATGGATTTTAAATGGGGATTTCTTGCTGCCTGTATTGGTATGCTGATTGGCCTGGTTTGTTTCGTTCTATATCAGAAAAAGTATCTTGTATCTGAAGATGGAAAAGAAATAGGACTTCCTGTTAAAAAGTTGGACCTGAAAAATATTCTTCTCATTATCGGCTCTATCGGTATTGTTTTTTTTATGTTGAACTTTAAACAACTATTTAATAATGATACTGATATTATTGGCTATGTTATTTATGGAGCGATGGTAATTATGCCAATAATTATTTTAACGGATAAAAGTTTAACAAAAGAAGAACGCAACCGGATCATTGTAATTTTCATACTTGCTTTTTTTGTAATATTCTTCTGGGGTGCTTTTGAGCAGGCTGGTGCTTCGCTTACATTATTTGCAGACAGACAAACAGACCGTAATTTTTTTGGCAATGAAATTCCGGCTTCTTATTTCCAATCTATCAATCCACTTGCAGTTATTGTGCTGGCTCCGATATTTACATTGATCTGGGCTTATTTATATAAAAGAAAAGCAGAGCCTTCTTCTCCTATGAAAATGGCATTAGGTTTAGTGCTTGTTTCATTAGGATTTGTAATTATTGCTATCGCAGTTAAAGGTCTTGGCATTTCAGAAAAAGTAAGCATGTGGTGGCTAGTAGCATTATATGTAATACATACCATGGGAGAATTATGTTTATCGCCAATTGGTTTATCAATGGTTTCTAAACTGGCTCCATTAAGACTTTCATCATTGATGATGGGAACCTGGTTTTTAGCAAACGCCGCAGCCAATAAATTTGCCGGTACATTAAGTGCATTAATTCCACCAAATGCCGAAGATGTAGCAGCGGCTGCAACTCCAATTAAATATCCTTCTTTTGTAGGATTTCAGATTACTAACTTGTTCGAATTTTTTATGCTGTTTATCATCATGACAGGTGTAGCAGCAGGTATTTTATTTCTGCTTAGCAAACAATTAAAGAAAATGATGCACGGCATCGGATAAATAAATAATTAACTTATTTTTCAAGGTGGCATAAAAGGCCACCTTTTTTATTTTCCCTAACTCCAATTTTATTATCTTAACTGCTTAAACAATCTGATATGTGGAAGAAACATCCGAAAGCACTGCCATTTTTATTTTTCTCCGAAATGTGGGAACGGTTTGGCTACTACCTGATGATCGGAATCTTTCTATTGTACTTAAAAAATGTAGAGCATGGGTTTGCTATGACAAACTCAGAAGCTTCCGACCTATATGGCACTTTTATAGCGTTAGTTTTTCTAACCCCTTTTATTGGGGGATTATTAGCTGATCGCTATTTTGGTTACCGGAAATCAATTATTGCCGGCGGCCTGATGATGGGTGCCGGCTATTGCTTAATGGCTGTTCACAGTTTACCGGTTCTTTATGTTAGTATGGTATTGGTCATTATGGGAAATGGTTTCTTTAAACCAAATATCTCTACCCTTCTTGGTAATCTATATTCTACCCCTGAATATGTAAAACGAAAAGATGAAGGATACAATATCTTTTATATGGGTATTAATATTGGTGCATTTGTTTGCAATTTTATTAGTGCGGCCATTATTATTGTATGGGGTTGGAAGTACGCATTTGTTGCAGCAGGGATTGGAATGTTTTTAGGTGTAATAATTTTTATTTCAGGTACAAGACATTATATATCCGGTGATGTTAAAAAACCAATGAACAAAGAAGACATGTCCCTCTTAAGAATTGTTGTTACTATTTTATTGCCATCGGTTATTGCAGGTGTAGTAGGTTGGCTTTTAAAAGGAACAGCCAGTCCCTCTAATCCTGATAGTTCAATTTTTGGTTCCGACTCTACTGATGCATTCATCTTTGCCTGTATTCCTGTTATCTATTTTTATTCCTCTTTATATTTTCGGGCAGAAAAATCCGAGAAACGTCCTATTGGTGCTTTGCTGGCAATATTTGCATCAGTAGTTATGTTTTGGGCAGTATTCAAACAAAATGGTACTGCACTAACTATCTGGGCCGACAATTACACAGACCGCCAGGTGCATGGAGCTACGGGTGATATTTTGAGAACATTAAAGCAGGCCGAAGATATTACCTATAAAAAAGACACAGTGAATATGTACGACGGAATGTTCAGGCTTCAGAAAGATGCGGATGGAAAAGTAATTAAAGAATTTAATTACCCTATTTACTTTAAAAATGTAAAGCCTGAAAATCTTCCAGCGGATGGAGAAAAGGCAACGCTATGGGCTACGCCAATCAGCCAATCAATCAATCCTTTCTGGGTAATTATATTAACACCCTTAATTGTTGCCTTCTTCTCATTTTTAAGAAGAAAAAATAAAGAGCCGTCAACTGCAACAAAAATTGCATTTGGTTTATTCATTTCTGCTTTATCAGTGTTGGTAATGGTAGCTGCCATTGCTGTATCTGGGAATGGTGCTGAAAAAGCAAGCGTATGGTGGCTAATGGGGACTTATGGTGTTGTTACTATTGGAGAATTATTATTAAGTCCGATGGGTTTGTCACTTGTTTCTAAATTAAGTCCGGTACGATTAACATCATTAATGATGGGTGGATGGTTCTTAGCCACTTCTATTGGAAACAAATTATCGGGCATTTTAGCTACCATGTGGGATGGGTATGAAAATAAAGCTCATTTCTTTTGGGTAAATTTTGCACTGCTGATGATTGCAACGATTATCATTTTCTCAATGCTGAAATGGCTGAATAAAATAATGAAAGAAAAAGGTGTGAGCTAATCACTTTACTCCAAGCAACAGGATATTATGCCAACTATTCAATCGCCAGCAACTGCTCCTACTAAACAGCCCAAACAGTTGTACCTGTTGTTCTTTGCAGAAATGTGGGAGCGGTTTTCTTTTTATGGCATGAAAGCCTTGCTCATAGCATACATGGTGAGTGAATTAAAGTTTGATGATCCAAAAGCATATGCTATACTCGGTTCCTATGCAGCATTAGTTTATACGATGCCAATGTTTGGTGGATTTATGGCTGATAAATTTATTGGCTACCAACGGGCTGTTTTATTTGGTGGAATATTGATGACACTGGGTCATTCTATTTTAGCATTACCAACCGACTGGAGTTTTTTTTATGGCATGGCATTCATTATTTGTGGTAATGGATTTTTCAAACCCAATATTTCAAGTTTAGTAGGAACTTTATACACTGAAAACGACACAAGAAGAGATAGCGGCTTTTCGATTTTCTATATGGGTATTAATATAGGTGCAGCATTGGGTGGATTAATTTGTGGCTATGTTGGTAAAGAAATAAACTGGCATTACGGTTTTGGTATAGCTGGGATTTTTATGGCCGTTGGTTTAATCGTATTTGTATTTGGTAAAAAATCGTTAGGGAACAGAGGCTTGCCTCCAAATGTTGAAGCATTGAAGAAACCAGTAATCGCATTTCTAAAACCAGAACATCTGATATATGGCGGGACATTATTAGTGGTGCCATTAGTAGTTACCTTATTTAATCAATACCACCTGATGGATTATATCATGTTCGGGCTTGGTGCAATCGCTTTAATCTATATTCTTTCGCTTGGCTTAAAAATGGAAAGAGACGCTAAACTGAAATTGTTTGCTGCACTTATCATGATAATTTTCTCCATTGTATTCTGGGCTGTGTACGAGCAAAATGCCGGAGCCATGAATTTGCTGGCAGAACGAAATGCCAAAATGGAATTATTTGGTATTAACTTACCAGAACTATCTATCAATAATTTTTTACCCCCAGGATGGGTGATCGTTCTTACGCTTATTATTGCTCCCCTTTGGCCATGGCTAAATAAAAGAGGTAAAGAGCCAAGCACTCCTATGAAGTTTGCATTATCATTTATTTTTCTTGGCGCAGGCTTCTTAGTATTTTATTTAGGTTGTTTGGTTAATGAATCTACTGGTGTGGTTCCTCTGTGGCCCTTTTTGTGGGGCTACTTCTTTATTATTTTAGGAGAGCTTTGTTTATCTCCAATCGGACTTTCCATGGTTACAAAATTATCGCCGGCAAAAATGGTTGCGCTAATGATGGGCATTTGGTTTTTCGCATCCGCTATTGGCGAATTCCTAGCCGCAAAGATTGGCTCTATGATGAGTGTCCCAAAAGAAGTGTTAGCAAAAAATAATCCTGTTATATCATTGCCGTACTACGCCGATGTGATTTTAAAAATAGGAATTGCTTCCGCTGCAATTGGAGTATTGTTAATTTTTACAGTTCCTTTTCTTAAGAGATGGATGGGCAATGTGAAATAACAAGTAGATTATGCTTCATAATTTAATAGTTGTAAAGAATTAATTAATCTAATATAAACTCAACATCATGGACACAAATACAATTATTATCATTCTCGTAGTGGGCCTTGTATCAGGTTGGATTGCTGGTCTTGTATTTAAAGGCGACGGCTTCGGTTTGCTTGGCAATATTGTTATTGGAATTCTGGGCGGAGTTATCGGAGGCTGGTTGTTACCGAAACTGGGTATCCACATAGGCTCAGGTATGGGGGGAGTTATTCTAACCTCTGTACTAGGAGCATTGGCTTTGTTGCTGGTAGTAAATGTGCTGAAAAAGGCATAAAATTTTATTCCCCTACAAATAAAAAAGTTCGTTGTTGAAAAACAACGAACTTTTTTATTATACCAATTCTTAGCTTCGTTATATAAAATTCAAATACTCATATTGCTTTGTCAATATTGATTGATCATCAGCCTTCAACCATTTGTTTAAAATGGTGGCATACACATTTTTAAAATCAACATTATATTTTAAATCTCCTTCATTCAGATCGGCCAGGTCAGGCATGGCATTCAAGATGCCTTTCTGTTTTAATCCACCGCTAACTAAAAACATATTGTTGGCCGTACCATGGTCAGTACCATTACTTGCATTTTGATTTACCCGTCTGCCAAATTCTGAAAATGTAAATAACATTACATCGTCAAAACGATGCTGTTGTTTTAAATCTTTTACAAATGCTTTTACCGCATCATTCATTTCCGTAAACAAACGGTTCTGCTGTGCATCTTGATTAATATGTGTATCAAAACTTCCCAGGGAAACATAATAAACCTTCGTATTAATTTCAGAATAAATAAGGGAGGCAATTGTTTTTAAGCTATTTCCTAAATCTGTTTTTGGATACTCGGCATTGGTCGGGTGCATCCGGCTTTGCTTAAAAATATAATCTGCACTCGATAATGTTTCCGCCATTGTTTTATATAAATAATCTACCGGCTGCTCTCCTGCTTCATCCTTATGATTTTTCATTATGTCTCTAAAGAATTTTTCATTTGCCGTTCCGTACAATCTTTTAGGATCTTTTACTGCAATACCTTTTATATCTTCTCCTTTCAATGCAAGACTTAAAACATCATCCAATTCAATTGCCTGTGTTGGTTTATCACAACCTTTACATTGCGAATCAAGATACCGGCCTACCCAGCCATTTGTCCAATACTCACTGCTTTGGCTGGCAGTGTGCCAGATATCCATACTGCGAAAATGAGAACGGTCTGGATTTGGATAACCTACATTATTTAAAATAGCAAGACTTCCATCATCATATAATTCTTTGAAGCCTGTAAGGGCAGGATGCAAACTCACTTCATCTGTAACAGATAATGCTTTATCTTTTACAATTCCAAGTTTTGGTCTTGCTTTATAATACAAATCATTTCTTACAGGAATAACGGTGTTTAATCCATCGTTACCGCCGCTTAATTGCAGTATCACTACTACTTTATTTCCGGGCAATACCGTAGACTGACCTTCAAAAGCCTTTAAAAACTTTGGCACCATTAAGGATGCGGTAGCCAGCGAACCAATTTGAATAAATTCTTTACGTTTTATAAGCATAAGAAAGCCCCTCCAAACCTCCCCTAAAGGAGGAGGCTTACCACACACTGCCCCAAGAGCGGTAAGTGGTTTAAATTTTTGAAAATTGTTTTATAAGAACTTTTAAAATCAATAATACTATTGCACCTAAGTTCCCCTTTAGGGGACAGGGGTTTAACAAAGCTGATATTCCGGCGTACTCATTATTTGCATGGTAGCCGTTTTAATAAAATTCTCTCTTCCAGTTTGGTCGGCATGTTGTTTAATAATATCCATACTAACGCTGCTCTTTGTTTGCAGCAATACTTTTGAAATTGTTTCTGCCAATGCTTCTCGGGGTGTGCTTTCATAATACTTTACATAATCTTTCCAATCCACATCTGCATTCAACTGCTGACGCTTCATTCCTGAATAAGCACCGCCAGCCTGCTGACTACCCGCTTTTTTAGGCATTTTCATTTGTGCATCGCCATCTTTCATACCCATCATGGTATCATCGTCATCTTTTGGCGTTACATTCATTACATCTATATCATTGATTAATTTCGGAATTCGCATCCGCATCATTAGCGAAGAGCTATCTATCCAGGCTTTGCCACCCGGCCATCCTGCTACATTGGGAGGATAAAACAGTAATTGACCTAACACCCGTTGCAAAACCATTAAGGCTTCTTCGTTCTCCAATTTCATTGGCAACATACGCTGAATACCTACCAATAATTCAACCGGTGATTTTATTTGTGATCCAATATTTTTTTCCTCGTAAAACCAATCGCTGGTAAAAATATCTTCCAACAGTTTGCTTATTTCATAATTGTTCTTATAAAATCTATCTGCCAGCCATTCTACTTTTGTGTTATCAACTTTTTCATTCACCAAAAACTTGTACAGCTTTTGTGTAATGTATTTAGCTGTTTGTTTCTCTTCTAATAAAATATCCAGCACTTCACCACCGTCAAAGTTTCCGGTGCGGCCTAAAACTGTTTTGCTACCAAAGTCGTGTTGAAATTTACGGAATTGGAATTCTCCTTTTACATTGGCTCCCCAACCTGTAAATGCTCTTGCAGCTTCTTTTACATCCTTTTCTGTATAATTACCACGGCCAAGTGTAAAAAGTTCCATCACTTCTCTCGCAAAGTTTTCGTTGGGCTTATCTTTTTTATTTTGTTGATTGTTTAAAAAATTAAGCATGGCAGCTGTTTTCGAAACCTCTTTTAACATGGTCCCAAAATTGCCCAACGAATTTTTTCTAATAACATCCAATAAACCTTGCTGATAAAAAACATTCAGGTTACGGCAGGCAAAATGCCCGTGAAAGAAAAAAGCGATCTTCTCTCTTAGTTGTGCTGCGCTGTTCACCATTTCATGCATCCAGTACATATTCAGGTTGCGTACCCCTTCCCTGTTTTTCTGTTGCACCTTTTTTCGTTCGTCCTTATCCATTTCTTTTTTCTGCTGGCGACCCGCTTCTTCAATACCCATCCATAAACCTTTCAGGTAATCATCTGCCACATCTATATAATCTGGTTTTTTGGAAGATGCTTTTATTAGTGCTGTAAAAATTTGTTTTGGAGAATATTTTGAAAGGTCTTCAAGCTGTTCTACGGCAGGGCCAAAACCGGCACGCCACATTAAATGCTGGTTTTTTATTTGGTTAGTCAACGACATGTGTACACATTTAGGTTTGAGACTGTTATTAACGTATCAGGTTTAACGAGTAATAAAAAGCTTTCCAAACTAAAACGAAGAATCATCGGTCTTATTTCTGAAATGAATAATTGTTATTGCTAAACACCCCAACCTTTAACTTTAATGCTACTTTATTTTGCTGCATTTGCCCTTACATAAGCTGTAAGATGTACTCTTTGCGCTTCGTCTAGTCTTGCTTTTGGCATCATATAAGAAAGAATTCCATTCCATCTTTCGGCGGTAAATTGAATGGGCTCTGGAAGTCCATGGCATTTACCGCATCTATTTATAAAAACGGTTTTACCAATTGCGGTATCTGGGTTAATTACAAGTGATGAAGGAGTTGTTGTTACACCTTTAGGAAGTTCTGCTTTTCTTTCTGTAATTACTGGAACTGCTTTTTTCTGACAGGCCATTACTAAAAGCAGGAGTAATATTACTATAGTTAGCTTATTCATTTTAAAATGCAATCGGGTACAATATAAACAAAAGCATTTTTAGAAACATTGTTGCAATAATAACAATCGTTAGTATATTATAATTATAATTAATCCAATAAATTTATCAGTCAACTTTTTCATACACCAAACCAATTCATTTTATGAAGAAAGCATTTGTATTGCTCGCCAGCGGATTTTTATTGATTTTAGGATGTAACAAATCGACATCTGAAAATGAAATCCCGGAAGGCGAAGAACCTGTAGCCACTGAACGTCGCTGCTCTGCAGACGATGTATTAAGACAACAGATTGCTGCAGACCCATCTTTACGTACTCGCATGGATGAAATTGAAGAATTTACCCGTCGCTTTAAAGACAGTCCGCAAACAGAAACTTTGCTGCCTGATGGAACCATTCAAATTCCCGTAGTATTCAATGTTCTTTATAGAACAGCAGCTCAAAATGTATCGCAAGCCCAGCTTCAATCTCAACTTGATGTGTTGAATGAAGATTTTGCAGCTTTAAACGCTGACTATAATAAAACATCTGCTTATCAAACCGTAAAATCTGGTGATATAAAAATCAGGTTTGTCCTTGATCAGGTAAAACGCAGAAGCACTACCAAATCAAGCTGGAGCACTAATGATGCTATGAAAAAAAGTGCCCAGGGTATTGCACCCACAAGCCCAACAACCAAATTGAATATTTGGGTTTGCAATATGGGTGGTGGTATTCTTGGTTATGCACAATTTCCTGGTGGAAGCTCTTCAACAGATGGTGTAGTACTAGATGACAATGCAACTGGGAGAACAGGTACTGCCGCAGCTCCCTTTAATAAAGGAAGAACTGGAACACATGAAGTTGGTCACTGGATGAATCTTCGTCATATTTGGGGAGATGCTACTTGTGGCAATGATCAGGTTAGCGATACCCCTCTCCATAATACCGCTAACTATGGATGTCCTTCAGCAACACATAGAAGCACTTGCACCGGCACTCCACTTGAAATGACTATGAATTATATGGATTATACTGACGATGCTTGTATGTATATGTTCAGCATTGGCCAAAAAACAAGAATGCAAGCTGTGTTTGCAGTTGGGGGCCCAAGAGCAAGTTTTAGATAATAGCAATTAAATTTTTTGTTGAATATTTCAATAAAAATGCCGGCTACATCTGTAGCCGGCATTTTTATATAGAACTCTGTTTATGAAATATTATTGAATCCCGTATACTTACTTACTATTGCTGGCAAAATGATTCCTTCGGCCTTTTGATTATTCTCCAGTAAACAAGCAATTATTCTTGGCAATGCTAATGAGCTTCCATTTAAAGTATGCACTAATTGTGTTTTACCACTATCATCTTTAAAACGAATCTTCATCCTGTTACTCTGGTAAGTTTCAAAATTGGAAACTGAACTCACTTCTAACCATTTTTCCTGTGCAGCACTGTAGACTTCAAAATCATAGGTTATAGCAGATGCAAAACCCATATCGCCACCACATAATCGCAGGATACGATAGGGCAGTTCCAACGACTGTAATAGTTTCTCAATATGAAGAACCATTTCATCTAATACTTCAAAACTTTTATCCGGATGAACGATCTGTACCACTTCTACTTTTTCAAATTGATGTACCCGGTTCAATCCCCGAACATCTTTTCCAAAACTTCCGGCTTCCCTTCTAAAGCAGGGAGAATATCCTGTCATTTTAATGGGCAGATCTGATGCCTTGACAATTTCATCTCTATAAATATTGGTAATAGGAACTTCTGAAGTTGGTATCATGTAATATTTGTCTTCCGGCATATGGTACATCTGTCCTTCTTTATCCGGCAATTGACCAGTTCCAAAAGCAGATGCTTCATTCACCATAAATGGCGGATGATACTCTGTATATCCAGCCGCTGTATTAAAATCTAAAAAATACTGAATTAATCCACGTTGCAATCTTGCGCCTTGTCCCTTAAACAATGCAAAGCCACTACCCGTAATTTTTGCGCCGGATTCAAAATCTACAATATCATACTTCTTAATTAAATCCCAATGCGGAACTGCACCAGCATATAATTGAGGTTTGCTGCCACCTTCTTTTACTATTAAATTTTCAGCAGGAGTTTTTCCGGGTGGCACAGCATCTGCAGGTAGATTGGGAAGCTTTACCAATTCATCGTGCAATTGCTTTTCAACTGCTGCTAATTTTTCAGAAATAGGATGCAGCGATATTTTTAAAGTAGCTACTTCTTGTTTTTTTGCTTCTGCTTCTTCTTTTTGTCCCTTGGCCATCAATGCGCCGATCTCTTTGGAAGTGCTGTTTACTTTAGCCTGGTTGCTATCAAAATCCTGCTGTAGTATTTTTCGTTCATCATCCAATGCTATGATCTGGTCAACCAATTGAGGTTCGGCAAAGTTTTTTATGCCTAATTTATCCTTGGCTTTTTGAGGGTCTTGGCGTAATACCTGTAGCTGCAACATCTTTTATTCTTTTGCGGCAAAGATAAGGCGCATTAGGTACAAGGAAAAAGATGCAAGGAACAAGGCAACGTTATAATTCTTTGTTTTATTGTCACTTGTTTTCCTCTTGTGCCTTGTGCCATTATCTTTGTACGATGTTTACAAACGACGATTTACAACAACGCTGGTGGAATCTGGAGGCAAGCCTTGTGGATAGATTTGGTAAAAAACCAGATATGGAAACCATATTGTTTCTAATCGGGATACAGGAATTTGGTGATATCAAGGAAAAGTTTACCAAAGAGCAGAAACAAGATCTAATGCACATTGCAATTTGCAGTTTGCTTTCCAAAAGTGGGTATTATGAACTGGAAAAAGTGGATGATGATGGTTGGCCACATTTTAAGCAATTGAAAGCAATGCCTGATATGTCGGCTCCTGAACAGGAAAATTTTTTAAAAGATCATGTATTGCTTTATTTTGAAGAGCATGGTGTTGGTTAATATTCTAAAAAGAGAAATACGTTATGATGATGAAAAAAGCAGCACTTTTATCTTGTATTTTATTTCTGGCAATTTCATTGTGTGCACAGAAAGATTCTACCATCAAAAAGAAAGACCGGAAAAGAGATGTGTTGATGCAAACAACCATGGGAGACATTATTATCCGTTTGTCGGACTCAACTCCTTTACACCGTGATAATTTCTTAAAGTTGGTAAAAGTTAATTACTACGACAGTGTATTATTTCACCGTGTCATTAAAGATTTTATGATGCAGGGTGGCGACCCGGAAAGTAAAAGAGCCATTGCAGGTACCAGACTTGGCGGTGGGGGCCCTGCCAACAGAATCCCTGCAGAATTCAGAACTAGTTTATTTCACAAGAAAGGAGCAATTGCAGCAGCGAGGAATGAGAACCCTGAAAAAGCAAGCAGTGCCAGCCAATTTTATATTGTACAAGGAAAAGTCTGGACAGAAGGCGGATTGGATTCTACCGAAACATATCGGCTTAAAAGAAAAATTCCGGCGGCACATAGAGCAGTGTATAAAACAATTGGCGGCACTCCACATCTTGACCAGGGCTATACAGTTTATGGTGAAGTTGTAAAAGGAATTGATGTAGTAGATAAAATTTGTGCTGTGCCAACCAGTAAAGGTGCAGGAGGTAACAGACCTATTGAAGATATAAGGATTATTAAAACGAAACTTATTAAACGAAAAAAATATTGAGTTTCTTTACAACTTAACAAAAAAACAACGCCCCTCCATAATAAGAAGGGGCGTTGCTTTTTAATCTGTAGCATCAATTATTTTAATTCCCTATTCCGCCTTGTCCACCCCCGCCTTCTGTACGTTTTGTTTCTTCTTCAATAGCTGATTTACGCTGACGGGCAGCTTTTACCTGGCTATTTCCAAAACGATAGCTGAAGTTTAACTTAAACTGCGGCATCTCGCCTTGTCCGCTGAAAGTACTAATTACCCCCGTAAAATCAGATGTGCCGCCCCACTTCATTGTTTGGAAAACATCACTCACCACCATTTTTACATTGGCCTTTCCTTTAAACAATGTTTTTCCTAAACCAAGGTCAACAGTACCCATTGCCTTTGATCTGATAATTCCTTGCCAAACAGATGGAGAAATATATAAACCGCTTAACTCACCCGTAAAGCCTTTACCTAAGGTAAAACTGTTTTGCATAAAGTAAGTCCATGAAAACACTTTCAAATCAACTTTACGATTGCCTCCGCCATAATCTGCCTGATAGTGAGAATAATTTGCATTGGCAGTAGCAAAAAAGCTGTACCACTTTTTTTGGAATGGGTAGCTAACATTCAAACTCCATACATCTTGCTTAGCAAGGTTTCTTTTTTGTAAAAACCCTTTTGTGCTTTCTCCTGCTGCTGTATCCGGTATCTGTGCAAAGATATCTTTCACATGGCTATAGTTTAATTTAGTAGTAAGCCTGTACTTGTAAATATTAGTAATGCTGAAACTGTTAGTGTATTGTGGTCTCAGGTCAATATTACCTTTCATGTAAGTATATTCATTCAATTTAAACTCAAATGGATTTAAGTCCTGGTATGCAGGACGATCAATACGACGGCTGTATGCTAAAGTCCATTGCTTCATTGGATTTTTGTTGAAAGTTAACGCAGCACTTGGAAACAAATCTGTGTAGTTTCTTTTAAAAGTAGAATCATAATCAGACCAGTTACTTCCAGATTTTTTAAACCCAGTTGATGTTCCTGTCAGGTTTGTGTTTTCTGCACGCAGACCTAGCTGAAACATAATTCCTGTTTTTAATTGCTTATTATAGTTTACATATAAAGCATTAATATTCTCCTTATACTTAAAGCGATTGCTCTTTGCAGTATCCAATACTTTACTATTGGTGTACACATCATAGCGTTGAAAATCGTTATCGGTATCTACAATACCAATCTTACCACCAAGTGCCAAACGACC
>CAZXMP010000048.1:11881-23861 GCA_964641575.1 uncultured Chitinophaga sp. | reverse complement strand
TCTTCGCTGCCACAAAAAAATTAGCCGACCTGTTTTATGAAAAGTTAGAATATACATTTTCCGGCACGGTTGGAGTAATACATTCCAATAAAGAACAGAACTATCGTTTTAATACTGTCAAACAATTTAAAGAGGGAAATTTCCGGCTTATCATAGCAACAGATATTGTAGCAAGGGGAATTGATGTGGCAGAAGTAAGCCATGTCATCAATTTTGATGTGCCGGAAGTACCTGAAAATTATATCCACCGTATTGGCCGTACTGGCAGAGCTGATAAAAAAGGTATTGCGATCACCTTCATTACTGAAAAAGAAAAACCTTCGTTGGCTGCTATTGAAACTTTGATGAAATACGAAATACCGGTTGCTGATTTGCCGCCTGATCTTACTATTTCTAATGAGCTAACAGAAGATGAAAAGCCAAAAATATTTATGAAGACCGATGCTATAAAACCAAAAAAGCAAGAAGAAGCAGGTCCGGCCTTTCATGAAAAATCAGCGAAGAATAGTAAAGTAAATGTAATTGTGAGGCATAAAGACAGGATGATGCAGAAATACGGCAAGCCGATTAAAAGAAGTGCGAAAAAGAAAAAGTAATATTACTTCAGAGTTCTTGCTTCAGGGTTTTTAGTTTGTCGTAATGATGCAGGTTTACTCAACTATCGTTACAGCCTGGAATATATTATTCGGAATTTATACAACCATGTTACCACCAAAAGATCCATTGCACGGCAAAACATTAGAAGCGATCGTTACCGAATTGCAGGAGTATTATGGCTGGGAAGAACTGGCCCGGAAAATAAATATCAATTGCTTTAAAAGTAATCCCAGTGTAAAATCAAGCCTCAGTTTTTTACGAAAAACAGATTGGGCAAGAAAAAAAGTAGAAAGTCTTTATTTGTATATGTTGCGGAAAAGAAAAAGTTCGTAGTTTATCGTGATGATGGGAAATTTCATTTAATAAAGTTTTCATACAAACAATTCACTGTTTTCTTTATCACTGCATTAAATCCATCTGAGTACGATGGATGACAGCCATTGGAAATAACAACAATTCCAAATTTCTCTTCGGGGTGAAAAAACATAGCACTAAAAAGTCCATAGGCTGAACCGGTATGCCCTTTCATCGTTTTTCCGGCAATCAATTTTTCGGTGGTCATGATGGCCAGCCCATACCCTTCTTTGTCGGATAATTTCGTTTGCATTTGTTTGGCACTGGCTTTCGATAGTATTCTTTTCCCTTTATACTTACCCTGGTTCATATGCATCATCATATAGGCAGCAAGATCGGGTGCAGAAATTTTCATACCACCGGTGGGAGAAAATATAGGCGTACTATAGCCCATGGTGTAATTCCTTATTTCTTCGCTGCGGGCTGCATAGGCCGCAGGTGCTGCAATAAATTTTTTCAACGAATCATTGTATTCATAAATCGTTGCGAAACGGGTTTTATCTAAAGAGTCCACACAATAGCCGCCATATAATTGCAAGGGGTCCAGAATATGCTGTTTTACATATTGGTCAAACCGTTTGCCGGATATTTTTTCAATAATGGTGCCTACCATATTATAATTGAGATTACAGTATTGGTAGCCGGTGCCGGGTTCGTAATCATTATAGCATTTGGCCCAGCCTTTATTTTTATCCGGGTTGATGGCATCGAGGGTGAAATACCCCTGGCGATCGTTGATAGAACTGCGATGCGACATTACCATCCGGAGAGTAATAACCCTTTCAGGAAATTTGGGGTTCCTAATTTTAAAGCCAACAAGTGTACTAATATCATCTTCTAAAGAAATTTTCTTTGCTTCCACTAGTTGCAGAATGGAGGTTGCAGAAAACGATTTGGAGATAGATGCGATACGAAACAAATCATTATCATTAAGCGGGGTGTTCGTTTCTATATTCTTGCTGCCGAAAGAATGGGTATAGATTATCCTATTGTTCTTTACTACCGCCACAGACAAGCCTGCTACTGCTGATTGCTGCATAATATTGTTGATGCAGTCTTCAGCTTTAGTTGGTTGAGCATTATTTTTCCATAAGAAGCCAAATAAAAAGATGAAAATCATTATAGCTTTTAAGAATCGTAATCGAATCATTGTGCAAGAATTTATATCTAAATATAAGCAAAGAGGCTTGCAGTAAAAATCTTTCAGATGTCTATCATACGAAATAAACCAAACCAGTTAAAATTAATCAACAACTTTCTTCAAATTGAAATCCTTCCTCTATTTTTCTCATCAATTTGTTCTTATCTTAACCCATTAAACCAACCAACTATGCAGTGGCAAAAAAAAATCACCGTCATCACCGGCGCCAGCTCCGGTATCGGAAAAGCAACGCTTGAATTATTAAGAGCCGAAGGAAGTATTGTTTACAATCTCGACAAGCAGCTACCCACTGCAGCTGATCCTTATTTTATTCTTTGCGATGCAGGCAACAAAATCGAAATCACCAATGCCATCCGCACTATTTATGAAAAAGAAAAAAGTATTGATTTTGTTTTTGCCAATGCAGGAAAGCACTTGTTTGCTACACTGGAAGAAACAAGCGATGAACAATTAGAAACTTTGGTAGCTACGAACCTGCTCGGCCCTTTTTATTTATTACAAGCTGTAATACCTATTATGAAGCAACAACAAAAAGGAAGTATTGTACTCATGGGTTCCGACCAGGCATTCGTTGGCAAAGGCAGCAGTGCAGTATATGGTATGACCAAAGGAGCCATCGGCCAACTAACAAAAAGCACAGCTATTGATTATGCACCATTTAATATCCGGGTTAATTGTATTTGTCCCGGCACTATTCAATCTCCCTTGCTGGATAGAGCCGTGCAACAGTTTGTAGCAAAAAGTGGAGAAGCTACCGAAGCAGTGTATACTGCTCTCGACAAAGCACAACCCATTGGCAGAATAGGCCAGCCGGAAGAAATTGCAAAAGCCGTTCGGTTTTTATTGTCAGATGATAGTTCCTTTACTACCGGAAGTCTTTTTGCGGCAGATGGTGGATATACCTGTCAATAATAATATGTTCACCAACTATTGAGTTATTCTTTTTTATATAACACCCACGCATCATTAACAGTGGGTTTTTTCCTTGCATGTAAAAACTGGTTAATGTTCCAGAGAATTTTCGATGAAAAGGCAACGGGTTTATATCCCAGGCTATCCATCATCAAAAGATTAGGCTTGATTTCATTAAAGGTAGTAGCGATATAAGTGCCGCTTGTTGTTAAGTAGCGGAGCGAATCAGGAGTAGAAATTTTTTTCAGGTGTAGATTCTTAACACCCTTCTGATAAAAGACCATTGGTACAGCACTCATCGTTTCAAGCGGTGTGCGGTAAAGACAATAAATCTCAACCGTTTTATGTTTAAATCTTTCTTTCAGGCTGCGGCCAAAATCGACCGTCTGCGCATAAGGAATAAAAGTGAATAGTAACAGCAATAAAGTATTCACCACAATGGTAATCAGCAAGGCTATTCTTATTAAACGGGCTATCCATTTTTTACAAGTATTATAATAATGAATCAGTGCGGGCAGACTCCACCCCACTATTAATGGTAAAGCACTGAAAACAGGATAAAGAAAACGTTCTTCTTTATGACCGATGATGCTGTGCCCGATGATGAAGAGTAGCACCGTAATAAAAACAGGGTGGCTAATTTTTTTAAACAATGTTTTTAAGCTGAAATATAAAAGGAGAAGACTGAATGGTGGTGCTGTCATAACAGCTACTAGTAGTCCTATATATTTTAGAAAACTGGAAGTGCCGTATTCGGCTGCTTTGCCCTGTAAAATATTGGTCTGAAAATATCGGGCAGGTGTAAGTACCCATTCACCATAAAAACCGTAGTCCAAATATAGGTTGATTAAAAAAGCAACAAGAAACCCGGCGGTGAGGGGGAACAGTCGCTTATATTTTTTTTCAACCAGCAGCAGCCACAATCCAAAACCGGCAATGGCAAACCCTATCTGGAATCGAAAATAAAAAGACAGGCACAACAGGAACCCCACAAAAAATAAAAAAATACCCGAAGGATTATTATTTCGTTTAGCATCATATAAGGCGATGGCAGCAAAAAAGAAAAGGCCGGACAGCATTTCAGAACTGTACAAGGTTCGGGTGTAGGGTAATATCCAGGAAAAATTCAGGATCAGTAAAACAGTATATAAAATTTTTAATGGCTCTTTTTTAAAATAATGAAAGGCAATAAGATTAAAAATGCAAAACATCAGTAACCCCATAATAACCCGCAAAATAGTAAGCTGCAGGTAAGGGTCTTCAATACCTGCCAGCAGACAAATTTTATAATAAGCAGAGAATAAATATACCTGTAAGGTGGGCCGTATCTTGCTTTCAAGTTCAAAGGCATAATGAGCACCATTTTCATTACCTAGCTGGTAAGAAGAAAATTCAACAATAGAAAAATGCTGGTCGAAATTGGAAAAGCCAATGGCCTGGATGGAGGTGATAATTTGTATAACAATGCCCAGCAGCAAAATCATCTGCAGCCTGCGGTCTGTTAGAACTAGTTTTTTTGTGTCTGCAAACATAAAAGTGCTGTAAAATAGGTATAAAAAGTAAGTAGTACGAAAGATGGATTTTCCCGGCCTTTACAAACTTACACTTGCAGAGTAGTCCGTGTTTTTTTGGGGTGAGGATGCAGGCCACCGAAGGTGGAAGTATTTTTTTTAGTACCGGATTATGGCGCAATACTACGGCTGGGCGACGGAGCGGTATTTGAAAACGGGTAACCCGTAACTACAGCTAATTAAAGTTACAAAAGATAATGACAATTCCTATAGCCGGGTCTTGATCCATCATCCGTCATCTTGCCTTACAAATAGATACAACCCTTGGCCGTGCTGAGCGGAATACAGTGTCAGGCTCCGTACTATTTTCATATAGCAATTGCCTATGTTAAAAAACACAGCAACCAATCTCCTGGTCAATAAAATTGAGTACCTTTAAGCCACATGAACAGGTTTTCAAAATATACAATTTCATTGTTTCCAGGGGCAGTCATCACCGACCTCACGGATGCTTATACCTGTTCCTTTACAGAGTTCATGCCTTTCTGTAATCATCTATTTTATTTTTCCAGTTTCAAAGACTTTAAGCAGCTAAACCCGGGTTCTTAATAAAGACCGGGAAGAATATTTCTCTGCTGCGGTACCGCAAACGGGTTAATGGTCTGTGCATATAATGATGCATTCTATGTACTATCTGCTTCCTGTTTTACCGGAGCTGTGTTAACCGGGTTACCATTGCTGGTAAACCTATTACTTTAATTTATTCAATTCACTAGCATGAACAATAATAATGTTTCTATAAGTGGAATGCTTGCAGTAGCACTCCTGTTGATAAATGCCGTAGTACTGGAAACGGCCGTTGTAAAAAATACAGACTGGTATAAAGCACTCTGGGTAACACTGCCTTTATTAGCCATCGCCATATACCGTTCTAAAAACAAAAAAATGCCGGCAGAAAAAACGCCTGCTGACACTTTATTAATTCTTAAAAAATAAAAAATGCATACTTCAAAACAACCGGTCTTACTAAGCAAGCAAGACCATTCTACAATATTGTATTACCTGCGCAATCAGTCGGTGCACAATGCAGCAGACCGTCAATCGGCCAATGCCCTGCAGCAGGAATTAAAAAGAGCCCGGTTGATGGAAGAAAAACAATTGCCTCCCGGTATGGTGCGGCTGGGTAGTCGCTTAAAAGTGAGGGATGTAGAAACCAATGCCCTGCTGGAATTAACGATCGTTGCTCCCGATGAGGCCAATTGGAAAGAAAAGAAAATATCTGTGCTATCACCATTAGGCACAGCCCTAATTGGGTTTTGCGTGGGTGTCACCGTTAATTGGATGATGCCTGCCGGGGAAAAATTATTTTTTATTGAAGAAGTAAAGAATGAATGAAAAACCAAGCTTCATAATTGTGCTGGGTAGTTTACTCAGCACAATTATTATAGATGGATGGTTATTTAGCCATCATACTATTTCAGCAATGCTGAAATGTAAGTATAAGATGTAAACAAATAGGTCTACCTTACAGACCAAATGAAAAATCTACAAACCTTACTTACCGAAGATCTTGTAATTATGCTGGCAAAGCACACCGATGCTCATTTTAAATTAACAAAGCAGGTAATACAAAGCAACTTATATTTAATTGAACTCAGAAAATTAATAGAGTGGCGAAATTTAACCAGTACACCTCCCCTAGATAAGTTAGTCGAATAAGCTTAGTATAAATTTTCGCTTTGTAAAAGATCAACCCCTCCTTTGTTTCCTCCAGTCATGAATGTTCAGCCACACACTCAGTAATGCCGTAAGCAGAAAGATGCTCATAGTAACGGTATCAACTAATTGCTTACTGAAATCCTTACCGGTAAGATGCAGCAGCAGGAAATGGATATACGAATCAGAACGGTCATTATAACCTAATGAGTCTCTTACCTGCCAGTGCCAGTCGGTGCAGGCACAATAGCCCCAGCCATACCAAATGCCCAGCACAAACCAGGAGAATGCTGTCAGCAGTATCGTAATCAAATGCAGCTTCCTTGTTTTAGTAAAAGCCCAGCCCACTATGTTAAATAGTGTAAAGGCGGTATGAAAAACAAAGAAAAAGATATTGAGGAATTCGTACCACATCCTCAAAACTTTTTTAACTGCTCCGCAATGATCGTTCTTGCTTTTTCTTTTAGCGGATAATCAAATGTACCCGAAGAATTTTCAATGCGTATCTCCGTAATCGTTCCGTTCTTTATTGTTTCAATAGCGGAAGATGTCAACGTATAAAAAGCAAAAAGCCAGCAGCCATAACCCATCGAAGATTTTTTAGACCTGTAATCATTCCTGCTGGGCAAATTAATTATTGATCCGTCGCTCATTATTAATTTGGCGGCCTGCCCCCTATAAATAGAAAAGCTATTGGTGCTGCCGGTTTGTATGGCAAACTCCAGGGCAAAACCAGTGGTATATTTTCGTACAGTGCTTTTAAGGTAATCGCCGATGGTGCTTCTTTTATCCCGCCCTGCCCCATAGGTATCACCGGCTGAAATATAAAGCCGTTCTTCATTGGTATAAAAAACGGTATCGCCACTTTCTTTAATTATATCATACTTTAATTTTCGCTGGGCAAAGGCGGTTGTTTGTACCAGCAGTAAAAGAATGAGCAGGCATTTCATGCGGAAGGTTTTGTTTGCTAAGGTAGCAATCAATTCTTTACACCGTGGTTGGTTGCAGTTATATCTACAAACTTAGCACAGCCACCTGCGCGGAGCAAATGAGTTTTTACTTTTACCCCATCTCCTCCTTAATTTTTTCTTCTATCCTTTTAAATTCTTCATACTGTTTTTTAGGATCCCTGGGAAGTCTTGTATTTTCTATACTTCTATTGTGCCTGGTAATGGCATCAAACATTACTGCGGCATTTCTGATCAAAGCGATATGATACTCACTTGCAGTATCAGCAAGCAAACAAACTATTTCACCCTGTTCATCGGTAACAACTCCTTTTTTAATTTCCCATTGCATAGATTATGTTTTTTAAGTCGGGTATAACCCAAGGCAGTAAGTATATTATTTTACGAACACCAATTCAACCCTTCTTCTTTTTTTTACTTATTTTTTTCTGTACTGCTTTTATACTATCTGCCGCTGGCAGGTTTTCGGGCATAGTGCCTCCAATTTCTTGTATGGTTTGCCGCACTTTTTTACCTACTTCATAGTGGGTTTGATTGGCTTTTTGCTTGCCCTTGATATTTTCTTTACGCAGCTTTTCTTCGGTTTGTGTCGCCCTGAAAAGGTTAGCGGCCAGTTCTGTACTACCCATGTGGTCCAGTATGTGCTGGCTCTTTTTCAGGTTTTTCTTTTTGTGTATGCCTTTTGCATCCAAACCGTCATATAGCCCTGCATAGCCGTGGTTTTGAAAAATAGCATAGTCAAGCCCATCCTGCACACCTGCATTTCTTGCAGCAGCAGCAAGATAAGTATTGTGCTTACTCATTTCATTTCTTAGAAATAATCGCTTCTCTTCTTCACTGCTTAACTGGTTATAAGCCTCCATTTGCTGTATTTCCTGCAAACGGGTTTGAACGGCAAAATAAGTTTGCCCTTGGGCAATTACTTCTTTAGCAGGGTCAGCATTTTGAACTATTAAATAACAGGCATAGCGGCTAAGCTTTACACTTTCTACTTCCCGCTTGGCAGTTTTACCCAATTCTATCATTTCGAGGATATCCTCGAAATGATGTGCTGGTTTTTGATTGCTGTTTGCACAAGCCTCTTTTGCCCTTTCTATCACAGGCAAAAAGTGCCTGTACTCTGAATATTCCAACACCCTGGATAAATCTCTGGCACTCCAGTATTCATTACCGCTTTCGTCTTGCCTTTTTATACTCTCAAAAACTGACAAGTTATTTTTTCCTATTTGCTTTGCCATGGTTTTAGTTTTTGTTTCAACCAATAATGTTCTACACTCATACATCTGTCTCCGGTGTAAGACAGTTGGCTTCTGCTACATCGCAAAAATAAATGATACTCACTTGCAGTATCAGCAAGCAAACAAACTATTTCACCCTGTTCATCGGTAACAACTCCTTTTTTAATTTCCCATTGTATAAAGTAATTTTTTAAAATTGGGTGCGCCCCGGGACATTAAACATTTTATTTTATGGGCATGAATTAAGGCGATGATTGGTTGCAACTATACCCGTATAATTTTTTCCAGGCTTTAAGCTGTGCTATTAAGCAATATATTATGGCAATTCAATTACCATTCCTTCGGCCGCCAATTCATATTTGAACAAATAATTATTTCTTTTCTGCAGATCTTCAAATAAGTTATTCAGGTCTGTATCAGAATGAGAAGGATCATGATGTGCAAGCAGTAAATGTTTTACACCGGCCAGTTCTGCAAATTTCGTCACATCATCCATACTGCTATGGCCCCAACCCATACGATATGGGTATTGCTGTTCTGAATATTGTGCATCGTGTAATAGCAGATCGGCATCCTGTGCCAGGTTCATGCCGGATATCCATCTCTTATCGGCCGGAAATTCTTTTGCTCCCAACATCGGTTCATGATCGGGCATATAAGTAAAAACAGATTTGTGTCCCTTGATCCTGTAACCAACGGTAGGGCCCGGATGAATTACATAGCTGGATTCAATCTGAAAAGGTCCTATATCAAAAGAGCTGTTCCCTATTTCATGCAGGGTAAGTTTGCAAGGAAGATCCCGGAGCAGTACGGGAAAAAGTGGTGGTGAAAGATAACGGCTGAGCCGGGTACGTAAACTAACATTACTTACAGGCCCCCAGATATGAATATCCAGTGTGGGGTCAAAAAAAGGATTAAAAAATCCCAGTCCCTGTATATGATCCAGGTGCAGATGAGTGAGCAGAATATCAACTCGTTTTACAGCCGTAGTCTGCAGCAAATTAAATTTTTGCATACCCGATCCTCCATCAAGCACCAGTATACAATCATCTTCCACTGCAACTGCGCAGGATGTATTGCCTCCATAATAAACCGTATCGGGACCGGTAGTGGGAATGGAACCACGAACGCCCCGTATCATTATTTTCATATGTCTTTTGCTTCCCAAAAAATTGCCACAGCACCCACAAAACTGCCTGCCCGCCCGATAATTGGATATGAGGTTACAGAGATCTTTTCCGTATTCCCCTTCATGCTTTCTATCCAGAAAGATTTGTGATAAGGATATTGGTCTTTCAATGTTCTAACCAGCGGCAGGTTTTCAGGTGGCATCACGTTGCCATATTCGTCTTTTGGTTTAAAGATCGTTCCCCAGGTTTCCACTTTCATTTCACCTGTTTCTTCAAAACGGGTACCCAATAAATTTTCTGCAGGCTCATTGTAGAAAATAAGATTTCCTTCCGTATCTGTAATAAATACCGGCATGGAAAGGCAATCGGCCAGTTGTCTGCTTAGTATGATCTCGATGGGGTAAGCCATAACAAAACAATCTTTCTTAAATGTAAGAAAATTGGGAGAGAAAAGAAATTATTTGAACGTAGGCTATCCCCTCACTCAGAAGGCAGCAAAACTGCTTTGATACAGTTATCCTTTTTTTGGTCAAACACTTCGTAGGCTGTTGCACCTTCCGGTAAAGAAAATTGATGCGTAATGATAGCTTCTATGGCATAACGCTGCGCTACTTCTTCCCGCAATAGTTTTTCCGCATAATAACGGGCGGGGCAACGGCCGCTTTTGTAAATAAGATTTTTATCATACGCTTCGCCGGGTGAAAAGGAAAAATGTTGCGCTGTATGCACACCTACTGATGATATAGTTCCGCCGGGACGGATACAATCAATGGCTAGTTTCAATGATGCAGCACTACCTACTACTTCCATTACACCATCAGCACCGCGGCCATGTGTGCTGTTGAAAATTTCTTCTTTCACATCAATAAGCAATGGATTCAATGGAATAGCACCGAATTGTTTCGCCATGGCTAATCGTTCGGGTATAAGATCAATAGCAAATACTCTTTCAGCACCTAGATGTTTTGCTGCGATGATGGTCATCAGCCCCACCGGCCCGCAGCCGATCACTGCATACACATTGTTGGGTTTTACCCCGGCATTGTCTGCACAGAAATAACCCGTGGAAAAAATATCTCCCAATAACAAACCTTTCTTTTCATCCAGGTCATTGCTTAATGGTAGTAGTGTACTGTCTGCCATCGGCACTCGGATATAGCCTGCCTGTGCTCCATGAAGGCCCTGACCCTTCTCCACCCATCCAAACAAATTTCCTTTTTCGCAGCGGCAGGTAAGACCGGTGAGACAGTAAAAGCATGCACCGCAGGAAGTAGTAAAAGGGCTGAGCACTCTTGCTCCTTTTTTAAACTTCTTTACATCCCGGCCTGCTTCTTCTACAATGCCGGTAAACTCATGCCCCATCACTGTTCCATGATCAAGGCCCTTTTCCCGGCCATGATATACATGGAGGTCGGAACCACAGATACCCGACATTGTTATCTTGACAATAGCATCAGATGGATGCAGCAATACAGGATCGGCAACTTTGCTGTAGTCAATAATTTCTTTTCCGCCAAAAGTTAGGGCCTGCATGCTGTGAAGATATTTACTAAAATTCTAATTAACTTTCAATACTAAAATGAATGCAACATGAATAAGTCAGCAGAAATTGTAAAGCAATTTACCGAAGGTAATTTGTCGGAAGAAGAAGCCATTTCATCCTTACCTCCCGGTTGTAAATTTGAAAAGTATTATGAAAGAGAATGGCGCATAGTTCCTGAACGTGGCGCTGTACAATTTGAAAGAGTTTGTGGAAGAGTATATGATTGTGATGATTCCGGTAATAATAATACCTCCTGCGGGGATTGGCAAGAACTTTAAACTACTTTCTTTTATACTCACTGGTGCAATACCCAAACCGTTGGTGGAGATACTATCTGTTACTTTCTTTGTCTTGAAACAAAGAAAATTCAAGGCAAACGCAAATGCTCCGCTGCTTTGCTGTGTGTTTAAAGGATTTGTTTTTTTCTTTGTTGCTTTTCTTTTTGCCTTGATGCAAAAAGAAACAAAAAAATCAAGGCAAACCCGATGGCTCCGCCCGTTTTGCCGGGCCAACGCCCCCTTTTCCATTGTTGCCCCGTCCTGTTATTTTTAGATTTGTGATGATTGAAACAATGTGCAAGACCCTGCTGCGTGTTATGCTAAGAACATGAAGGCACTGTGCCTGCCTGACGGCAGACAGGTTCCGCCTGAAAGTGTTTAAAGGATTTAAAGTTTTATAGTATGGCGGAACAAGGTGCTGGAAGTGGTTGATTGTTTGGGGAGTTTATAAACTAAAAGATCAAGGCAAATGCTCCGCTGGTTTGCGGTGTGTTTAAAGGATTTATTTTTTTCTTGTTGCTTTTCTTTTTGCCTTGATGCAAAAAGAAACAAAAAAATCAAGGCAAACCCG
>CAZXMP010000048.1:0-11781 GCA_964641575.1 uncultured Chitinophaga sp. | reverse complement strand
CCTGTTATTTTTAGATTTGTGATGATTGAAACAATGTGCAAGACCCTGCTGCGTGTTATGCTAAGAACATGAAGGCACTGTGCCTGCCTGACGGCAGACAGGTTCCGCCTGAGAGTGTTTAAAGGATTTGTTTTTTTCTTGCTTGCTTTTCTTTTTGCCTTGATGCAAAAAGAAACAAAAAAATCAAGGCAAACCCGATGGCTCCGCCCGTTTTATTCGCATTCATATTATTTTATTTTGGTGCTTATTAATGCAAGCATTTGCCGGGCCAACGCCCCCTTTTCCATTGTTGCCCCGTCCTGTTATTTTTAGATTTGTGATGATTGAAACAATGTGCAAGACCCTGCTGCGTGGTATGGTAAGAACATGAAGGTGCCGGAAAATGTTGATGATGCGGAGATGAAAATTATTATTGTTTGTGCTAATTGAAATTTTATTCGAAAGCCGCCCGGAAGGCGGCTTTGGTTTTAGGATGGGGTGGCTTGCAATGATACATCTAACGGTGTGGACTGACCTAATGTTACTGTTATGTTTTCTACCGTGTTGTCGAAATAGTCTGGTTTGGAAAACTTGAGTTCATAGGTGCCGGGTGTTGGAATTTTTAATTTGTACTCACCCAGATTATTTGATGTGGTGCTGTATGGCTGACCGGTGACTGTTACCGTAACGCCTATTAATGGAGTATTGCCTGCCTGCGATACAACCGTACCTGCTACCTGTGTGCTTGATACAGCAGGATCTAATAATACCCGGTTATTTTTATAGGCATTATAAAATTCTGGTTCTGTTGTTTTGAACTGGATAACTAATTTATCTAATTGCTCTTTCAACATTTCATCCCCGCTTTTAAATAAATCTTTAATGGTGTTTGTAATTGCTGCCCGTTGTGACACTGCATTGCGGGGACCGGGAACTGCTGCTGCATAATCTGAAATGGCATCATCTAATTCTGTGATCTTAGCTGCTGTGACACCATAGGGAACAAGTGCTACTGCATTTGCATTTGCTGCTGCTAAAATATTCTGGCAAGCGGGGGCCAGTAACTCATCTTTAAGACGATTAAGATCGCTGAAGACATAACTTACCTGCCCTTTGAGAATGTGATTATCTGTGGCGGATGCAAAAGCAAATATTTGCCCGGCCATATCGAATGCTAACTGCACCAGGGTTTTGCGTTGCTCTGCTTTATCTACCGTGATGCCTGAAATAATTTGTATCTCAGCCTGGGTTGCATCGGTGAGATCTTCGAAAATGTCTCTGAAAGTAGTTACTGCTGTTTGAAATGCAGGTACTGAATTTACGATGAGGGGATTTGCATTGCAATGCGCAAGCACTGCATCGTACATGTTCATTTTGGCTTCTAGTTTGGAATCCATAGTTAAAAGTTTAAAGGTTTAAAAAAAATGAAAGCCGAATGTAGGATGCTGTTTTATTTTGGACAATAACCCAAAAGTGGTATTTTTTTTAAGTGCCGTTGTTGCTTGTATAAAAATGGTTGGTGATTGCAGGAGAAGAGTTGCCATTTGTACGAGAGTTGTTTGCTTTTGCAGAAGGACAGTTGGTCTTTGCAGAGGAGCAGACTGCCATTGCAGCAACGCAGCCTGTCATTGCAACAGCGCAGATGGTCTTTGCAGAGAAGCAGATGTCTCTTGCAGAACAGCAGATGGCTCTTGCAGAGGAGCAGATGCCTCTTGCAGAGCAGCAGACTGTCATTGCAACAGCGCAGACTGTCATTGCAGCAGCGCAGATGGTCTTTGCAGAAGAGCAGATTGCCTTTGCAGAGGAGCAGATGCCTCTTGCAGCGGGTGATACTGTGTTTGTTATGCAGAAAATGGAAGCCTCCCTGCCCTCCGAAGGAGGGTTCTCAGACCCTGAGTATTTGATACTGCTTTATTTATTGGGTATCGTCTGCCGTGATGCGTGTCTCCACGCATCAGTTCTTATTTGTTGAAACTATTGAAGAGTTAATATTCCGTTGCGTGAAGCGACAACGGGGCATTATTTTATACTGAGAAGATTTAAGGCGAAGGAACGAATAAACTCACGAATCTGGATTTGCCTTAAATAGTTTTGGATCCATTATTGGCAAATATGCCTGATGTAAATAAGTACCTCTGAATTGCTCATACAATATGCCCCTTAAAGTTGATAACGAAATTGAAATAAGTGTAAACATTATCTGATCTGGTGTATCAAACTTATCCTCACTCACTTTTTTAAAAACTTCGTCGAAATTATCAACACCATAAATACAAGCAGTACTTATAGAAGCATGAATTTCTGGTTTGTTATCCGATCTAACTTCAACGCTAGTAACAATTATTGCAACCTTTTGTACTGGTTCTAATCTGTTTTCTACGTTTACTGTAAATTGAAATTCTTTGGCAGCAAAATTAGCAGGTTGAGCATTGATTTTCGATTTTACTAATTCAACTCCTTTCATTCTAATCATAAGTTGAAAAGAAGGTTTTGTAGCATCAGTCATAAACTTTTTAGTTTACTGGTATTGAAACAGATGTTGCCGCCATTCCTCCGCATAAAGCGATATGATTATGCAAGCTTTGTTCCCAATCTTTATTTCGTATATACTCAGTTTGAATAACATCTTCAGCCTTTACAGAAACTGTCAACTCAAATCGTTGAATAATTTCTTTGGGGTTGCTTTCACCAACATTGATCAAAGTAATACCTAGTACCATTTCAATATCAAATAATGTTTCTGCGGTAAAATTATGTGTACCACTCAGCCATTTGCTTATTACAGAATTATGCTGGTCAAGTGCTTGTGCTAAATTACCATTGTTCCAGCCTTTCGCTTTTATGCCATCAGCAATTTTTGCAGCCAACATCATTCTCTTTTTCGTTTTTTCAAATTCAGCGATTGAACGGTTTGCCTGTACCTTCTGAATTGCTGGGCTCGTATGTCTTTTAGGTTTGTTCATCATCTTCATCAATTGTGTATATAAAGTCAGTAGTTGATTCCAGTCCGCTTTCGGTTATCGATAAAGTGCCTTCCCGAACTGCATCAGTAAGTATTACTGATACCTTCCGGAGAAAATAATTTTCATCTTTTAATTTTGGATCATCTTGTAACCGGCGTATAGATTTTACTTTATGTCCGCCTCCACCCAATACGATAGCAACATTTCCAAATCGTATAAAATAGAGCCGTAAATTACTCTCCGGTTTATCATAGAATGCATGAATACCATCTCCTAACTCTCCTTCACCCTGCTTTATAAAATCGTCCCTTAGGCCTGTATGCTTTGCGATAACTTCAATTCTGTTGGTAATATCCACTACTTCATTTTCAAACTGCTCCTGATTTTCTTCCAAAAACCTATCATAAATCGTTAAGTCATCTTCACCGATTATCAGGGAGTACACCCTGATTTTCTCTCCCGTAAGTTCCTCCAACTCTACTAACGAAATTTTCACTTTTAAATTACATTTTACAAATTAAACACATAATATGCCACAATTTTCACTTTTAAGTGAATTTTTTTACAAATTTAGAAAAAATACTAGTTCCTGGGTATCCAAATTATCTAACTCATTGAAAATATATGTATTACTCTTCCGCCGCTATTGTTAGCCTATCATTTTGCCCGTACAACACCGGTACCGCTTTTTCTGCACCCCACACTTTAGCTATCCTGTCTTTTATTTTTTGTTCAAATATTACAATGAGTTGTTTGCTGGCATTTACCAAGACTTGCTCTTTTTCGATTTGAGAAACAATTTGCTGTTGAGTTTCGATGGGTGGTAAGGGAACCCTAATTTCTTTTACAACAGGTAATGTCAAATACTTAGTTAATCCGCCAACTGATTTATTTTTCAAATCATTTAACTGTTGCTCCATCATGTTTTGTAAAAAGGGATAAAGAAGTTTCTTTTCGAACTCTTGTTTTATTGTAATGACATAGGTCCGTTGATAAGCATTAAATTTCCCTTCAAAATATTTTACATCATAAGTTGCCGAGGCATTATTTCCACTTAATAATAAAGCCTTACTATCAAATGCATATACATCGATATGGTAAAAATCTTTTGAACAAGTAAAGAAAGGGTATTTCCCATTTTCAACCATAGCGTTAGCATTAAGCTTTCCCGTTGTGATATTGCCGGTAGTTCCCAAATCGGATAATTCCCAATCTGGGTCAATATCAATGTTGGCTTTGTAGTTTTCTACTACTGCTTTTGCACCATCTATTATTTTTTGATAGCCTTCGATTTCCGCTACTATTTCTTCTTGTACTTTTAAGGATGGTAGAGGGATATGTAACTCGTTGATTTGTTTGAGCGATAAGTTATATTGAGCAACCCCAACCTTAAGTGTCTCAATTAAGTTAAGTACATGATCGGATTTAAAAACTGCTCTCAAATATTTGGGCAGCAATTTTTCACTTGGTCGAATAATTGCCAGTGCTTGATTAGTATTTGCAGGTAAGATAGTTTTCGTAACAACAGCCGATCTTCCAAACGCTCCTGCAATTGAGAATAAAACATCATTTTCTTTTAATTGCGATCTATTAAGTTTTTTATGGCATTCTTGGGATATGAAATTGAATTTTTCTGTTAAAAACGTCCCATACTCTGTAACAGATTCAATTTTGATAAAGTTTATTCCCGATTCTTCAAATGAAAAGCCAATTGACGTTGGTGTGGTTCCTTTTGTTATTAATTTGGTTATTTCACTTAAAGGAACTAATTGATAATCTGAGCTCATTACAGCCATACTTACATATCTTTCTCCACTAAGATTATAATCACCATTCTTAGAAATCGCTTTTTTGGGAACAACATGAGCAATCTCACTATCAGTAAATTTTCCTTCTTTAAATTGCTGTAACAATCGAACCGCCTCTTCTAACTGTCCGCCTTTTACAGCATTGCGTTGTGCTCCTAAGCCATATCCATCATTATCAATTTTTACAAATAGGATTTCATTACTCCTTTTTGCAAAGTCCTTATCCATTAAGAGAATGGATGTTTTTACACCACTATAGGGGTTAAACACACCGGCGGGTAAACTCACTACTGCATAGAGATAATTATCAACCAGCATTTTCCGTAAATCTTTATAAGCTGTACCGCTTTGAAAGATTACTCCTTCAGGTACAATAATACCTGCTCTTCCTTTGGGGTTGAGGTGTTCAGCTATATAATCTACAAACAACACTTCGCTACGATTGCTGCTAATAGAAAACTTTTTATGCGGACGAATTCCACCCTTCGGACTCATGAATGGTGGATTTGCGAGTACCACATCAAAGGTTTCATCCCAACGTTCTTCGCTGCTTAATGTATCATACTCCCAAATATGCGGATCATTAAAACCATGCAGGTATAAATTAACCAGGCTCAATCGCACCATGTCTGGAGAAATATCATAACCGACAAAGTTTTGAATCATTTTCCTTCGTTCGTCCGGCGTTAACCCCTTTTTATTTTTTTCTTTGATGTGCTTAAATGCAGAAATTAAGAAACCCGCTGTGCCACATGCAGGATCGAGTATGGTATCTGTTTTGGATGGATCAACACAGGCAACAACAAAATCAATTATATGCCTTGGTGTGCGGAACTGTCCAGCATCTCCCTGGCTCCCCATTACACTCAGCAGGTATTCAAATGCATCGCCCAGCTTTTCGCTGTGAGTGTATTCAAACTCGCTGATAGTTTTTAAAAACATTTTTAATGTTTCCGGGTCACGGTAAGGGAGGTAGGCATTCTTAAAAATATCCCGGAACAGTTGCGGAATGTTTGGGTTTTTATCCATGCCCACAATTGCTTCGGAATATAGCCGCAGCATTTCTGTTGCGGTTACTTTGGCATTGAACAAATTATCCCAACTGTATATAGCGAACGGTACAACTTTCGTTTTTTTAGGATTTTCGGGATCAGGTATTTTGTAATCAACAAAGAATTTGGCTTTGCCTCCCAGTTCAATGGCTTCTTTATCCATATCATCCATAAACTTATAGATGAGGCCAATGGTAATCTGTTCAATCTGTGCTTTTGGGTCGGGCAGTTTACCTACAAGTATATCCCTGCAATCGTCAATACGTTTTTTTGTAGCTGTATCTAGCATGATTTATTATTAAGCAGCAAACTGCTCTAATTTAATATAGTCTTTAATGTACAATGGAATTACTTCCCTGTATTTAGGTGTTACTTCTTTAAACTGCGCAATGTTGAGAGTGGGGTTTGTTTGCAAGGAATGAAAATCTTTTGCTTCAATGATTTTGCGTATATCCTGGTCAACAATATATGCTTTAAAGAAATATTTTAATGCCCGCAAATTTACATCTTCTTCCGGCGGGTAAATGGAAATAAATTTATCAAATTCTTCTTCCAGCATTTCATCTTTGGATTTGAACTTGGGAATGATTCCGAATACTTTTTCTACAACTTCTCTTATTGAAGTTTTCCTGTCGATGCTTGCAGCCTTCCGCAATTTTTCAAGCGTAAAGTATCCGTCAGGGTTATCAAGAATTTCATTCTGGATATGACTTATCACAAATTCCCAGTTACCGAGTTCAACATGTTTTTTTATTATATCATCCATTGTAATGCGGTCTTCAAATTTTTTGAAGAGCTCACGGTCAATTCTCATTCCCTGCAATCCAATTCTTTCTTCCTTTACAACTGATAAAAGGTCCTCCCTTGAGCTTGTATATTTGTCAATATCAATACCTTCAGTTCCTCCTGAGCCGTTTCCGGGTTTATGTTCTGGCAATTCTAATTTTTCATCATAATTAAATTTCTTTTCGAAGTATTCGCAGTTGGCAAAAAAATCAAATAGTTTGAAGACAGTTTTCTCTTCCTGTATTGTTTCTTCTTCGCCTAGTTCGTTTTTGTGTTTGTATTCAAAAGTGTTTTTGCGGGTTCCCCTTCCTTTTATCTGTACGAAATCTGCCGGGCTGAAAATAGGGCGCATCATGCAGATATTTAGCAAGTCCTCGCAATCGTAACCGGTAGTCATCATACCCACAGTTACACAAACCCTTGTTTTGCCGGATTTATAACCTTCAAGCCATGTGGTTTTCCCATTGAGATTGTTATTTGTAAAGTTGATGGTCATCTGTTGAGCATCACCTACCTGGGAAGTAACCTGCACCGCAAAATCAGAATTGTATTTACCGGGATATAAATTTTCTGCCAACTCATTTAATATCTCAGTTAATTTTCTTGCATGGTTCTGACTTACGGCAAAAATTATGGTTTTACCGACTTCCTTAGTTATAGGGTCAAGCAATGCTTTTTCCATGAAAGTCTGACAAAATACCCTGTTGGTTTTTTCTGAGAAAAATTTCTTTTCAAAATCACGGGAAATAAAAGTTTCTGTTGCTTCACCTTCTTCAGTAGAAATAGCAACGGCATATCCTTCATCTGATAACAACTGTGTTGTAATTTCGGTGCGGGCATCCAATACCCATGGATTGATAAGGTAACCTTCAATTACACCATCTAACAGAGAATAACGGAATGTCGGGTCTCCACTTTCACATCCAAAAGTGGTATATGTATCTCTTAACATTCGCCTTTCAATTTCTCTCGGATCATTCTCTCTTACAGCATCAATGTCCACACTTTTTAAATAGTCTTTCGGCGTAGCAGTTAATCCTAATTTATAGCCATGAAAGTATTCAAACACAGCTCTTGCATTCCCGGAAATAGAACGATGTGACTCGTCGGATATAATCAAGTCGAAGTCAGTTGGAGAAAAAGCGGACATATATTTATTATCCGACAACAGTGATTGAATGGTAGTAACTACAATATCTGCTTTGTGCCAATCACTTTTATGCTCCTTATAAATGAAAGTAGAATAATCTGGTTTTAAATATTTGACAAATGCTTTCCATGCCTGGTCTTCCAATTCGAGCCGATCAACCAAAAACAAAACCCTTCTTGCATTTTCTGTTCTAAGAAATAATCTTATAACGGCAGCCGACGTAAGCGTTTTACCCGTACCAGTTGCCATTTCAAAAAGAAATCTATCCTTTCCGGTTTTTGCCGCCCTTTGCAAATGCTGAATTGCTTTGAGTTGATAGGGTCTTAAAAATTTAAGTCCATTTGTCCAGATAAAATCTTTGCTGTTGTTAACTGCTCCATTCCATCCGGGTCTTTCAGCATAATCAGGCATTTGAATCTGAACGATATAATCCTTTTCAACCTCCTCATTTAATAATGCCTGCCTATCAGGATTCCAATTTTTTATTGCACCGATTTCCTGGGGTGAAGGAAATTTTAAAATTGTTTTGGGATTGCCTTTTTTTAAATCCCATAAAAAATGAGCAATACCGTTTGAAAGAATGATAAACTGTGCGCCGACTGTGTTAGCATATTTTCTAGCTTGCTCTTTTGCTACCAATGGATGAAGGCTTTCTTTTTTTGCTTCAAGAACACAAAACGGTTTGTTGTTACTATCAACCAGCAGAAAATCTAAAGAGCCGTTTTTCGTTTTTTCAAAATCATTGCCCCATTCATCAATTTCATTCTGCGTAATATTTACATGATTCTCCAATAAAATATTGGCCGGACCTCTTTCATCATCAAAAAATCTCCAACCTGCTTCTTCAAGCAATTTGTTGATTTTAATTCTGGCTGTGGCTTCTTTACTCATTATTTATTGGCTAGCATTGGCTTAACCCACAAAATAGTAAAAGTTGCGCAGAAAGCAGAGTCTTGCACATTGCTTCAATCATCAATCATCAATAAACAACAGGACGCAGACAAAACAGAAAAGGGGGCGATGGATGGCAAAACGGGCGGAGCCTTCGGGTTTGCCTTGATCTTTTTGTTTCTTTTTGCATCAAGGCAAAAAGAAAAGCAAGAAAGAAAAAAACAAATCTTTTAAACATTACCGCAAAGAAGAAGAGCATTTGCCTTCATCTTTTTATTTCTTTTTGCATCAAGGCAAAAAGAAAAGCAAGAAAGAAAAAAAACAAATCCCTTAAACATTACCGCAAAGAAGAAGAGCATTTGCATTGATCTTTTTATTTCTTTTTTGCATCAAGGCAAAAAAAAGCTCCAACAATATCGTCAGAGCTTTTAAGTGAGCAGTTAGAAATGATTACGCATACTCTTCCTTCGCCGTTTTACTATACTCATCAATCAACTTACGTTGCAGATCAAAAGGCACTGCCTCATACGCTGCAAAGTTCATTTTAAATTTAGCCCGGCCCTGCGTAATAGAACGCAGAGAAGATGAGTAACCATCCATTTCGGCCAGCGGCACTTTGGCCAGTATTTTTTGAAAATGCCCTTCGCTGTCGATACCTTCTACTATAGCACGGCGGCTTTGCAGGTCGCCCATTACAGCACCGGTAAGATCATCCGGACACAGCACTTCTACCTGGTAAATAGGTTCCAGTATTTGCGGGTCGGCCTGCTGAAAGGCTGTGCGGAATGCCTGGAGGCCTGCTATCTTAAACGATATATCATTACTATCAACCGGGTGCATTTTACCATCGTACACCGCTACCCGAATATCCCGTGCATAAGAACCGGTGAGTGGACCGTTGTGCATTTTTTCCATTACCCCTTTTAAGATGGAAGGCAGAAACCTTGCATCAATAGCACCACCAACGATGCAATTATAAAAAACGAGTTTGCCACCCCAGTCCAGGTCATGTGTATCCCGGCCCCGCACATTAAGGTCTTTGGGTTCGGGCATACCCTCGTACCAGGGTTCTATACGCATAAACACTTCGCCAAACTGCCCGGCACCACCGCTTTGTTTTTTGTGGCGGTAATTGGCATCGGCCATTTTGCGGATGGTTTCTCTATAAGCAATTTTTGGTTTAATGAATTTTACATCCAGCTTGTGCTGGTGTTCTATTTTCCATTTGGCTACGGCAAGATGCATATCTCCCTGGCAATGGATAAGTGTTTGTTTTAATTCGGAAGAAACTTCTACCAACAGCGTTGGATCTTCTTCCCGCAACTGGTGCATGGCCTGCGATAGTTTTTCCTCCTCTCCTTTTTTAATGGTTTCAATAGCCACCGTCATATTGGGTGAAGGAAATTCGATAGGTGGCAATTCATAATTCTTGCCTTTTGTGTGCAGGGTATTGTTTACATGAGTGTTCTTTAATTTTAAGGTGGCACCAATATCGCCTGCAACGAGTTCATTAGTGGCTACCCTTTTATTTCCTTCTACTAAAAATAGCTGGGTGAGTTTTTCGGTAACGCCGGTGGTTTCGTTTTCCAGTTCCATACCACTCTTTACTGTGCCGCTATATACTTTAAAGAATGACAGCTCTCCCACATGCGGCTCGGAAATGGTTTTGTAAATAAAAATACAGGCGGGGCCATTGGCATCGCAAGTGAGTGTGTCGCCTTTTTTTGTTTTTTGCGGCGGCATTTCATTGGCACTGGGGCATACATTATCTATAAAGCCCATGAGGCGGCCGCTGCCCATGTTGCGTTCGGCAGAAAGACAGAAGAGCGGAAACAGATCATGATTGATCATGGCTTTTTTCATCCCGTTCTTCATTTCATCTTCATCCAGTTCGCCTTTATCAAAATATTTTTCCATCAGGCTCTCATCATTACTGGCAATGGCTTCTATTAATTCTTTGTGCAGTTCTTCGGCTTTTGCTTTTTCATCATCCGGTATGGCCAGCTTCTCTGGTTTGCCACCGGTGTTGTTGAATTTATACATCGTCATCCGCAGCACATCAATAATTTCATGAAAGCCGGCACCTGTTTGCCGTGGGTATTGTACCACTACTACTTTATTTCCGAAATGGGCTTTGGCATCCCGTACTGTTTTATCAAAGTCGGCTTTATCATCATCCAATTTATTTACGGCGAATATCATCGGCGTTTTAAATTGATCCGTGTATTCCCAAATAATATCGGTGCCTACTTCTACACCCATCATAGCATTGAGCAGCATAACACCGGTATCGGCTACCCGTAAGGCAGAAATTACTTCGCCTACAAAATCATCATAGCCGGGAGTATCAATGATATTTATTTTATACCCTCTCCATTTAGTGTGGAGGAGCTTGCTAAAAATAGAATTACCACGGTCTTGTTCAAGTTCGTGGTAATCTCCTGTGGTGTTTCGCTCTGCGATGGAACCCCTGCGGTTGATGAGTCCGGCTTCGAACAACATGCACTCCGCTAAGGTGGTCTTACCGGAGCCGGCATGGCCCAGCAAGACAATATTTTTGACATGTGAGGTATCAAATTCAGGCATGGCAATCTGTTTTAGAGATTAGTTAATAGTGCCAAAGCAAGAGTTTGAACCGCCCTGTTATAATAAATGAATCATGCTGTTTCGCTTCGGCATTTGTTTGTCTTTGAATTTAATGGGGTTGAAAGACAAGGGTCGCCTAAAGGAGAAATATGTTTTTTTGAGGTTGTTTAAATTAATTAGTAAATAGAGTAATAAGTATATAAAGTACTGAGTAAATAGAGTAATAAGTATATAAAGTACTCAGTAAATAGAGTAATAAGTATATAAAGTACTGCGTAAATAGAGTGATCTATAAACTGGAAGTACTTTATTTACTTTATATGCTTTTTACTTTCAAATTTATGTTCGGCTAAGAAAGTTGCTGAATTCTGCACGGAGATCCTGCAACGTTTGTTGAAGGGCCTGGTACTCATCATGCAATCTTTCGTGACGTATCAAACTATCTTCATTCACTTTACCATTAAAAGCTACTCTTTCAAATTCCATTTTGCGTTCATGGGCTTTGATGGATTGCTTTAAGTCGTGGATGTTGATGAGCTGAATGTGAAACTGGTTGTGTAAATGTT
>CAZXMP010000047.1:0-24658 GCA_964641575.1 uncultured Chitinophaga sp. | reverse complement strand
GCGGGTTACCAATTCTATATTTTAAGTAATAAGAGATTGAGTTAAAAAACTGTAAAGTTGCAACCTGTATGACCATTAGCAAATCATTACAATAACCAACAACCAGCACACCACCACCTGCATGAAAAAGCCACTGCATAAGCACATCGGCGGTCACGCCAAAAAAGTAGGCAGCCATTTTACAAAATACTTGTATGAAAGGGATACGATTTTTGCGACCATTTGGGTATTCCTCTTTATCGTAGTACTCGGGTCTATTCCACTTAATCTTGGTGTTATTAATCCTATAAAATTGAGTTTGAAGGACTTTGACTCTAACGACCTTAGTTATTCTAAACTAGGGAAAGGTTCAGATACAAAGCTCGATTCCAATATCGTAATAATCAATATTGGCTATGCAGACAGAGAAGTTTTATCAATGATGATTGATAAAGCAGCAAGCATGAAACCTAAAGTAATGGCATTAGATGCCTACTTTTCAGGTCCCAGAGAGCCTCACCAGGATTCCCTGCTTTCAGAAACTTTTCGAAAGAATAAAAACCTTATTGCAGCTACAGTTTTGAATTTAAGCGGTGAGGAGGGCGACACGGTCTCGTTAAGTGGTAACTATATTACAACAGCTTCGCAATATGCATTCGTAAATATTTTCAATGATTCTCTATCAACAATTCGTTCGTATGAGCCCTTTTTTGATGACTATGCGAAAAAAAGGTATAAATCATTTTCTGCAGCAATTGTAGAGGCTTATGATCCTGTTGCTTATAAAAAATTAGAAAAAAAAGGCACTAGTAAGGTGATAATCAATTACACCCGTCAAATAAATAAATATCAGGTTATTGAGTATGAGGATTTACTGGCCGATAACGTTGCGGGTTCAGCATTGGAAGGAAAAATAGTATTGTTTGGATATATTAATAATGATCCCAACGACATATCGGATAAGAAATTTACACCTATGAACAGTAGGTATTATGGGAAGTCAATACCGGATATGAACGGGATTGTGGTACATGCCAATATTATTTCCATGGCATTGGAAAATAACTACATAAAAAAGTTACCTTCGTGGGCAAATCTGCTTATCGCAGTGTTTGTGTGTTGGTTGCACATGTCTTTTTTCGTCCGTTACTACCTTGAAAGCCATATCTGGTTCCATTTAGTCGCTAAAATCGCCCAGGTCCTTTCGGCAATATTTTTTGTGTGGTTAGGCATCTATTTGTTTGATAAGTATCGTCTGAAGGTTGACCTGAAGCTTAGTTTACTAGTAATCGTGTTAGCCGTGGATGTGATTTATTTTTACGAAGCCTGGGCCGTTTGGATGCATAAAAAATTTAATTATAAAACAGTATTTAAACCACACCACCATTAAAATAACCAATCAAAAATTCGACACAAACCTTAAACCTCAAAAGATGAAAAAGTATCTCTTCCTTATCCTCCTTTTTTTAAGTGCCGCCACCGTTTTTGGGCAGGGCAACAGTTTCTTATTGTACAGTTTTAAAGGAAATGTTTCCATAGTAGAAAACAAAGTAGAAAGCAAAGCTAAAGTGGGCAAAACGCTTGCGAGTTCCGCTTCCATTAAAGTACCGGCAGGTTCTGCTGTTACATTAATTTGTAATGAAGCCGCTATGTTCACTATTGGCAAACCCGGCACTTATGCCTTAACCATGTTTGGCGATTCTTGCCGTGTGAGCAGCAATTCTGTTAGTGCCAACTATGTAAAATATGTTTGGGCACAGATGACAAAGCCTAGCGGATCTGCCGGTAGCAACCGAAAAGCCTATATGAATACCGTTGGTGCTGTAAGTCGTAACATCAATAACGTTTGGATCGATACCCGCCTTGATACGGTAAATTATTCCGGACAGGTAAATGAATTTCCCTTATCCTGGAAATCCTATGCAGATGCAAAAGAATTTGAATTCCTTTTGTACAATTCTGATAATATAAGTGCCCCTTTCTTTACTACCTATGTTTCCAAGCTGAAAATCCCGGTGAAAGATTTTGCGAAAAAAATAAAACCCGGCAATAGTTATTTCTGGACAGCTGCCATTAAAGGGGAAATTAATGAAGAGCTGAAAATATTTAACTATGTTACTAAAGAAACATTTGATGTTATTCTTGAGAACATAAAAAAGCAAGGTGCTGCTTTTGAAGCACCGGCTGAACAAGCTTATCGTATTGGTTTTATGCTGGAAGATGCACACTACCTTGCTGAAGCCTTTGAATATTATACAAAAGCGGCAACATTGGATACAGCCAATGCTTTGTACAGAACTACATTAATGTCTTTCAAAAAAGATTACGAGATTAAATAAATCGCCAATTTTAAAAATCAAGATACAATCCCGCCCAATGGCGGGATTTTTTTATTTATGTGAATGGTGATTGTAATATGTTCTGTTTGCTTAGTTTTATCCCTGTTATTAAAACATTTACTATGAAGAAAATTATTGTAAACGCTTTGCTACTGCTTGCTATTACCACACAGGCACAAATGAAAGCGGAGGATGTAAAATCGTTCACCCTTAAAAACGGGATGAAGTTTTTGGTAGTAGAAGACAATTCTATACCTAATGCCAATATGTATCTTTTTTACAAAGTTGGTAGCCGCAACGAATACCAGGGCATCACAGGCCTCTCCCATTTTTTTGAACATATGATGTTCAATGGTGCCAAAAAATATGGCCCTAAAATGTTTGACCAAACCATGGAGTTTAATGGAGGTGCAAACAATGCATATACAAGAGAAGATGTAACGGTTTATACAAACTGGTTCCCTTCTTCTGCTACAGAAATAATTTTTGATTTGGAAGGCGATCGAATTTCCAGCCTGAGTATTGACCCGAAAATTGTAGAAAGCGAAAGAGGGGTTGTACTCAGTGAAAGAAGTACGGGGTTGGAAAACTCTCCCTGGCAACTATTATTTCAAACCGCACAGGGTGTTGCATTTTTAGAACATCCTTACCACTGGCCGGTTATTGGCTATGAAGATGATATGAAAAACTGGAAGCAAGAAGACCTGGAGAGATATTTTAAAATGTATTATGCTCCGAATAACTGTGTAACAGTTATCTCGGGCAATGTAAAATTTGATGACATAAAAAAGCTGGCGGAGAAATATATAGAACCAATTCCAGCGCAACCAGAGCCTCCAAAAATCAATATCATAGAACCACCGCAAACTGGTGAAAGAAGAGTGATGATGCAAAAAGATGTTGCTACTCCCTACCTGGGTATTGCCTGGCATGTTCCCAATGCAAAGCATGAAGATTATTATGCATTGACTATCCTTAGTGATATACTTGCCAGTGGCCGGTCCTCAAGATTATATAGCTCATTAGTAGATAAGCAACAATTAGCAACCCAAATATTTACCAGTTTTAGTGAAAGCTTTGACCCTACTCTTTTTATTATTGCAGGTGTTGCAGCTAAAAATGTAAATGAAACGGACTTGGAGAAAGCTATTTATGAAGAACTGGAAAAAATTAAAAAAGACGGCATCTCTGAAACAGAACTGCAAAAAATTAAAAATCAGAAACTGATGGAGTTTTATGGCCAGGTAGAAACGATCAATGGTAAATCAAACAATATCGGCACTTACGAGGTATTCTTTGGTGATTATAAAAAAATGTTTGATGCTCCTGCAGCATTTAACAAAGTAACAGCGGATGATATTAAAAGAGTTGCTACCAAATATTTTACAAAAATCAACCGTACGGTTGGCATCCTGAAATCAAATACAGCAGAATAACTTAACTAAACGATATTTTATGCGATTAATTAATAAATTATTTCTAATTGCCATTACAGTTTGTATGACGATGCAACTGAATGCGCAAACCTATAAACTTCCTCCGTATGAGAAGTTTAAATTGAAAAATGGTCTTACCGTTTACCTGATGGAGCAGCATGAAGTTCCCGTTATTAATGTTTCCGTAATACTTCCTGCCGGCGCCATATATGATGGAGAAAAAGCAGGCCTTGCTTCGCTAACAGCTACCGCATTAAAACATGGTACAAAAAATTACGATAAAATAAAATTGGACGTAGAGCTGGATTTTCATGGCGCATATATCAGCACTTCTGCTTCTAAGGAATCAACAAGTCTTTCTGCAAAAATGGCTGCAAAAGATAGAACCAAGATACTTACACTACTAAAAGAAGTATTATTAGAGCCCTCTTTTGACGCAGCAGAGTTTGATAAGGAAAAGAAAAGAACATTACTGGGACTGGAGCAACAAAAAGAAAGCCCCCGTTCTGTAATCGGATCTTACTTTGATAAATTCTTATATGGGGATCATGTGTATGGAAATGTTGTACAGGGAAAAATTTCAACTGTTACGCAATTAACTGTTGAAGATCTAAAGAAGTTCTATGCAGAAAATTATCTGCCAGAAGGTTCTGCTATTTCTATTGCCGGCGATTTTAATAAAGCAGAAATGAAAACATTAATTACCAGTTTGTTTTCATCCTGGAAGAAAGGAACGAAGCCGCAAGTGAATCTTGCATCTCAACCCATTACAAAACCAAGCAAACAGCAAGTCTTGCTGGTGAATAAAGACGATGCTAAAGAAACAACCTTTTATATAGGTGCATCCGGTATTGCCCGCAATAATCCAGATTATGTTTCAATTGATGTAGTTAATACTTTATTTGGTGGTCGATTTACTTCCATGCTTAATGATGAGCTGCGGGTAAACACTGGCTTAACGTATGGGGCCCGCAGCAGCTTTACTGCCCTGAAAAACGGTGGATCTTTTGCCATTTCTACTTTTACGGCTGGTAAAACATCAGAGCAGGCCATCGACAAAGCAGTAGAAGTATTGAATAAACTACATAGCAATGGTATTGATGAGCAGTCGCTGACATCAGCAAAGAACTATGTAAAAGGACAATTTCCTCCTCGTTTTGAAACGGCTGGTCAATTAGCCGGGTTAATGACTCAGATGTTCTGGTACAATTTTGATGAATCGTTCATCAATAATTTTGAGAAAAATGTAAATGAACTCACTCTTGATAAAGCCAAAGCCATCATTGCAAAATATTTCCCTAAAGACAAGTTGCAGTTTATATTAGTAGGAAAGGCGACTGATATTAGAAAGATTGCAGAAAAATATGGCCCGGTTAAAGAAGTTGAAATAAAAGAAGAAGTGAAAAAAGGATTCTAAGAAGACATTATACATAAATAAAAGAACCTCCTTTACAAAGGAGGTTCTTTTATTTTAAGAGTACTTCTTATCTTTAAATACCTCCACACTCCCCTTTAGGGGTTGGGGTTTAATATGAAGATTCATCTCTGGAGTATTGGAAAAAATCATGAGCCGCATGTAAAATTGGGGGTAGAAGATTTCACCAATCGTATATCCAAATACTTTAAAGTAGAATGGAATATTATTGCCACCCCAAAAAATGCAGGCTTACTGAGTGAATCTGATTTGAAAAAGAAAGAGGGTGAAATTCTATTGAACTTGCTTACAAAAGACGATTATTTAGTTGCGTTGGATGAACGGGGTAAGCAAATGAACTCCGAAGCATTGGCAGGTTTTATACAACAACGGGCCAACGAAAGTGTAAAGCGGCTTATTTTTTTAATTGGTGGAGCCTACGGAATTGATGAAGCTGTTTTAAAAAGAGCTGATTATAAATGGAGCTTATCGCAACTGGTATTTCCACATCAATTAGTCAGGTTGATCTTAGCAGAACAAATTTACCGGGCCTGTACTATTTTACGAAATGAAAAATATCATCATAGCTGATTGGCCTAAACAACTTATTTTTAAAGCATGAATAGTATCGACAGCCCCATAACAATTGCATTGATTGCGACAAATGTAATTTTTTCACTTATAGCCATGAGTAACCAGGAAGTAAAATCCAAAGCCATCATGTGGCCTTATGGGGTAAAACGTTACAACCAATTCTATCGTTTCATTACCAGTGGTTTTATTCATGCAGACTATATGCATCTTTTCTTCAACATGTTTACCCTGTACTTCTTTGGACGTGTTGTTGAAGCTTATTTTTCTATGTACGGTCTCGGTGGAAATATCTCGTACATCATTCTTTATTTCCTCGGGTTGATTGCGTCTGACTTACCTACCTATTTCAAGTACAAAGACGACTACAATTATTTATGTTTGGGTGCATCCGGTGCAGTATCGGCGGTTGTATTTGCAGCCATTGTTTTTAATCCGTGGGGTAGTATTTATCTCTTTGGGGCATTAAAGTTATCATCTTTTCTGTATGCGGTATTATATATTGCGTACTGTGTATATATGTCAAAAAAAGGGGGGGATAATATAAATCATGATGCTCATTTGTGGGGTGCATTGTTTGGCCTTGGCTTCACTATTGCTTTAATTGCAGCTATGCAGCCTGATTTATTGCAATATATTTTAGAGGAGTTAAAAAATCCGAGGTTACTGGGCAAGGATTAATTTCAATTGAAGCACTTCTTTTGTTCTGTCCGTTAATTTGAAGCGATCATCAATACGATGGCCAACTACCCAGATAATGCGTTGGTTACTTTCCAATACCCAGACATTTTCTTTTTCGGTCTTAGATAATTTCTGATCAATAAAAAAACGATTCAGCTTTTTCTTTTTTTTCATTCCCAAAGGATAGAAGTAATCGCTGGATTTGGCTTTCCGAAGCAATAATGGAAATTTAATTTCTTTTGTATCGAGAGAAACAGAAAAATTTGTGGTTTGTAGTTTATAGTTTGTAGTTGTTTCAAGTTTCAGCGTTCCTAAAGAGAATTGAACGGCTTTTTCTTTATCTTCTATTAAAATATTGGTAGCTTCTTCTGTTTTTGCAGAAGAAATTATAATCCAGTTCCTGTTCTTAATGATACAATGAGTTTCCGAGGAAATATATTTTCCGGTTTCACTATCTAATAATGCAATTACTTCATCTGTTTGATGGGCAGTAAAACCAAAGTCCTTAATTATTTCAAAAACAATGCTCTTTAGAGGTGCAGACTTCTTTAATTTTAAAACAGGAATATGAAATTCATTTCCCTTTGCTTCCAGCAGTTTTGATTTATGCAAATCGATTGCCTGTTTATACAACTCTTCAATTTCTCCAAATCGTTCAATATTATTAAGTATGATTTTATCGGCTCCCGGATAGAACTGCATCACATCTGGCAACACTTTGTTTCTAAAGAAATTTCTTGTAAACGCATTTTCCAGGTTAGTTTGATCAGTTACATATTTCAAATGGTGCAAAAAAGCAAAATCCTCAATCTCCTTTCGTCTTACAAATAATAATGGGCGAATTATTTTATTCTTTTTTGGCAAAATACCCCGTAACCCTTTGATTCCCGTACCACGAAAAAAATTCATCACTACTGTTTCAATATTATCATCTGCATGATGGCCGGTGAGGAGGTAGTCAAGAGTCGGGAGACTTGAGTCAGGAGACATTAGCTGTCCAAACCATTCATACCGCAAATCCCTTGCAGTTTCTTCGATAGATTTTTTTTCTTGCTGAGATATTGTTTTTGTATCAAAAACTTTAGAATAAAATTCTACTCCATACTTCTTTGCCAATTCTTTTACAAATAGTTCATCTCTATCACTCTCCTCTCCTCTTAACTTAAAATTACAATGGGCGATGATAAATTCATATCCAGCCTGTTTGCATAGTTCGCATAACACAATAGAATCCACCCCGCCGCTTACTGCCAACAGTAGCTTATCTTTTGGTGAAAAAAGATGATTCTTTTTAATTGTTTCTTTAAAGTGTGCCAGCAAATCCATGTATTATCTTATTTCTTTAGGGCGATAGTCAAAATGTAAGCTCCTCATATGCCCCCCTTAACTCTCCAAAAGCATGATTATCCCCTGCTTTTTTTGCCTCCTCCATTCCCTTCTCATATATTTTAATTGCTTCTTCTGTTTTATCATTTCGCTCCAGCAATTTGGCAAGGTGATAATAACTACCGATGTAACCGGGCTCCCTGTTTAATAATCCGGTAAATAATGACTGAGCTGCTTCATCATTTCCCAGCTTAATATACTCCAGTGCCAAAGCATGTTGCAGAAAATTATCAACAGGGTTTTCCACCAGCATTGCCTTTATTTTATCAATCCGTTCCATCAAAAAAATTATTACCTATTAATTACTAATTTTTAGTTTGCCCTCCCTATCTTTGCTTTAGTTGCATAAACAACTATCTATGACTTGTTTTTCCCGATAACTAAAAAAATATACAATGAAAATTTTAGTTTGTATCAGTAAAACGCCGGACACAACGGCAAAAATAGCCTTCACCGATAACAACACGAAATTCGATGTAAATGGTGTGCAGTGGATCATTAATCCATATGATGAATGGTATGCTTTAGTAAGAGCCATCGAGTTAAAAGAAAAAGATGCGGCAACTATCATTCATTTGGTAACTGTTGGGGCTGCAGATGCAGAGCCTATCATTCGTAAAGCCCTTGCATTGGGTGGTGATGAAGCTATCCGTGTTAATGCAGATAGTCATGATAGTTTTTACATTGCTTCGCAAATTGCAGAAGTAGCCAAACAAGGCGGATATGATTTAGTGTTGACCGGGAAAGAAACGATTGACTATAATGGTTCTTCTATTGGAGGTATGGTTGCAGAATTATTAGACCTCCCCTATGTTTCCCTGGCTACCAAATTTGAATTGGCCGGAACAAAAGCAACTATTACAAGAGAAATTGAAGGCGGCGAAGAAACAAACGAAGTAGAATTGCCGGTAGTTGTGAGTGCACAAAAAGGAATGGCAGAAGCAAGAATACCAAATATGAGAGGTATAATGGCTGCCCGTACAAAACCTTTGAAAGTAGTTGAACCAAATACTGTTGAAGCATTAACTGCTGTAGCAGGATTTGGTTTACCTCCTGCAAAAGCTGGAGTTAAATTAGTGGATGCAGAAAATGTGGAAGAACTGGTTCGTTTACTTCATGAAGAAGCAAAAGCTATTTAAACTTAATTACAAAATTCTAAACTAATTTATATGTCAGTACTTGTTTATATAGATACCGCTGATGGCCATGTAAAAAAATCTTCATTGGAGGTATTAACCTATGGTGCTAAAGTAGCCGAACAGCTTGGTACAAGTGTAGAAGGTGTAGTGCTGGGTACAACTACAGAAGACTTATCTGCATTAGGTAAATATGGTGTAAAGAAAATTCATCATGTTGCTAACGAAGCATTAAATAATTTCGATGCACAGGTTTTTACTAAAGTAATTGCACAAGCGGCAGAAGTAAGTGGAGCTACTGTAATCGTTTTCTCCAATAACTTAAGTGGTAAAGCAATTGCTCCCCGTTTATCAGTTCGTTTAAAAGCTGGTCTTGTATCCGGTGCGGTTGCATTGCCTGATACCAGCAATGGATTTAGTGTGAAGAAAAATGTATTCTCCGGTAAAGCTTTTGCAAACATTGCGGTAAGCACTCAGGTAAAAATAATTGCTCTAAATCCAAACGCTTACCAAACAATTGCTGGCGAAGGCACTGCAGAAGTTATTGCGCTTAACGCAATTGTTGATGCTGCGAAAATAAAAGTAACCAACGTTACCAAAGCCAGCGGCGAAGTTCCATTAGCAGAAGCTGACGTAGTGGTAAGTGCCGGCCGTGGGTTAAAAGGACCGGAAAACTGGGGTATGGTGGAGGAATTGGCCAAATTATTACATGCTGCAACAGCTTGCAGCCGTCCTGTTGCCGATGCACACTGGAGACCGCACAATGAGCATGTGGGACAAACGGGTGTTGCCATTGCACCTAATTTATATATTGCTATCGGCATCTCTGGTGCTATTCAGCATTTGGCGGGGGTTAACAGAAGTAAAGTGATTGTGGTTATTAATAAAGACCCCGAAGCACCTTTTTTTAAAGCGGCCGATTATGGTATTGTTGGCGATGCTTTTGAGGTGATTCCAAAGTTTACTGCGGCTATTAAGAAGCTGAGAGGAGTTGCATAATAAAATACTTCAATACTTACAGAAGCTCTCTTTAAAAGAGGGCTTTTTTTATAGCTTTAAAATTTATAGCATTAAAACTAAAGGCTTAAATTCGTGTCTTCTATGAAGAAAATTGAATTGGAAATAGTGGCTTTATCGCACAGCATCACACAAACACATTCCTATGCAGTGGTGCTGGGTGAAGTGAACGGATTAAGGCGGTTACCCATCGTTATTGGCGGTTTTGAGGCGCAGGCCATAGCTGTTGCTTTAGAAAAAATGCAACCCAGCCGTCCTCTCACCCACGACCTGATGAAAAATTTCATGAATGCTTTTGCTATCGACCTGCTTGAAATCATCATCTGCGATTTGCAGGAAGGCATTTTCTATTCCAAACTCGTTTGCTCCACAGAAAATGATACGGTGGAAATTGATTCCAGAACTTCCGATGCAATTGCATTGGCAGTTCGTTTTGGTTGCCCGGTTTACACCTATGAAAATATCTTAGAAAGTGCAGGTATTTTGATGGAAGATACAGAAGCCACGAAAGGAAAAAAGAAAAAAAATAAACCTACAGAAACTGTTGTGGAAGACGACAGCCCGACGGGAAATGAAGATTTGAAAACCATGACATTAGACGAGTTAAATAATCTTTTAGGCGAAGTGTTAGATAGTGAAGATTATATCAGAGCAATTGCCATCCGGGACGAGATAAACAGTCGTCAAAAGAAACGCTGATACAAATCCAAAAACCCGCCTCTGATATTTGTAACGGCGGTATTTCTGTAAACCCTATAAACCATTTTCATTGATAGTCTTTCCAAATTGCAAAATAAACCTGGGACTCAATGTACTTCGAAAACGGAGTGATGGCTATCATGAGCTGGAGACTATCTTCTACCCCGTCCCTTTAACCGACATTTTAGAAATAAATGAATACAAGGAACCCGAACGTTCCTCCTTCATTCCTTTTACAATTAGCGGATTGGCTATTCAAGGTGATACTTCTTCGAATCTTTGTATGAAGGCCTATAAAATACTAAAGGTGGATTTTCCAAAGCTTCCGCATATCCAAATGCACCTGCATAAAGTAATTCCATCTGGTGCCGGATTAGGCGGAGGCAGTGCCGATGCTGCTTTTGCTTTGAAAATGCTGAATAATATTTTTAACCTGGGGCTCTCCCAAAAACAGTTGATCGAATATGCCAGTGAACTAGGCAGCGATTGTCCTTTCTTTGTTATTAATACTCCCTGCTTTGCTGCAGGCCGTGGCGAAGAGCTTGAAGAATTATCGATTGATTTATCTGCTTACAAATTCGTAATCGTAAATCCGGGTATACACGTTGACACGGGCCGTGCATTTTTAAATATCACACCCTGTATTCCGGAAAAATCAATTAAAGAAATTGTTACAAGCCCTATAGGAAAATGGAAAGATGTATTGCACAACGATTTTGAAAAAGTAATTTTCAAGCAGCATCGTGAAATTGTAGATATAAAAGATAGTCTCTATGTGGCGGGTGCCACTTATGCCTCTATGAGTGGAAGCGGCAGCACTGTGTATGGCATTTTTCCAAAGGAGAAAAAGGTAGAACTCAACTTCCCGGCTAGTTATTTTGTAAAAGAATTACACAGCTAATTGCAATAACCCCTCTATATCTAACGCATCGGTTACCATTTTCAAATTTCCCTCTTTATCAACAGGCCATTGTTCTTTTGGTTTGTCCCAATACAATTCAACACCATTTTTATCAGGATCATCTAAATAAATAGCTTCCGACACACCATGGTCGGATGCACCAGTGAGTGGATATTTAGCTTCTATCAATCTTTTTAAAACAATAGCAAGGTCTTTCCTGGTTGGATAAAGTATGGCAGTATGATACAAACCTGCTGCGTTCACCGGAGCTGGTGCGGCATTTTTGCTATGCCAGGTATTTAAACCGATATGATGATGGTAGCCGCCTGCGGAAATAAAAGCAGCACTCTCTCCAAACATTTGTTGCACTTCAAAGCCTAATAAATCTCGGTAAAACTGCAATGAACGTTCAAGGTCTGTTACTTTTAAATGTATATGACCGATTCTTGTACCGGCAGGAACTGTATATGACATAAAATTTAGTTGAAAGCTCAATTTACTACTATAAGGCACAAGGGACAAGAATACAAGGAACAAGGGCCTCCCTATAGCATATTTTTCCCGAATATATCCCCGATACTAATCAGGAAACATATTATTGAAACGACCCTCTTGTGCCTTCAATGCTTGTACCTTGTACCTTTTTTCATTATCTTGCAGCCATCTTACAGGTATCTACCATATCAATTTTTCTTAAGAACAACCTCGATTTGCTCAATCATCGAGGATAATATGCCATTGTCCCTAGTGGCGTAGTGTCTCTACTTCTATTTCATTTTTCTACATTTTTATTTTTTATGCAAACAGCAATTGATATGTCATCAACAACGCAATATTATTTGGAACTGGAAGATCAATACAGTGCCCATAATTATCATCCGCTTCCGGTAGTGCTTACCAAAGGCAAAGGAGTGCATGTTTGGGATGTGGATGGCAAACAGTATTATGATTTTTTGAGTGGCTACTCTGCAGTAAACCAGGGGCATTGCCATCCTGCCATTGTGAAATCATTTATTGAGCAATCGCAAAAACTTACATTAACTAGCCGGGCCTTTCATAGTGATGTGCTGGGAGAATATGCAAAATATATTACCAACTATTTTGGATATGATAAAGTGTTGCCGATGAATACGGGTGTGGAAGCAGTAGAAACAGGAATTAAACTTTGCCGCAAATGGGGCTATGAAGTAAAAGGAATTGAAGAAAACAAAGCTGTTATTATTGTTTGTGAAGGAAATTTTCATGGCAGAACATCTACGGTAATATCTTTTAGCAGCGACCCTTCTGCAAAGAAAAACTTTGGCCCCTATATGCCCGGCTTTGTTGTTATTCCTTATAATGATACAGCTGCCCTGGCTAAAGCTCTTGATAATAAAAATGTAGCAGGTTTTTTAGTAGAACCTATACAAGGTGAAGCTGGTGTACTTGTTCCGGATGATGGTTATTTAGCAAAGGCTAAACAACTTTGTGAAGCAGCCAATGTTTTATTTATTGCTGATGAAATACAAACGGGTCTTGCAAGAACAGGAAAAATGCTGGCCTGCGACCATGAAGATGTGCGGCCTGATATTTTATTATTAGGAAAAGCATTGAGCGGTGGTATGCTACCGGTGAGTGCTGTGCTTTGTGATGATGAAATAATGATGACAATAAAACCGGGTGAGCATGGCTCTACGTATGGTGGCAATCCGTTAGGCTGTAAAGTAGCCATGACGGCTTTGCAGGTTTTAAAAGATGAAAAGATGGAAGCTAATGCAAGTAAAATGGGAGACTTACTGCGGAATGAATTAACAACACTCCAATCAAAACATATTGCGGTTGTTCGTGGTAAGGGATTATTGAATGCAATTATTATTAAACATGCTAATAAAAATGCAGCCTGGAATCTTTGCCTTGCATTGAAAGAAAATGGATTATTGGCCAAGCCTACGCATGGTGATAAGATACGATTTGCGCCGCCGCTTACTATAACCAAAGAACAACTATTGGAATGTGTGGAGATAATTGGTGAAAGTCTTGCTACATTGGATTAACCTTTTAATTTATTGTGGCTTTATAAAATACAAAAAGGGCTATGTTTCCATAGCCCTTTGCAAAACACACTTCGGTTTCTCAATTAACGTATAATAAACGATTTTGACAATCGCATATCTGAGCTAATAATTTGTAAGTGATATATACCTGATTTTGTAGAGGCAGGCAATTCCAAGGATTCAGTTACAAAGCCACCAGCATGTACTAATCTTCTGCTATGTACCTGCTGAGCTGCGGCATTATATACTTGTATTGAATAGTTGCCTTTTGGCAAATCAGTTGCCTGGAAAGATACTTCTGCTGCACTTGCGGGGTTGGGATAAATAGTAACTGTTGATTTATCAGACAACCTTGTATCAACTCTCACAATTATGCTATATAATTGTTTACCACCCATCTCTAATGATTGAATACGGTAAAGGTTTATTCCGTTTACAGGTGATGCATCAAAATAAGAATAGTCGGCACGGCTGCCATTATTTAGTCTTGCACCTACTGTACCAAGTGTAACAAATGGCTGGCCATTTACAGAACGTTCTATTTTGTAATTCACCACATCCGTTTCGGTAAAATTGCTCCAATCAACTTTTACGCCACTGCCTTGTGGGGTTGCTTTAATATTGCCAAATCGAACCGGTAAAGGAATATTAGAACTGTTGTTTAACCGGATGGCAGCATTGGCAACAGTTACAAAGTCAACACTATTATCATCTGTATCTACAGCATTAGGATTACGGCGAATTCCTCCATCAGTTGGAGGTGCAACAGCAGGTGTTGTTTCAAAATAATCTCCTCCGGTCACATTTCCGTATCCTACAGCATCTATTACTACATTATCAGAAATTCTGACAAGTCCTATTTGTCCAGCGGCTGCAGCAAAACCTGCTACAATAGCCCCATCTCTTGGCAAAGCAACTGTTAGTCCAACTGTAACGACTGCATTGGGTGACAATACCCAATAACGGCGGGCTGTCATTATACCTGACAATACTCCTCCTGCCGGTCCATTGCCACCTGCTGCAGATTGGTAGCGAATGGCTAAAGTAGAAAGGTCGAATGTTTTGTTTGTGAGATTAACCAGTTCTACATACTCATCGGAAGCAGCACCATAATCCGGACTCATTTGATTTATTAGTATTTCACCCGGCAGAACAATTTCTGTTGCTACTGTTGTTAAAAAGCTGGTGACGGTTCCAGGGTTGAGATAAAAACGGCCGCTGGCACAATTGTATTCATATACAGCCATCCAATACGTGGTACTGGCAGTTAATCCAGACACATTTACAGGGCCAACGCCAGTGCCATTGTAAATTACCTGTTGCCCGCCTCCATAAACCGTATTAGCAGCAGGGTTATCACCATCAACCATATTGGTGAAATTGTTGGTGGTGTTCATCTTTACTACCCTGCCTACACCACCTGTGCCTGCAGTTATACTAACTGAAGCTGCAACTGAAGAAGGTGTTATTGTTCCAAAGCCAGCCTGGCTTGTGGGTATTCCGGAACATGTTCCGGAAGTACCAGACAACAAAATATCATCAATTCTAAACTGTGTTGTTATAGAAGTTTGCGTAAATCGTATTCTCAGGTTCGCTGTTGCAGGAATAGAGCCGTTAGGTGTTATGAGTGCCCAGTTTGCAGTACCTGAACCTGTTGGCCTGGAATAAGTTAAAGGACTATAAGTTGTGCCATCTGAACTAACTTCAATAGTTAATTCATTATTACCTGCTGTTGTGCTTTTAAAATGGCCTAACGATAAACTGATGGCAGTATATCCCGTTGTATTAATTCCACTAACTAATAAAAATCTACCCACAGTATTTGTAAAAAACACATTCCCATTACCGGAAGCACCTGTATATCCTGTAGAAGAAGTTGAAGTTCTTACATCAACTTCTGGTGATCCGGAAGTAAATGATACTGGACTTCCGTTCTGCCAACCATTATACAAACTGATTACTGTGTTTGCTACTGGGGTACCCACATTCTCAAAAAAAATTGTTGTTTGACCCCGGGATGAATGCAACGTAAACAGGAGCAATAATGAAAAATAAAGCTTCCGCATAAAGTAAATTTTTAGTATAAGCAAATAGTTGTCTTCCCGCAAGAATTCCGGATTACGCTACAATTGTTTTCAGAGAGGGAGAATAATATAAACCAGGAAAAATATCTACAACAATTATTCATTCATATTTCCGATAGTACAATAAATGAAATGATCAGGCTTTACTCTTGATGTTAAACAAAAAGCTATAAGATAGGGCACTGTTCAAAAGTTGGCTACTATAAAATGGAATTGGTTTTTATTTATAGTCTGTCTTGGCAGCTAATGCAAATTTTGTTCAACGGAAACAGAAGAAATATATCTATTTTCTAAAATACATTTTTTTTTGATTATCCACCAAACTCCTGTTAAGGCCTGTGGATAAATAAACCCCTTCCCTTTCACACAACTATTGCTTACTGAATCTAAACACAGCTTTACTCTCTGCAGTAATAGCCATTATATGATAAAGGCCGGTTGATAAATCAGTCATATCCACCGGGAATACTGTTGAACCTTCAGCAATATTTCTCTGGAAATATTTAACCAATTTACCCGTAATATCATACACATAAAATTGTGCAGAAGCTGCTTTACCAGAGCTAATAGTAAGATATGCCTGGCTCTGCACAGGGTTTGGTGCAACTGTAGTGATAAGTAATCCTTTACTATCATTAATAATAGCCACGATGTTCGAATAAGCAATGGCCCCATTTTGCCGGATGACTTTAATTCGATATTGGTTTACTGCTTTGGGAAATATTAAATCCGTAAAATCATAATCTAATAGCGGGGTAGGATTTATTGTTGCGATGGTTTGATAAATAGCATTTCCGGCAGCCCGTTGAACTTCAAACTTGCTTACGCTATTTGTAGTAAAGACTTTCCAGCTGATACGGCCGGTATTATTTATTTTTTGAGCTTGGGCGATGATATTATAATCCACAGAAAGAACAGCACCGTTGTTGGCAATTACAAAAGGGAATTCCGTTGTAGTTCCATTAAAATAATTGATAGGTGCAGTTGGTGTAACAATAAAAGTACCCGGCACAAATGGGAAATTGGCAGGCGTAAGATTTACCTGGTGTATATTCCATACGTTGCTGATATTAACACCTACTTCCACCGGGCCAGCGTTGTTATAAAACGGTCCACATTCTGTGGGAGGATTAAAAGTGTAGCCAAAGCTTATAGTAGCAGTGGGTGCTGTTGCCGGCGTTGAAATGTACCAAGTTCGTAATACAGCTTGCGAACTATTGTATATTGTCGGTGTAATAGGTTCAACCACTCTTGCTGAGTAACTTGTTGTTGGAGTACTTTGTATAAACAACGGATTTATAGTGGAAAGACCGATTGGGAATAATTTGCCTCCCGGAAGACCTGGCCCTATATTATTTAAAGTCAGTTTACCCATTCCGTTTGTTCTAACATAACTTGTAACGGTAGCATTACTGATAGTTCCTGTAACAGTTAAATCAAATACTCCTAAATTTATCTGGCTTGCATTAAGTAATGCAATATTTCCTGTTACTGTCTTATTAGAACTCATCGCAACAAGAGTCGGCGTTCCAATTTCTAACCCTCCAATTGGAGGAACTATTAATGAACCTGTCCCGCCTAATTCTGCGGTTGTTCCATTGATGATAAATTTTGCAATGCCTATTGAAGATGCTTCAAAATCAATATTTCCTATTCCTCTAATGCCATTCCTGAATATTTTATTTCCAGGATTCTGCCATCTTATAGTTGCATCGCCAGCACAATCAAAAACTCCATTAAATGTTGTTGGGTTATTACTTCCTACTAACATGATAGTAGGTGCTATAGCTGTAGTTCGAAAAATGGGAATCGTCGAGGCATTGACATTTGGAAAGAAAACAACATCGCTGGAAGAGAATCCCCCGTTAAGAGTGTATTCAAGTATGGACTGATGCTGATAGATATAATTATTTGCATTTACTCCTACCCCCGCACCAGTAAAGCCAGATGCTGAAACCCTTAGTATACCTCCTGTTGCAATATTAATAGTGGGTGTTCCTATGCCAAATAAAGGCGGACTGGAAGGAACAGCTAAATTAAAAACTCCTCCGGTTTGAATATCCACATCATCTCCTGCTCCATCGTGAATTGTAATTGTACCACCGGCATAGTTTAATATCCCGCCGCTTTGAATTACCACCTGGTCTATAATAGGAAATGAATTAACAGTTACCGTATGTGTATTTAATATAGCAATTGTATTTGCATTAAAATCCGGAATAGCTGTAGCGGGCATATAGGGTGCTATTCCATCTGGTGAAGATTCCCAGGTAGAAAGCACATTCCAATCACCCGACTGAAAAGAACGAAAAAAGTCTGTACTGGCAGGAGTAAAGTTAGCAGTTAAAGAAAAATCATCAATGCCTAGACCATCATCTGATCCCGCCGCATCTAAATCAATCCAACGCATAAAACAAGATGCACCTACAGGAATTGTTAAGCCGATAATAGTATTGCTTATAACAGTTCTGTTGCCAATTGCATTTCCATCAAGACTTCTTGCAACACCTGTAGTTTCAGGCGCAGTAAAATCCAACGCATTTGCACTTACCCAAGTGCCGTTACTAAGAGTAGTTGCGTTGAGACTATATTCAAAATCTTGTTTATCAAGTCTTCCTGTTTCGCCTAAACGCCACTGTTCACCTGTGTAAGTAATAGTTATGCTTGTAATTATGTTGGCAGTATTATTTGTAAACCAAAAACCAAAAGAAGGAATTAAACTTCCCGATTGTAACCCGCCAAATGTTCTGTCGGCATCGGCAGTAGTTCCGAAATTATAAGTGTCTCCAGCAGTATTAGTACCAGCTCCGGCACTTATATTCAAATCAGCACTTGCACCAGCTTCCAAAAAAAACCAGCCGTTTAATAATGGATCTACCAGATTTAAATTGCCACTGGTTAAAGCAGTTAAATCAACTGTACCCAAACTATTAAAATCCTGATTGTATGGAGAAAGAGTTAGTGAATATTGACCTCTCAACGAAAAAAGTAAGAGGAAAAATATTGTTGTTATTAAAAACTTCCGCATAGTTCCCGTTTTAAGATTAAACAACTAATCAAAACAGATACGATACCACGAAAGATTTTTGAAAGGATTGGAGGGCTAATCAACTTAGCTCAACGAATCTATGGGATTCTTAAATCAAGATAAAAAAGAGCATCAACTATTTATCCTCATTTTACAATAATGCTGAGTGATGGTAAAACGGAAGTAAATACAAAAATCCCCGTTAGTAGTACTTATAAGAGAAAACCTTTAGGATTTAAAGGAATTGATATACCCTGTTAGTGGTATTTTTTCCTGTTACTATAAAAAAGGTTTTAGAGTTACTTTTTTACAGCCTGGCTGGTATTGGAATTTACCTACCCCACTGAGATTTTTAGTACTATAAAGCTTGTGAAGAACCCGAAATTTGTAAAAATGTAAGTTGTATTTGCGAAACTCTTGCGGGCATACTAAAATCTTGCATAAACACAGTTAATAAATTGAAAATCAGCTGTACAATTTTCACTGAATAAAAAAAAATGATGTTCGTATATTCGCTAATACACAAGTTGTACGAAACCCTAAAACGAAATTCCGTTCACATTCAAGCGACAGGACACTCGAGGCGAAGTCTCTAAAACCCACCGCACATTGCAGCACACAGCAACCAGTCTTCTATGCGACACATTACCGCAGCCTTTTCAGTAAATTTGCAAACCACCAAGTGGCGGACAAAACAAATTGGTTGACACAATGAAACTATACATTAAGAACATGGTTTGCAGCAGATGCACAATGGTAATAAAAACCCAATTGGAAAACATGGGGCTCCGCCCCCTATTTTTCCAATTGGGCGAAGTAGAAATTGAAGGTGAATTATCAAAAACTCAATTAACAGAATTAGACACAGCATTAAAATCTTTGGGCTTTGAACTAATAGACAACAAAAAAAGCCAAACAATAGAAAAAATAAAAACTGCCATCATTTCATTAGTCCATCATTCAGACCAAAACCTTAACACAAACCTTTCCGAATTTCTTGTAGCACAAACACACCAAGACTATCATTATTTAAGCAACCTGTTTTCAGAGGTAGAAGGCACAACTATTGAAAAATATTTTATAGCCCAACGTATTGAAAGAGCAAAGGAATTATTGGTATATGATGAATTGACACTTTCCCAAATTGCCGACCAGTTGGGTTATAGTAGCGTAGCTTACTTATCAAACCAATTTAAAAAAATAACAGGCTTAACGCCTTCATATTTCAAAGGTTTACAGGGAAACAAGCGAAAAAGCATTGACAATCTGTAAATGTTACAACACTTAGTCCAAATATTATAACACCCATTAAAAAATAGCTTCTTATTTTTGTATGGTAAATCAGAAATAAACAAACTCACAGTGAAACGCATTTTAGTCATATTATTATTAACCGCTTATTCCATCGCATCGTTTGGCGTAAGTGTTAATTATTTTTATTGCTGCGGTGTATTAAAAACGGTTTCATTAAAAGTTAATACCGAAGAAAAAAATTGTAAATCCAAAACAAGCAAAGGCTGTTGCGATAATAAAACGGTAACCCTAAAATTAAAGACAGACCAAAAAAACGTTGACCAATCCGTATTTCATTTTACAGCACCGCTTTCGCCAGCTATTCTTCATACAGATAGTTACAGCTTTTCAAATATTGCAATTACTGACAGTGTAAGTCCGCTTTATAAAAGACCACCGCCAGATAATCTTCCTTCCCGTCAAATTCTCTTTTGCGTTTTCAGGATATGATGATTGTTTAGACTACAGTTATTTTGCTGATGATTCAGCAAGCAAATTATTTAAACAATCAATCATAAAAAATATTATAATGAAAACGATAAAATTATTATTAGCAACCTTTATTGCGTTTGTAACTATTCAAACTGCAAATGCTCAATCAGGAAAAGAGAACATCCACAATACAACAAAAACACAAACTATAAAAGTATATGGCGAGTGTGGCATGTGTAAAAAGCGTATTGAAAAAGCCGCCGCTTCTGTTGATGGTGTAGTATCTGCTGTATGGGATGAAAATTCAAAAAATCTTACACTAAAATACAGCCAATTTAAAAAAGAAGCAGTTGAAGGAGTACAAAAGAAAATAGCAGCCGTTGGACATGATACAGAAAAGTATAATGCTGATGATGCAGTTTATCAAAAATTACCCGATTGCTGCCATTATGATAGAAAGGCAGTAAAGCAATAATTATTACAGCACAAAGAAGTGAAGACTTTTAAAGTCTTCACTTCTTTTAAAACTAAATACAATGAAAAAAATTATTGTAGCGGTTTTATGTGTTGTAGTAAGTTTTACAGCCACCGCTCAAAAGAAAAATATAAAAACCGAAACTTTTGAAGTTTTAGGTACTTGCATACAATGCAAAAACAGGATTGAAACTACGTTAAAAGGTATTGGTACTTATAAAGCTAATTGGATTATTGAAACCAATATGCTTACAGTAAGTTACGACAGTATCAAACTTTCAAAAGAAACAATCCAGCAACAGTTAGCAACCGCAGGGCATGACAACGAGGGTTTTCAGGCAGACGACAAAACGTATGAAAGTTTGCCCAAATGCTGTTATTACGAAAGGTACAAAAAACCAACGCCACAGCCAGTTATTGACACAGTACAAACAAAGGTTGAACCTCAAAAAATAATGCACACCATTACAGGCATTGTTTTAGAAGAAGATAAAAAAGGAAAATTGCTTCCGCTTGTTGGGGCAAATGTCCGCTGTTTAAATACCAACCACGGCAGCAGTACAGATAGTTCAGGCGTTTTTCAATTGACTTGTAATATTCCTGTTCAGGTAGAAGTTAGTTACATCGGTTATCAAAAAGATACGCTTAACATAACATCGTCCAGCGAAATAAAAGTTATTCTAAAAAATTCATCAACTGCAAATTTAGGCGAAGTAATTGTTAGAGCAAAAAACCAATCCACTTATGTTTCATCATTAAGTACTTTCAATACGCTTAACATTGGCTCAAAGGAATTAACTAAAGCCGCTTGTTGTAATCTCTCTGAAAGCTTTGAAACAAGTCCATCCGTTGATGTAAATTATGCAGATGCTGTTACAGGCATTAAGCAAATTCAGTTGTTGGGTTTATCGGGTAACTATACACAATTGCTTACTGAAAACACACCCGAAATAAAAGGACTTGCAGGTAGTTACGGACTTACATTTATTCCGGGTCCGTGGATTGAAGGCATACAAGTAACCAAAGGCACAGGCTCTGTTGCCAATGGTTACGAAAGTATTGCAGGGCAAATAAACATTGAAGAAAAAAAGCCTGACAAAATGGATAAACTTTTTGTAAATGCCTATGCCAATAATTTAGGCAGGCTTGAAACTACTGTAAACATTTCTCAAAAAATAAATGACAATTGGAGTACAGCTTTGCTTACTCATGCAAACGGTGTGGCTGTAAAAAGTGATAACAACAAAGACGGCTTTTTAGATTTACCAATCGGCAGACAATTTAATATTATAAACCGTTGGCGTTATGCCGACACAAAAGGTGTATTTGCACAATTCGCCATCAAAGCATTAAACGACCGCCGACAGGCAGGTGAAACAGACTTTAATGCCTCAACAGATAAATTAACAACCAATAAATACGGTGTGGGCATTGATGTACAGCAATATGCTTTTACAGGAAAATTAGGCTATGTGTTTCCGCAGCAGAAATATAAAAGCATTGGTTTTATTTTTTCTGCCAATACTTACAACAATAATTCTTATTACGGTTTAACAAAGTATGACGGCAAACAAAATTCTCTTTATGCCAATCTTATTTATCAATCTATTATTGGTACAACGGCTCATAAATTTCGTACAGGGTTAAGTTTTGCAAACGACAATTACAACGAAACATATAATACAGCAAAATTTAAAAGAAAGGAAATTGTGCCAGGTTCATTTTTTGAGTACACTTATACCGCCAACGAAAAGTTTACAGCCATTGCAGGTTTGCGGTTAGACTATCATAATGAATACGGTTTGATTACAACACCAAGGCTGCATTTAAAATATGACTTCAACCCAAAAACAAATCTTCGTTTTTCTGTTGGTTCAGGATTTAGGACAGCAAATATTTTTGCAGAGAATGCAGGGCTATTTGCAAGTTCAAGACAATACAGTATTATAAATCCATCTATCAATTATGGTTATGGACTTGACCCAGAAAAAGCATGGAATTATGGCGTAAATTTCATTCACAATTTCAAACTACACAATCGTTCAGGTTCTTTTAGTATTGACGCTTACCAAACAACTTTTACTAATCAGGTAGTGGTTGACATTGATGCAAACCCACAAAAAATAAATTTTTATAACCTCAACGGAAAATCATTTAGCAACAGTATTCAGGCAGAATTGAACTATGAACTCATTAAGAAGTTGGATGTTCGTTTAGCTTATCGTTGGTTAGATGTTCAAACAAACTACAACGGCTCATTACTTGAAAAGCCACTTGTAGCAAAGCACAGGGCATTTATTAATTTGGCTTATGAAACTACGAACAAATGGAAATTTGATTTGACAACTCAATGGTTAAGCAAAAAAAGATTGCCCAACACCAGTAGCAACCCAGCCGACAAACAAATGCCTTCTTATTCACCATCGTTTATCCAAATGAGCGGACAAGTAACCAAACAATTTGGCAGTAAATGGGATGTGTATATTGGTGCAGAAAATCTAACAGGCTATACACAAGAAAATTTATTTATTAGCGGCAACCAGCCATTCAGTCCTTACTTTGATGGTTCTATTGTTTGGGGTCCAGTTAACGGACGAATAATTTATGCAGGACTAAGATTTAAAATAAAATAATTTTTTACAAGTCGGGTAGTTAGACACTACCTAATATATTCAAACCTATCTACCCGACTTTATGACTTGCTTACATGAAAACTCTAACAAGCCAACGCTGCAAGTCAGGCACATGGGCAGGCACACAAAGCCACAGCACAAAAGCCAACCTGCCCAAGAGCCTGTCTTGCCCTACACACGGCAACCATCATTCGGTGCGACACAGACCCAAGCGGAGATGACCGACACGAAGAAGGGTATTCGTACAACATTCGGTTTGGCAATATGGCGGGGCGACGAATATATTCTCAACTTTTTGTTCGCTATCATCTGCAGTCCGGGCTTGACTTTTACTATTGAGCTTTTGTACTTACCTTCATCATTAGTAATTCTATTCGGCTTCGGTTCGGTCTGACGATTTTCAAATGCCGCCACATCGCCAAGCCGTAGCCGTTGTGTGCAAGGTTAAACGACCTCTGCATCCAAACTTTAGCAAACAATTTTTGAATGTAAATTCAATAAATTAACAATGCCAAAGTGTTTTTAAGACAATAATTTTATGGATATTATAAACTTTCCTGAACATTTATTTGAAAATAACTACACGGAAACATCAGACCTGCAAATTGCTAACTACGAAGTGCATAAACATGTTTCCAAAAATAAGATTAATCTAAACAAAAATGCATTCAGTTTTTTGTTGGACGGACAAAAGGAAATTCACTTTTCGAATGACATCGTTTCGATAAATGATACACAATCCTTACTCCTGGCATCGGGGAATTTTTTAACGACAGAAATTGTAGGGGCAAATAGTTACAGCTGCCTGCTCTTTTTCTTTTCTCAAAAAAATATCAATGATTTTTTATTGAAATATGGACATCTATTCAACCCAAGGGACTTTCATAAAACAGCTACCAATAGCCCCTATTTCCTTATACAAAAAGACAATTTTATTATCCATTTTATTAAATCTATTAAACAAATTTATGGCTTGAATCAAACAATCTCTCAAAAGATTCTGGAATTGAAATTTGAAGAAATTATGCTGTATCTGGCGGATAAGTATGGGCAAAGTTTTCTTGTTTATCTAAATTCATTGTTAATCAACGAAAGAGAATTA
>CAZXMP010000046.1:0-24993 GCA_964641575.1 uncultured Chitinophaga sp. | reverse complement strand
TATCTCCGGTGGTTTAACAGGTATCTTCCTGGGTAACTCAACCATTGATATTCACTTGCATGATACCATGTTTGTGGTAGCACACTTCCACATTGTAATGGGTGTGGCTTCTATGTTTGGAATGTTTGCTGGTATCTATCATTGGTTCCCCAAAATGTTTGGCCGCTATATGAATAGCACATTAGGCTATATCCATTTCTGGGTAACAATGATTGGATCTTACCTGATCTTCTGGCCAATGCACTACCAGGGTCTTGCGGGTATTCCACGCCGTTATTTAGATAAAAGAGGATGGGTGTCATTCAATGATTTTCCTGAGCTGGATAAAATGATCACTATTGTTTCTATCATAGTATTTGCAGTACAATTGATGTTTGTGTTTAATTTCTTCTACTCTATTTTCAAAGGAAGAAAAGTAACTAATCCAAATCCATGGGGTGCAAATACATTGGAGTGGACTACACCACTTCGTCCGGGTCACGGTAACTGGGATGGAGAAATTCCTGAGGTACACCGTTGGGCATATGACTATGCAAAAGACGGAAGAGATTTTATTCCGCAAACGGAGCCGATTGGTGAGAATGAGAGTAAGCATTAGTAAATGGTGAGTAGTGGGTGGTGAATAGGAAAACCCCAAAGGTGGTGAGTAGAGAACAGAACGATGAAGAGCCTGCCTGACGGTAGGCAGGTGCGATGCAACGAAGTTGATAGTAGTAATGAAGATGGGAGCATAAATTTTATGTTCTTAAAATATAGCGGTGGCTGAATGAAGAAGATCAAGGACTATTTACAGTTAATGAAGCCTTCGCTGAGTATCATGGTGGTGTTCAGCAGTGTTATTAGTTTTCTGCTGACTCAAGGTTCTGATGATTATGTGAGGAACCGTTGGACGATGATACTATTGCTCTTTGCAGGTGGGATGTTGGTAACAGGCAGTGCGAATGCCATTAACCAGGTAGTTGAAAAGGATACCGATGCGATGATGAAGCGGACAGCAACACGTCCGGTAGCATCAGGCCGTATGAGTGTTACTGAAGGATGGATTTTTTCCATCGTAACCGGAGCACTCGGTGTGTTTATACTCGGTAACTATTTTAACTGGTTAGCAGCAGGTTTAGCAGCGTTTAGTTTATTCCTGTACGCATTTATTTATACGCCATTGAAGAAAGTAAATTCAATAGCTGTGTTAGTAGGTGCAGTGCCGGGAGCTTTACCCTGCTTGATTGGCTGGGCTGCAGGTGATAATAACCTGGGCATTGGTGGTTGGGTATTGTTTGCGTTTCAATTCTTTTGGCAATTTCCCCATTTTTGGGCTATTGCCTGGGTGGCACATAAAGATTACTCAACAGCAGGATTTAAGTTGTTGCCAGCAGACAAAGGACCAACAAAATTTACAGCGTTGCAAACGATCATGTATTCGCTGCTATTGATTCCGGTTACACTGGCTCCTTATTTTATAGGAATGTGCAGCTACGACGATACACAGGGAATAATAAGTTTAGTGTTGATAGGGTTAGCAAACTTATTTATGATTGGAAGATGTGTGACTTTATATAGAAAAATGGATGTGGGTTCGGCAAGACAAGTAATGTTTGGAAGTTATATGTATTTGCCGGTAGTGATGTTGGCGTTATTATTAAGTAAAGTATAATAAAAGCGAGATGGATATTGTGAGCAATCATCAAAAAAAGAAAATGCATCCACACAAGTTTACCTTGTGGGTGGCAATAGGCAGTATTGTAATGATGTTTGCCGGGCTGACTAGTGCTTTTATAGTGAAAAGTAACCAGACAGGCTGGAAGTCGGTTGATTTGCCAAATGAATTCTGGGTTTCTACGGCAGTAATTCTGTTAAGCAGTATAACGCTGCAAATGGCATTAAGTTCTTTTAAGAACAGGGAAATGAGCAAATACCGTTCGCTGATAGGTATTACCTTGCTACTGGGAGCTGCGTTTGTTGTGTTGCAGTGGTTTGGATTCCAGAACTTGTGGGCACAGGGAATTACTTTCAAAGGTTCTGGTGCCGGGCAATTTTTGTATGTAATATTTGGCTTGCATGCAATACATGTGGTTGGTGGTATTATCACATTATCAGTGATGTTCATCAAAGCCTTTTTCGGCAAAACAAAGTTGTATAGTTCAGTGCCGGTAGAAGTAGCTGCGGTGTACTGGCATTTTGTAGATGTACTTTGGATTTATTTATTGGTGTTTTTTTTAATAATTGGCGGATAGAATAGCAAGTTCAATAACAGAGAATTATTTTTTTAATTAGGAATTTTATAAACATGGCTACAACAGGAACAGTACATCAGACCAAATGGTGGAGCGGCGGTAAAAGCCCCTTCAACATGGAGTACGGCAAACTGATGATGTGGTACTTTTTGATGAGTGACGCTTTTACTTTTGGCGCATTCCTTATTTCTTATGGATCTATTCGTTTCAGCCAAAACTTCTGGCCTGATCCAAACGTAGTCTTCAATGCTTTTCCCGGAGCAGGGCATGCTAATCTTCCATTGGCTTTTGTTAGTGTAATGACCTTTATACTTATCATCAGTTCTGTTACAATGGTGCTGGCAGTACATGCCGGACATAAAGGAGATAAGCAAGGTGTTATAAAATGGATGTTGTGGACTATTGTGGGTGGTCTTGCATTCTTAGGATGCCAGGCCTGGGAGTGGCATCACCTTATTACCGGCGAACATGCGGTATTAGCTGATGGAAAAATTGAAATGATTGGACAAACAATGACAGGAAACCCCTGGGGTAACCTGGTTGAAGATAATGCAGCACTTACAGCAGCATTAAGTAATACATCACACGAAACATTGGTGAGCCTGGTTCAAAGCCATGACCATTCCCATTCTGCAAAAGAGCTGGCAGCAATGTCTGACGCTCAATTAAGAGGAATGGTGAACCTTGCAGAAATGCATGTTAGAGAAAAAGGACCTGTGGCTTTTGGTGGTTATTTCTATGGCATTACAGGTTTCCACGGTTTCCACGTATTTTCCGGAGTAATCATTAATATAATAATGTTGATGATGGCGCAGAAAGATGTGTTTGCAAAAAGAGGTCATTACCTGATGATAGAAAAGGCAGGATTGTACTGGCACTTTGTAGACCTGGTTTGGGTATTTGTATTCCTTTGTTTTTATCTTATTTAATAATTTTTGAAGCTATATAGATTATGAGTAATCATTACGATACAACAAAAGACATTTCTCCCTCAGCAGCATACCCTGAAGTAAGTTTTCATCATCATACAGATGATGCGGAATTTAAGAAGCGGGTAAAAAAGACAACGATCTTGTTATCGGTTGTTACCATCGTAGAATTGGCGATTGGACTATTGATTTATAACCTGCATAAAGGAGAGGTTAACCGGGATTTTTTGATACTACTTTTTAAAGGGGTAGTATGTATTTTAACTCTTTTAAAAGCATACTGGATTGTTTCTATATTCATGCACCTTGGTGATGAAATAAAGAACATGATCATGACGATAATTGTGCCTTTACTATTATTTATATGGTTCATTTTTGCTTTTATTTATGAAGGCAATTCATACAAAAATCTGAGAAATACTTACGATTTGCATTTTAAAGAAACAACTACTCCTGCAAAGCATCATAAGTCAGATAAAGCCGACGAGAAGCCTGTAGAAAAGAGCGGAAAAGAATAAAGTGATTTTTAATCAAACCAAACCATTAAGCCTGATGCTTGTTGACAAGCAGGGTTTAATGGTTTTTATTTTTAAATATAGAGAGTGAATCAGAAAGCATTGTATGCGGTAATGCTGGCAATATTGCTGCCGTTATTAGCCTACTTTATCGTAAAAAGAAAAAGTGAAACGGCAGTGGCAATGCCGAAGCATTACCTCCCGGATTCTGTAGTTTCTGTAACCAAGAAGGGTAAAAAAGTAAACGATACCGCCTGGCACAAGGTGGCTGATTTTTCTTTTGTGAACCAGGAAGGGAAAAAAGTAACATTAGATAGCCTGAAAGGCAAAATCATTATTGCCGATTTCTTTTTTACCCGTTGTCCTACAATTTGTCCAAGCCTTACCAGAAATATGAAGCGATTGGCAGAGTCGATTCATAATGGACAAAGAGTTGGCGATAGAACTAACAAAAAAGTGCACTTTATTTCTTTTAGTATAGACCCGGAAAGAGATTCTGTAGAGCGACTTAAATTTTGGGCAGATAAATTTCAAATAAACCCCGAACAATGGTGGCTGCTAACGGGTGAGAAAAAGGAAATCTATGATTTAATAATCAATGAACTTAAAATACCTGCACAGGATGGAATGGGCATTGATACAGATTTTGTTCATACCGATCATTTTGTTTTAATAGATAGCAATAGACATGTAAGAGGTTACTATCATGGTTTAGATTCGCTGGCTTTAAAGGATCTATCTAAAGACCTTGTTTTGCTAACCATGGAAAAAGATCCCAAAGCGAAAAGCTTCTTTGATGGAAAATTACAATTGATGGCAGTTGTATTTTTAATTGCCATATTTGGCGTAGGCTTACTATTCTTCTTTTTTAGAAAAAAAACATAGTATATGTTGCAGGCAGCATGGAAAAAAAATGATAAGAAAGCAAAGACGCTGATTTTTATCTTTTCGGCGATTGTATTTATTGCGATAACTGCATTAAGTCAGGTGAAGTTAGAGGTAAACTTAGGGTTTGATCTGCATTTATTTGCAAAGGCAAACGCAATAATTAACTCTTGCGTAGCTGTATTATTGATTGCAGCCTTGGTGGCTGTAAAAGCAAAGAATTATAAGCTGCATAGAAATATAATGTTTGCTGCTATGTTTTTATCAATACTATTTTTAATAAGCTATATCTGCCATCATTTATTTACAGGAAGTACAAAATTCGGCGGAGAGGGAATTGAAAAAACTATTTATTATATCATACTCTTTACACATATTCCATTAGCAGGTATTATTCTTCCTTTTATTCTATTTTCTGCTTATAGAGGACTTACCGGAGAATTTGATAAACATAAAAAACTGGTACGTATTACCTGGCCTATTTGGTTTTATGTAGCTGTAACGGGAGTGGTGGTATATTGGATGATAAGCCCGTATTACAATTAGTGCTGCTTATTTTTCTGTTTTTGCCTGCTCTTCGGTAGCAACAATACTGGTTTCTGAAAGATTGTATTCATCCGCCAGCGGATCAACAAATTCGTTCATGTATATTTTGAATAATAAAATGATATAGCTTACCAGTAGGGGGCCAAAAACAAGACCAATAAAGCCAAATAGGCCCAACCCAATAATGATACCCAGAACAGTGATAACGGGATGTACATCACCCAGTTTTCTCATGATAGTAATCCTTGAGATATAATCTACATTGCCTGTGACTATAATACTATATAGACCTAATCCAATAGCCATACCAGTATCACCACTTACATAAGTATATACAACCAGCGGCACCCAAACCAGCATTGTACCCACCACAGGAAAGAAGGCAAATACACCCGTTAGAAATCCCCATAAAGCCCACTCGTTTACGCCAAAAATGAAATACCCCAATGTGGCGGTAAGACCCTGAATGATGGATATCAATGGAATGCCAAGAGCATTTGCTTTTACTACTCTTTTTGTTTCTGAAGCAAGCATGGTAATATTATCATCCTTCAATGGTATAATATGAAATAATGTTCTTTCTATCTCTTTTCCATAATAAAGCATATAGTAAAGAAAAAATAACATGATGGCAAGGTTGGTAATCAGGTTGGCGGTACTATTAAGAAGTGAGGGCAGAATTTCGGTTACTTTTTCAAGAGAACCTGCCAACGATTTTTCCGTAACAAACTCAAATCCAATTTTTTCCTGCACTTGTAATACAGCTGTTTTTACACTGCCAATCATAGCAGTAGGATCGTTTAGAAACGTATTTATTTTGGGGCTTATGAGTGTTGTTGCTAAAAAAACAGGTAGTCCTAGTAAAATAAGATAATAAAGAATAAAGAGCCCCGCGGCTCTACCTTTCTTCCATTTCTTTTTATAAATGAGTTGAAAATAGTTAGCCCGGCTTAAAATGTATAACGTAACTGCACCCAGCAAACCAGGGAGACATATAACCAATTCTTTAATTGATATCCAGACAAGCAGAATAAGCAACCCAAGCAGGAGTACTTGTTTAACCCGGTTATTAAATTTAATATTCATCAGGCAGACATTTCAAAAGACAAAAATGTACATGATATACACTCTTGTCTATATCAAATATAAATTAATAAAGTAAAGGATAATGGGCTATTCTGAGGAATTGTCTTCTCTTGCCTGGTGTAGCTTTTGGCTTACAAAATTTGTAAGCAGTAATTGTAAAGCAGAACCGGTAATCTTTCCGAATATTCCGCCTGTCTTTTTCACCAATAATTTCTTACCAAGAAATCCTGCACCGAGACCTACTGCTGTATCAATTAGGTTCCCTCTTAGGCCGGGAGTTGTAACAACGTTCCTGAGTGTGCTTTTTAAAATTTGCATTGGAGACACACTATCTATAAGTCCGGCGGCTGACTGCTTAATGTCTGCAACTTGTTCTGCATACCGAAGTTCCAGTTCTTTAATCCGGAGTTCTAAATTTTCAATTGAGGACGGCCGCTTCATAAATTTTATTTAGCAATTTTATCAGCAATAAGATTGCTCAAAGGAGCTTTAATCAAGTCTTTCCGGAAAACAAAAACTAATAGTCCGATAAGAGCATAAAACCCTCCCACTATAAAAAACCCGTAACTGGTATTATCTAATTCTTTTCCAATCCAAAAGGCAGCACCAAAGCTTAATATAATTAGTGCGGCGGCTGCCAATATTATAATTGCTATTAAAGAAATAAGTGATGATACCGTTTCAGATATTTTGCTTGCAGCTTTTAATTTCCAGATCTCCATCTTTGTTTCGGCCAGATCGCCAGCTTTAGAAACAATTTGCTCGATATGTTCCACTGCAGTATGCATAGTTTGTAGTTTTAAGCTCTTATCGGAAAAGGATTAAGACAATCAGGACAGTGCATTTTTCACTTCGTTCCTGGCTGCATTCATTTTTGCAGTTGCTTCATCTTTCAGATCTTGTGCACCACCTTTAGCACTGTTGTAGGTTTCTTTTATTTTATCAGCAAACTCGTTCATTGTACCTTTTACTGAATCTTTAATATCACCTGCTTTACTGGCAATTTTTTTACGGGTTTCAGAACCTTTATCAGGTGCTAAAAGAATACCTGCTAATGCACCAACTGCCGCACCGGCTAAAAAACCTAACATTGTTTTACTCATAAAATTAATTTTAACTATTAAAAAAATATATTACCAAATAAAAACTACTTAATAAAAAGCTCTTTCCATTTTGCTGTTGCAGGGGCCATCAGTGATCGTATATAAAGAAGTACCGAGAGAGCCAAAAAGAAATGGATAAACCTACCTGTACTCAAAATAAATACTCCTGTAATCCAAATTGTAATAGCTACTAAACTTGCTATAAAAAGCAGCTTTTTCATATCAAATACATTTTATTAGAGATAATGGAAAATAGGGGCAATGCTGGATATGTTTTGTTCAACATTGCCCATTTTTTATACGTCTGTCTTTCCAAACGATTTTCCAAATAATAATGACAGAACAAATAGTATAAGGAAAATAAAGAATAATATCTTAGCAATTCCTGCTGCTCCCGCAGCAATTCCACCGAATCCAAACAATGCGGCGATTAACGCAACTACTAAGAATGTGATTGTCCAGCGTAGCATAGGTTGTGGTTTTAAAAAATGAATAATTCCGTTGACAACAGGTATATTGAAAATCCTGTGCCAGAAAAGAAATTGCTTTGCTTAAACTAAACGTAGAACCGAAACTGTGGATTTTTTGCAACGCTATGGGAAAGATTAGTAGTAAATAATGCGGCATTTAAGTTGGAATCAAAGTTGCTTTTTTTGATTTATTCTCCCTTTATTAAAAAATAAATTATGAAACCAGCCATTGGCCTCTCAGAAAAAAATTTAGCAGCAGTAAATGCCATGTTAACCGGTGTGTTATCAGATGGAGTTGTTCTCTATATGAAAACAAGAAAATTTCATTGGAATGTATCCGGTAACAGTTTTATGGAACTACATCAATTATTTGAAGAGCATTATAAAAAAATGGAACAATCTATTGATGAGGTGGCGGAGCGGATAAATAAACTGGGTGCTAACACACCCGGTACTATGCAGGAGTTTTTAGAACATACTTCATTAAAGGAGTCACCGGGTAAATATCCTGCTCAAAATGAAATGATAAAAGAATTATTAAAAGATCATGAGGCGATTATTGTTCAGCTTCGAAAGAACATCGATGACTGTGATGAAAAATTTAAGGATGCTGGTACGGCTGATTTCCTCACCGACTTGATGCGGGAGCATGAAACAATGGCCTGGACACTGAGACGTTACCTTAAATAAGCCAGCGTATGATTTTAAAGTCGGGCTATCCTTTTTCGCTAATCAAAAATGGATTGGTAGCTACTTATCCTAAGCTGGAAAAAAATATTCGTACGGAGGTGGTTATTCTTGGAGGCGGTATTTCGGGAGCACTAATGGCCTATCAAGTATTACAACAAGATATATCCTGTGTAATAGTTGATGCAAGAAGTATTGGCCTGGGAAGTACCTGCGCCAGCACATCGCTGTTGCAATATGAAATTGATACACCCTTACATAAATTGGCAGATCAAATCGGGGAAAATAATGCTGCCAAAGCTTACTGGCTTTGCCGGGAGGCGATTGATACATTGGCGGCTATTACAGCTAAAATAGGATTTGTGGATTTTCAAAAAAGGAAAAGCCTGTATTATGCAGCAGCAAAAAAAGATGTACCATCGCTGTTAAAGGAATTTACCAGCAGAAAAAAACATGGATTTCAAGTACAATATCTTTCAGAAAAAGATGTAAGGGATAAATGTGGTATTAATGCATCTGCCGCTATTCTATCAAAAGATGGTGCACAAACAGATGCCTATATGTTCACCCATGCCCTCCATCAGTTCAATATAAAAAAAGGATTAGCAGTATATGACAGGACACCGATAATTAAGATCAGGCATGATAAAAATAGCGTACGGTTAGTGGCAGAAAATGGGTATGAATTAAACTGTAAAAAATTAGTGTATGCTACAGGATATGAAGTAGTACAATATATTGATAAACCAATTGTAAAGCTTCATTCAACCTATGCAATAGTTAGTGAGTCCCTGAGTGCAGAAAAACCTTTTTGGAAAGATAATATGCTGATATGGAACACTGCTGATCCGTACTTGTATTTACGAACAACAAAAGATAACCGTATTTTAGTGGGCGGCAGAGACGAAGATTTTTATTCTCCCGGTAAAAGAGATGCATTGATAGCAAAAAAATCAAAACAGCTAACCAGGGATTTTACAAAGTTGTTTCCCCATATTTCATTTAAGTCAGAGTTTAGCTGGACAGGTACATTTGGATCCACAAAAGATGGCTTGCCTTATATTGGTGAATATGCTAAATTGCCAAACAGTTATTTTGCACTCGGTTTTGGTGGAAACGGTATTACTTTTAGTATGATTGCGGCAGAGTGTATAGCTAACTTAATCAGCGGAATAAATAGTTCCGATTTACAACTTTTTGCTTTCAATAGGTGATAAAATTGAAGCTTCCGATAAAATAAATTCCAACATGGAAAACGCCTTAAGGAAAATAAAAAACGATAGTAGAATCAGAACGGGCTACTTCTCCGGTTTCATTTTTTTGCTAATTGCCTGCCTGGCTACTTTATACGCTAACAGGCAGCTTACTTCTCAATCTAAAAGGGTTGGAAATACCAATAGGATAATTTCGAATTTGGAAGCCATGTTATCTGAAGTAAAAGATGCTGAGACCGGCATCAGGGGTTATCTTATTAACCATGACAGTACTTTTCTTCAACCATATACAGGTAGCAGAAAAGCCATGGATTCAATATTTAATTTAGTAAAGGAGCAAACAAAGGATAACGAATCTCAACAACAACGACTCAATGAATTAAATGAAACAATAGATAAGCGATATGTTGCGTTACAAGAAAATATTGATGTGTACAACCGGAACCGAAAAATGATTATTGATACTATTTATGTGCAACAGGTAAGGGGAAAAAGATTGATGGATGAAGTGCGAATAAAAATTAATGAAATTCAGGCACATGAAGCATCGCTACTTGATACCCGAAATACAAAACTTACCAAGGATTTTAAGGCGCTAAATATTATTATTATTTCTACGCTGGTAGTTGCAGTAGGGATAGTAGTTTTTGGATTTATTACGCATACAAAAGAAAGGACTGCCAGGCGAGAGGCAGAAAGAAAAGTAATTGACTATCAAAATCAATTAAAAAACAGGATTGCCGAGCTGGATAAAGCCAACCAGGAATTGATAAAGATGCGTAGCCAGGAAAAATTTGCCGCTACCGGACGTATGGCAAGAACCATTGCACATGAAGTAAGAAATCCATTGACCAATATTAACCTGGCCGTGGATCAGTTAAAAGGGGAGATTTCATTACCAGAAGAAAATACAGACTTTTTATTTGAAATGATTGGTAGAAATAGTCACCGCATAAACCAGCTTATTTCAGATCTACTCAACTCTACTAAGTTTTCAGAACTAACATTTAATAAAGTGTCTATAAATAGCTTACTAGATGAAACATTAGCGCAGGCACAGGACAGGGTAACCTTAACGAATATCGAAATAATTAGAAATTATAGTACTGATATCTGCGATGTAGCAGTAGATAGCGAAAGGATAAAGATCGCTATGCTTAATATTATTATTAACGCATTGGAAGCTATGGAGGGTAGGGAAGGAAGCAAATTATGGCTGGAAACTAAAGGCGAAAATGATAAGTGTAAAGTAATAATCAGGGATAACGGTCCTGGTATGGATGAAGAAGCGGTATCGAAAATATTTGAACCTTATTTTACCAGCAAGCAAAATGGAAATGGCCTTGGTCTTACAAATACTCAAAATATAATACTAAATCATAAAGGAGACATCAGTGTTTGTAGCCAGGTAAACGAGGGAACCAGCTTTATAATTACGCTTAATTTTGCCTAGTACATAGAAACTTAACTGTGGAGATAATTCCACAAGGCGTGGAAAAAAGGAGACAATCTTACTCCTGTTCCATTAGCACATCAATTATTTTATTTACCTCGGTAATGGTAAATGGCTTGGAAAGAAAGAAATCTATGCCATTACTATAAGCTTTTGATCTGTCTTGCGGACTATCATGCGCAGTAATCATAATGATTTTTACATCAGGATATTTGCTTTTGATTTTTGTAACGTAGTTTATACCAAAGCCATCTGGTAAGTGGTTGTCTAATAGTACAATCGCCGGTTTCTCTTGCTGCAACTGGGTTTCAGCGTCTCCTAATGTGTGCACATAAGAAACATTGAATTCTCTTTTTGCAAGATTCCGGCTTAAAAAGTAGCAGATATCAACTTCATCGTCTACAATTAAAATTTTTACATGGGACGTCATGGTTGCATTTAAATTATTCTCTCTCACTTCAATTTACAATTTCTCTATTATACGCAAAACATTTGCCAAGCAATTTTTAGTGTTAAATTCTGCAATTTCAGGCACTTTGTTTGTAAATACTCTAACCTGAGATAAATTGGGAGGGAATATATTTACTCACACTGTTCTAAAATATCTACTTTAATTTTAAACATTATTACCATCTACTCAATCCACTGACAATGAAAAAAATCCTGATTATAGACGATGATATGGATATGTGCAAATTGCTGAGTCATTTCTTGCAACGCAAGGGATTTGAAACTGATACTGCCTATACCGGAAATAAGGGATTGGCTAAGTATAAAGAACAAAGCTATGACGTAGTCCTTTGCGATTTTCGTCTGGGCGATATGGATGGTGTGAAAGTTTTAACCGGTTTAAGGGAAATAAATCCCTCTGCACTGGTAATAATTATAACAGGTTACTCCGATATTAAAATGGCTGTAGAAGTAATGCGCCAGGGAGCATTTGATTATATAACCAAGCCATTAATACCCGAAGAAGTTATCAATGTAATAAACAAAGGACTTGTTGCAAAAGATGGAACATCTTCAGTAAAAGAACCCGGTAGTTCAAGAATAGCAGCAAAGAATGTTTCTTTTAATGAAGAATATCTGGTGGGAGGAGCACCCCGCACGGCAGAAATGTATAAGCAGGTAGAGCTGGTAGCACCTACCCCTTACAGCGTAATACTATATGGAGAAAGTGGAACCGGTAAAGAAGTAATTGCAAAAACGATTCATCAAAGTAGTAATAGAAAGGATAAGCCCTTTATGGCGGTGGATTGTGGTACCCTTTCCCGTGAGTTGGCCGCAAGTGAATTGTTTGGGCATGTAAAAGGTTCTTTCACCGGGGCACTCGCAGATAAAGAAGGTTTTTTTGAAGCAGCCAATGGAGGAACTCTCTTCCTCGATGAAGTGGTGAATCTTCCGTTAGATGTTCAGGCCACTTTGCTGAGAGTAGTGCAGGAAAGAAAGTTTAAAAGAGTGGGGAGTAATAAAGATCAGACCACAGATGTACGGGTTATTGTTGCTTCTAATGAAAATTTGCAGGAGGCCTATAGAAAAGGGAAATTCCGGGAAGACTTATACCATCGCTTTAATGAGTTTTCAATTACTATTCCACCCCTTCGTATGCGCCAGGAAGATATAATTCCTTTTTCAGAATTTTTTCTTACAAAGGCTTGTAGCGAACTGGGTAAACAGTTAGATGGATTTGATGAAGAATCAATGCAATTGTTTTTAAACTATAGCTGGCCGGGTAACCTGCGGGAGTTTAGAAATGTTATTCGCCGCGCAGCCCTACTTTCTTCCTCCGGAAAAATAACCAGCAATGTATTGCCCTGGGAAATTATTGGAGGTGTGACAGACAAAACCACCAATCCTGTGTCTTCAGAAAATGAACAGGCTGCATCAACCACCAATGTAAATGCCTCTCCTATTGGCTTAAAAGATGCAGCTTCTCACGCAGAGTATCAGGCCATAATGGAAGTTTTAAAGGAAGTAAAATTTAATAAAACAAAAGCAGCAGCCCGTCTTAATATTGATAGAAAAACGCTGTATAATAAAATAAGATACTTCGAAGAGAATAATCAAAAAGCATAAACCCCAATTACTACAAAGCGGGGAAGCTGTTTCCCGAATAGTAGTGAGATTAAGCTGAAAACCTTCCGGCATATAACTTGCATTTTCGTATTGAATTCATTTTTCTAACACAAAAAGAAATCAATATGAAAAGTAACGCAACATCCAACGGCAAACAGCAATCAAAAAGCGAAACTGCAACAGGCACAACCCATGGGCAATTGCATAAACTTTTTGAAAACGGTATTAAGGATCTGTATTGGGCCGAAAAAAGCCTTTTAAAGGCATTGCCTAAAATGATAAAGAATGCATCGTCTTCAGCGTTAATTCAAGTTCTTGAAGACCATCTTGCAGAAACAGAAGGTCAGGTTACAAGACTGGAGGAAGTATTTGCAAGTATTGATGCTAAGCCTGTAGCAAAAAAATGTGAAGCAATGGAAGGATTGATTAAGGAAAGCGAAGAGATTATTAAAGATAGCGAACCAGGGATAGTGATGGATGCAGGCATTATTGCCGCAGGTCAAAAAGTAGAACATTATGAAATTGCATCTTATGGAACGCTGGCGGCCTATGCCGAAATTTTAGGTTATAGTGAGGCGGCAGGTTTGCTAAGAGAAACGCTGGAAGAAGAAAAAGCGGCAGATGAAAAACTTACTGAAGCAACTGTATCGTCTGTATTATTAAGTGAAAGTGAAGTAGAATAATAAAGCGGGTAATCTGCAAAGCCAGTGCTATTTAATTAGTGCTGGCTTTGTCATTTAATTATTTATGGTACATTGAAATTCGCCGAATCTTAAAATAAATGGCACAACATTAGTATTTAAACCCCAATTAAATTTAACTGGTATGCTTAAAAATATTCAAATCCTCACATTGTTTTTATTAACTACTTTTTTATCCGGTTGCGGTGCTATTGAAATGGTATTCAAAGCCGGAATGTGGTGGGCTTTCTTTCTTGTATTTCTTGTTGTATTTATAATAGGATGGTTTATTTTGCGAAAGAAAAAATAGAATTACGGCAGAAGCTGTAAAATATAGTTTTTTATTTTTAAAACCACCTCGCTGGACACTATTACACATATTGCCCTTGGTGCCTGCATGGGCGAGGCTTTTGCAGGACGTCAATTGGGTAGAAAGGCTATGTTGGCGGGTGTAATAGCACATAGTTTGCCCGATATTGATTTCGCTGCTGCTTTATGGCTCAACACCGCGGATAACCTGCATGCTCACCGGGGGGTTACACATTCCATTCTTTATGTTCTTTTAATCAGTCCTGTGCTGGCAGTTGTTGCAAGATTTTTTTTAAAACATGCAGAAATTTCATTTGCAAAATGGGTGTTTTTTTTCCTTATCATATCTGCGCTACATATTTTTCTCGATGCGTTTAACAATTATGGAGTTGGCTGGTTTGAACCGTTCAGCAGCTATCGCATTTCATTTGATACTATTTATGTTGCCGATCCTTTTTTCTCTATTGTTCCGGGAATAGCATTGTTGATGTTACTATTTATAAAACAAGGGCAACAAGCCCGAAGATTTTGGTGGAAAGCAGGACTTTTTTCTTGTGTAGTTTATCTAAGCTATACAGTTATTAATAAAATCATTATCAATAATAGGGTAACCAATGTGCTTGCCAATCAACAAATAGTTGCCAAAAGAGTTTTTACTACACCAGCACCTTTACAAAACTGGCTTTGGTTTGTAGCAGCAGAAATGGATAGCGGGTTTTATACCGGATATGTTTCTGTGTTTGATAAAAAATTGACTAATGAACTTACTTATTCTCCAAGGAATGACAGTATTCTCAACCTTTTGCCTGATAGAGAAGAAGCAAATAAAATAATAGAATTTTCTCAGCGATATTATACCGTTGAAAAGCATGCTGATACAATATTACTAAACGATCTTCGGTTTGGACAAATAACAGGTTGGTACGATCCACGGCAACGATTTGCATTTCACTATTATTTGCAACCGGATATGGATAACACACTGGTAGTACAAAGAGGCCGGTTTGCCAATTGGAATAAAGAAACTTTCCAATCTTTTATCAATCGGATCAAGGGTAATTGATTTTATAATATTGGTGAAAATAACCTGGCAAATTTTTCAGGCAATTGTACATGCCAAGGGCGGGATAACCAGATGTCTTTATCAATTTTTTCAGCATCTTTCAAGTCTTCAAAAAAAGTAGTACGCATTTCTTCTGCTATTTCTTTATCATATATAAGTGCATTCACTTCAAAGTTGAGCTCAAAACTTCGATAGTCCATATTAGCAGTACCTAACAAAGTAAGCATAGAGTCGGTAACCATTGTTTTAGCATGAACAAATCCTTTTTGATAGAGGTAGATTTCTACTCCGGCTTCCAACAATTTATTATAATACGATTTTGCAGCGGCATTCACTATTCTTGAATCGCTTATCCCCGGCACCAGCATTTTTACTGATAAGCCGCTTAGTGCAGCCACACTCAACGCATCCATAATACTATCTCCCGGAATAAAATAAGGAGTTGTAATAAGAATTTCTTTCTTCGCCATATAAATAGCCTGCAGTATTGAATAAAGTACCGATGGCAAAACAGAATCAGGGCCGCTGGCGGCTATTTGTACAAAACTATCTTGCTTCGTTTCTTTCAATTTTTTAAAATATACTTCTTCTGTCTTCAATGAATTGTTACAACAGAATTTCCAATCTGTAATGAAAAGATATTGAAGATAGTACACAGCGGGTCCATCAATACGGATATGCATATCTCTCCAGTATAATTTGTTTTTGCCGTTGTTAATGTATTTATCAGAAACATTAATGCCTCCTACAAATGCAGTTTGCCCATCTATTATTACAATTTTACGATGATTACGATAGTTGAGCCGGTTGGCAAACAAAAAGAATCTTACTTTATGAAAAGGATGAACTTCTGCACCAGCATCCCGCATTCTTTTTTCTGTAGCTTTTTTTATGGTTGGACTTCCAAAGTCATCATAGATAAGCCGCACTTCAACACCTTCTTTTGCTTTTTTGATTAATAATTCAATGACTTTGGTGCCGATTGTGTCGTACTCATAAATGTAATATTCAATATGGATATGGTGTGTGGCGTTTTTGATTGCCTCCAGTAACTCCGGAAATTTTTCTTCTCCATTCTTTAAGAGTTTTACTGTGTTATTTTTTGTAAGCGGACTTCCTAGATCCCGGACAAGCATTGATGCTAACTCTGTGTGTTGTTGTACAGATTCATCCTGATGCTGAATAGCAGTATCATCAAATTGAACAATTCCTTTTTTTAGTTTTTCCAGAATTTCATTGTCCTGGATTGTTTTTTTACTATACCGTCTTTTTTTCCAGTAATTAACGCCAAAAAGAAAATAAAATCCTACACCTACAACAGGAAGAAAAATGGCAAATAGGATATAGGCTAACGCCTTGTTGGCATACTGTGTTGACAATAGTATGCGAATACATACAAAAACAATAAACAGAATATAAAGCAGCGTTATTAAAGTAAAACCAATCATATATGAAAGGGTAAATAATTATTATTTAGTAAAAGTTACTTAATAATACAGCAGCCTTTTAATTTTTTTTAAACTACTCAGTGAACTTTGAAAAACGAGTCAGATAGCATTATAATATTCCCAAAATGGGGTGGCATAGCATTTGCACCCTGAGGACAATTAGCCGGCATACTCCGGTTGGTTTTGGTTACGGAGCACCATTTCTATGGTGCTCTCTTTTTATGCTTAAGGCTGAATTTAAAATCCTAAACTTTCTGCCGGATCCCAAAATACATTTTTAAAATCCTGCACCTGGTCATTCTTTACTTTAATACCTTCTTTTTTTAAAAGTTTTTCCATCATACCAGAAGGTGTAAAATGGTGTTTGCCACTTAATATACCGAGGCGATTGACAACACGGTGTGCTGGTACTTTTGGTTTTACTCTACCTGCCCCATTCATGGCCCAGCCTACCATGCGAGAGGATGATTTAGCTCCAAGGCATGCAGCAATGGCGCCATAAGAAGTTACCCGCCCTTTCGGAATTTGACGGGCTACTTCAAACACCAATTCAAAAAAATTATCATCTTTCTTACCGGAAGGCCGTACAGATTTTAATTTACCGGACAATTTCTTCTTTGTAGCCATTATTTAAAGTTATACTTTTTGACTAAAGCATTTTGTTGTGGCCCGCATTACTCAATATGGGACATGCAGCCTGTGTATTTATATATCTTCTTTTTTTGTAAGCAACTCACTCCGGCGGGGCTCCGGCACATTTTCATATTGGTAAGGGCAATGAAGACAGCCATTGCCACAGCAATAGCCTTTATCTAAATGATATTTTTCTGTTAGTACCACATATCCAGCCGGATTAATATAATAATCAATGCCCTCAATCAGTTCCTTCATGTTTCGATAATAATTGTTTTAGCTCTTCATCTTTTTCTTTGCCGGGTAGCATAGCAGGTATGGAAAAACATAAATAGTGAATTCGATTGCTTCCGGCAATATCAAGCGACTCATAATGTGTTTTTATTTTCAACTCTTCAGGTATCATTTCCTCCTTGTACACATTGTCGCTTTCTTTCAATACCGGACAGTTATAAAGCTCAATCACATGTTTCGTAAAAGTATATAAATCGGGGCTATCCGTTTTTAAATGTAGTAAACCACCGGGAATAAGAAATTGTTGGTATAGGCGTAAAAATTTTGGATGTGTCAATCTTTTTTTTGCTTTCGATATTCGTAGTTGCGGATCAGGAAAAGTGATCCAGATCTCCGCTACTTCACCCGGATTGAAGTATTCTGCTACCTGGTCTATTTTTGTTCTAAGAAAACCAATATTCGGGAGATTATTTTGCAATGCTTTTTTAGCACCCACCCAAATGCGGTTTCCTTTTAAGTCAATTCCAATAAAATTTCTGTTTGGGTAAAGCTGACCAAGACCTACTGCATATTCTCCTTTGCCGCAGGCTAGCTCTAAGGTTATGGGATTTGTATTGCCGAAGAATTCATTCCATTTACCATTAATATCTTTTGGATATTGCAATACATTCTTAAAAGTCAATAGCTCTTCAAACCGAATTAATTTCTTTTGTCCCATACCGCACAAAGATAAATGGAGTAGTGCAGAAGAGAGAAAAATCCATACTCAAAAAATCAGCGGTCATATTTTTATTTGCAGGCCAACTCCTATTATTGATTTTAGTTGTAAAGCAGGTGATGAACTCTCTTTGCCAAATACTTTTACATCGTCATCATAGATCATATCTACGTTCCAGCTAAAAGCAAGAATCTTTGCTACTTTGGCTGAAAGAGAATTTGTCATATATAAATCTGCATTCAGGGGATCTTTTTTATAGTTGGAGAATAAATCTATCCTTCCCCTATATGATACATACTTGTTGAAAGCTTTCTGGTAATTGATAGTTGCAAAAGCACCAAGATGATTTAGGCTATGTGTACCGGGGACTACTCCATATTCACCCCTGGCAGAGAGGCTATCATCTTTTACAATTATCCAGCGGGAGGTAACTGGCGAAACAAAAATGGAAAGACTTTTACCTGCTTTATAATCCATACCCAAACTTGTAACTACATAGGCGGGAGATAAAAGTGCTGATGCAAAACTTTTCGTATTATCATGGTATGTATAGCCTTTAAAAAACTGCGAACGGAAATTTACAAGCGATGCAAGATTTAAGTGTTTGTCCAGTGAATAGCCATACTTGGAAACAAAATCAAACCGATCATCATTCTTACGGCTTCCAAGGCTGGTAGTATTTACATAGCCAAAGTTTATATCTAATGTATTATCCCAGCTATGTTTTTTCTTTTTATAAAAACCATGCAGGTTAAGTGATGTAGAAATAGTAAGCGAAAAATCATCACCACCGGCAGCCCAGTTGCTCAGGCTACTTTGGCCGACATTGATATTGTACAATGCACCTGCTTTCCATTTTTTCCAGGCACTGTCTGGAATATCTTTTTTTATGGTTCGTAGCGATTCTACCTGGAGCTTTTTAATAATAGCATCTTGTGATAATACAGTTAGGTAACTGGCAAGCAAAATAATAAGAGCTGATACTTTTTTCATACTTAATAGTTCGGTTTTGGTGGTGATATGGATACTGCTTATAAGAGAAGCAGAAAAACAGAAAAATTTTTTAGCGGATACCGGATATGCGCAAATATAAAAGAGAGAATAAATAGATGGCGGAACTATTTTATTTTATAAGGAATGTTAAAACATAAATATGCTAATGACTGTTTGTAAAAAAAATGCTGCTTTCTGTTAAAAAGGCAGCATGTTATTGCGAATAAAAATATATCAAACGATTGTTTAGAATTTAACCAACAATCCAATACCTACTAATGATTTTACTTGTAAGGCAGGAGAAGTTTTGTTCGGGCCAAATAATTTAACATCATCATCATATATAAGATCAACACCCCAGGTGGCAGACAATACTTTTGACAATTTTACATTCAGAATGTTTGACATGAATAAGTCAACATTTTGTGGGTTTCTTCTGTAGTTGGAAAACAAATCAAGCCGGGCTTTATAAGTTATATTCTTGGAGATTTCTTTTAAATAATTGATAGAGGCAAAAGCACCGATCTCCAAATTTGATTTTTTACCCGGTGTTACTCCATACGCACCTTTGTTGGATAAGGCGGTATCTCTTACAATTACCCAACGGGCTGTTAGCGGGGAAACATAAATAGAAAGTGCTTTATTGGGTTTATAATCAAGCCCCGCACTTACTAACAAATATCCTGGTGCCATAAAGTTGGAGGAAAGAGTTTTTACATTATCAAAAGAGTAGCCTTTAAAAAATTGCGAACGAAGATTAACCAACCCCGCAAGATTAAGTTTGGAGGTTAGCGCATATCCATATTTCGATAACAGATCAAATCGGTCATCATTTTTTCTTCCACCAATACTGGTAGATTTTACATAACCAAGGTTAAAGTCAAATGTATTGTCCCAACTGTGTTTGTCTTTTTGGTAAAAAGCATACATACTAAGCAGGGAGTTAACAGCAAGAGAGAATTCGTCCCCACCGGCCGCCCAGTTAGTTAAAGATGCCTGCGATACATTCAGGCTATAGATACCACCCTTTCTCCAATTTTTTTTACTGGTATCAGCCGGATCTTTTTTTATTGTTTTACCAGACTCTGCTTGCAATGCTTTTACACTTTGATCCTGAGCCATTGTAAGTAAAGAAAAAAGAGTACCTACAATAATTGCAAAAATTTTCATGCTTGATTTTTTTGGCTGCAAAAATATAGTTGAAAGGCGATGCAATATATTATTTCAACGAAATTGCTCAAACGATTGACGGACCGTAAATAAAAAAGCCTCCGAATTTCGGAGGCTTTTAAAGTGCTGTAGGGGGAGGGTTCGAACCTCCACGGGGCAGTTAGCTGTAGTACAAAGTTCGGTGGTCGACCCCGGTCGTGTTAATATTGCTATCAAAACGGCTCTATGCTACGTTTATCCTGTTTTCCCCACCCTCGAGACAAGAGGGTATGTCTGCCATGCTTTCGCAATTTCATCACCCCACAGTATTATCAAGAACTAGTGCCTTTCGGCGTTGTTGATGATACAAATATAGGCTCTAAAAGCTTTTCGTTCCAAATTTTCTAATAAATATTTTGAAAGTATAGAAATTATTCAAATATTTGATAATTATTATGAATAATTTCTAAAATCAATACACAAAATGGCAACGAAATTAAATCTTGATAATCTCGATCTTCAGATTATTCACCACATGATGGAGAATGCAGAAATTTCTTACGCCGATCTCGGAAAAAAACTATTTGTTTCCGGCGGCACCATTCATGTTCGTATCAAAAAACTACAGGAGGCAGGAGTGGTTAAAGGTACAAGGTTGAAAGCAGATTTAAAACAACTGGGGTATGATGTGATTGCCTTCATTGGTATTTACCTAAAAGAAAGTTCGTTGTATGATACCGTAGCAAAAGATCTTCAAAAAATTCCGGAGATAGTCCGGCTTAATTATACAACCGGCAACTACAGTATGTTTGCAGAAATAGTTTGCAAGGATATAACGCAGCTTCGATTTGTATTACATGACCAGTTACAAAAAATAAAAGGTATCGAACGAACAGAAACGTTTATATCACTGGATGAAAGCTTTAGCCGCAATGTAAAAGTGATGTAGGAGTTTATTGTTATTATATTCTTCCTCTTACATTCAATGCATCTCGTAAACCATTGCCCAATAAATTAAAGGCGAGTACTAATAACATAATAGCAAAGCCCGGAGCTAATGCCAGCATTGGATTTTGAGTGATGATGAAATTATAATTCTCTTTTATCATCAATCCCCAGCTTGGTTGCGGAGGCTGTACTCCGATGCCTAAAAAGCTTAAGCCAGCTTCAATAACAATAGCGGAGGCAAAATTACTGGCTGCAATAACCATTACTGGTCCCATAATATTGGGCCAGATATGACGCACAATAATTCTGAAATTAGAATAGCCCAATGCTTTAGATGCTTCCACATATTCCAACTCTCGTACTCCCAGTACCTGGCCTCTGACTAATCTGGCAACATTAACCCACATGGTTAAACCTACAGCGATGAACACTTGCCAAAAACCTTTTCCTAATGCTAAGGTGATAGCGAACACAAGTAATAAAGTAGGAATACTCCAGATAACATTGATGAACCACATGATGATGTCATCCGTACGGCTACGGAAATAACCCGCCAATGAGCCTAAGATCAATCCGATACTCAATGAAATGATGACGGTTATTAATCCCACACTTAAACTTACTCTTATGCCAACGATAATGCGACTTAAAATATCCCGGCCATATTTATCTGTACCCAAGGGAAAAGTTAATTGGGTAATTGGTTGATTCGTTAATTGGGGTTTATAGTAAGATTGTCGTTCGTTAACGCCTTCATCAATATATTTTTGAACGATGATGCTATCACCTTTCTCTTCATGACTGGTGATAGGTATATAATAATGCACATCTTCTTTACCACTTACCAATTGCTGAAAAAATCCGGTTGAACCAACGTCCTTATCTTTTTTTACTTTAATGAAATCCTGTTTAAAGCCAGGTTTTTTTCCATCAATTTCAACAATTATTCTATTGGAATATGGCGATGAGTCAGGAGCAATAAAATATGCGAATATGGCAATGAGTGTTGCAAGAATTATAATCACTAATCCAAAAACAGCGCCTTTGTTTTTTTTAAGCCGCCGCCATGCTGCTGCCTGGAATGATTGTGATTGAGACATGGTGGAAAGATAAGCTAAGAGTTTAAAAGAGAAAAAGAGTTGACGGCAAAGTGCCAAAGCTAGCGAAAGTATGATTTAGCAAATAAAAGAAAGTATAGAATTGAACTCCTTTTCTCCTTTTGCCTTTCTCTTAGCTCACTTTTCTCCCCTTCCACTCATATTTACCAAACTGACCAAATAAGCCAGAAACAATTGTATAAAAAATATGCAGCGGCTGAAAAAAGAAAAACAGTTTAATGGCCCACTGCTTGTTGAAGAATTTTGATACGCTTATAAAAAAAGGCAGCTCTACTAATGTTTTACAGACCCATAAACCAGCAGCGTATAATAAATAGTGATTATTACAGATGCCTGCTACCAATAAAAAGGGGAAAGAAAGATTAACGAGATATACGAGTAATAGCACCGGCAAAATACGTTTATCATTATATACAGCGGCTTTACTTGCCCAGCGAATTCGTTGATTAAAAAATGATCTCCATGTTTTCATAGGTTCGGTACTAACAATGGTTTCTTTTGATTTCAGGTAATGTACTTTGCCCGGATATTGTTTTACTATTTTGTGCATCAAAAGCATATCATCGCCGGAAGCGATATGGTCGATGCCGGTAAAACCATTTACAGTATAAAATGCTTTTCGGTCATACGCAAGATTAGCACCGTTGCACATCGACATTTTTTGAGTAGAAACAACAGCCCCGGTTATCCCTTGCAATACCATAAAATCAATGGCCTGGAAAGCTTGCAAAATGGATGAGTTACAATTTATCACCACCGGCGCAGCAATAAATACAGCTTCTTTTTCTTCTTTGAAGGAAGCAATGGTTTGTAACCAGTTTGACTGTGGTAAACAGTCTGCATCAGTTGTAACGATCAATTCACCTGTAGCAGCAGCGATGCCCTTTTCTATTGCTTTCTTTTTATAAGAGTTGATAGCATCTTCTTTTAATTGAATCAGCGTTACAAATGGGAATTGTTGAACAATAGATGCAGTGTTATCTGTTGAGTGGTCATCAACTACAATTATTTCAGTGAGTTCTTTTGGATAAGATTGATTGCTTAATGCTACTAATAATTTTCCGATGTTGGCTTCTTCATTTCTGGCTGGGATGATAATAGAGATTTTTGTATGTATTATTTTTTTCGATGGTTGAAACATAACGATCGAACTCCAGGACCGCCAATAATAAATTATTATAAGGCTGTAGAGAATAAATACTATTATAGTGATGTAAAGAAGGATCATGTATTTGGACAAAACTAATCATTGCAACAAAGCCGGCAGTATTTCTTCCACATGTTTCTCATGCAGCACCTGGTGGCCGGCATGGATAACACTAATGGTGCAATGTTCTTCAATCCCCTTTTTAAATTTCTCACCTACTAATGAAAGAATGATACGGTCATGCTTACCATAAATTAAACGGGTTGCTGTTTTATGGACGATAATTTGCTGTTTGATTTTTTTGAGATTCGGTTGTATGTTTCGCAATGCGGTCCACCTGGCATATAATAACCGCCGCACTTCAGCATCGCCGATATAGTAATTAACGAATTTGAAAATACTGGCATTAACCAGCTTTAGTTTGTTCATCAATTTTAAAAAGCCAAAAAACCAGGAAGGCTTTTTCATTGTGAAAGCAAAGAATTTATTTCCCAACCTTGTTTGTGTTGCCAGCCAATACCAGAAATTAACTTTTAATCCATCAGGAGCCAGCAGAATCAGCCTTTCCACTTTTTCGGGAATGGCTTCATAAAGACCGAGGGCTATGCGGCCGCCCAAGCTGAAACCAAGTGCTGTAAACTTTTGGTTTTTGATTTTTGGTTTTTGATTTCCTTCACTCAGAATCTCTTCCACAACTGCAAGTAAGTCTTCAGTAGTGAAATCCAGCCCTTCTTTCCACTCCGTTTTGCCATGAAAAGGTAGGTCGATGGCGTAGAAACTATATTGATTTCCAGCATGTTTTGCCAGAAATTCAAAGTTGGTAGCTGTTTCACCATAGCCATGAAAACAGACTGCCTGCTTTGGCCCGTTGCCAAATTGGAAGTAGCTGATAACCGAGTTTTTATAAGTAAGCCATTGCTGATCCATTGGTTGAAGGCCGTAAATTTTACGGAAAATTAAACTTGCTTATTTCAAAAATACTATTAATTTTGGATAGTTGCACAAACAACTATATGCCAAACAACCAATTTAAGAAAGGAGAACTCTACAGCTTTATTACGGGTAAAGCTTCCACCGCTATTGCCCGCCGGTTACAGAAAAAATTTAATGCCGCCGGATTGAATATTACCATCGAACAATGGAGTGTACTTTATCATGTATGGAAACAGGGAAAATGTTCAATCGATGGATTTTTGGAAGATTATACCCTTACCATTCAGGCTTTTATTTCGTTGTTTGAAGTTACCGGTGATGAGCAATGGCTGCACCTTTCAGAAAAACTGACTGACTATTGTTTTACTCATTTTTACGACGACGAAAGCGGACTATTTTATTTCTCGGAAAAAGGCAGCAGTTCG
>CAZXMP010000045.1:0-25241 GCA_964641575.1 uncultured Chitinophaga sp. | reverse complement strand
ATTAAAAAAGGCTAAACGTAAAAAATACGTTTAGCCTTCGGAAAATTTTGTTTGAGTGTTATTGAGCGACTACTATTTGTTTGTACGCTAATCGTTTTCCTGTTTTGTCGTGTAATACCACCTGGTACACACCAGCACCATGTCTTCTTATATCTACATCCATTTGCTGGTAGGGGATGCTCAGGTTATATTCTTTTCTATACACCACACTTCCTTTTGAATCAAAAATAGAAACGGTATGTGCTAATGTATTAGTAGTATAGAATTGAACCTGGAATGCTCCTTTAGATGGATTTGGATATACAAACAACTTAGCACTGATGGAGTCGGCAATTACTACGGCGTTAGATGTGCTAGAACATGGTAAGCCAGTAGTATTTGTTACTGTTACGGTATAAGTGCCAAGGCCATTCAAATCAATATTTGGAATAGAAGCTGTTGTTGCACCCGGTACAGCATTACCGTTTCTTAACCATGTATAAGTATACGTTCCGGTTGGATTAACAGTAGCAGTAAGGTTTGTTTTTAAACCAGGGAACAATTTAGTATATGGCGCTGCTGCCAGCGTTGCAACCGGGTTAGGGCTTACTGTAACATTGGTAATACCCGAAGTATTAGAACAACCAGCTGCTGTTGTTACCTGTACTGTATAAGCACCGGTAGTAGTAGCGGTGTATGATTGTGTCGTAGCAACTTGTGTTGCTCCATTTCTCCATATCCATGTGCCGCCTGCAGGAGCATTTAAAACAACATTATTGCCATTACAAAATGCTAATGGACCTGCAGCAGTAATTGTAGCTGTTGGTAATGGATTTATGGTAACCGCTGTAGTTGAGGATGATGATACACAACCGCCAGCTTGTGTTACATCTACTGAATAGTTTGTAGTACCAATGGGTCCGGTAAGTGTAATTGATTGTGTAGTGGCTCCATTGCTCCACAAATAGGAGATACCTGCATTTGCCTGTAGTGTAACAGTTCCACCCTGACAAACTGTTGTTATACCTCCGGTTGCAGTAATTACGGCAGCCGGATTAGGATTAACAGTAACAGCCGTTACAGCAGATGTAGTACTGCAATTTGATGCATTGGTAACAATTACTGAATAGTTGCCGGAAGTAGTTACAGTGATGGACTGTGTTGTTTCCCCATTGCTCCATAACCAGGATGAACCTGCCGATGCAGTAAGCACTACATTTAATCCCTGGCAGAAGGTAGTTGGGCCACCAGCAGTAATGGCTGCAGTTGGCGTTGGATTTACAGTAACATTTGTTGCAGCTGAAGTATTAACACAAGAGCCTGTAGTTACTTCTACTGTATAGGAACCAGAAGTAGTGGCTGTATAAGCCTGGGTAGTGGCAACTTGTGTTGCCCCATTTCTCCATATATAAGAGGTACCTGCAGTAGCAGTTAATACAACACTACCACCCTGGCAGAATGTAAGCGGTCCTCCGGCAGTTATAGCTGCTCCTGAAACTGCATTTATAGTTAATGTAACTGGTGTTCTTGAAGGACTGATACAACCACTTGCATTATTAGAACTGGAAGCATAATAGGTGACTGTACCCGGGGTGCTTAAAGTTGGACTTGTTACTATAGAACCACCTGTTGCAGCTGTAAACCAAGTTAAAGTATGTCCGGCAGGTACGGTTGCAGTTGCAGTTAATGTTGGTATGGGTGTTGGAGGGCAAATATTACTTGTTTGATCTCCTCCGCTAGCCGGAGGCAGTACTTCGCTGCTGAACGTAACAGGGAAAGTAGATGTACTTGTTTGGCAGGAACCTGCGCTGGCAAATACTGTAACGTTACCACTGCTACTACCAGCAAAAAAGTTTACCAAAATTGTATTAGTTCCTTGTCCGCTGGCAATAGTTGTATTTGGAGGAGAAGTCCAGGTATATAATGTAGCACCAGTAACAGTGGGAACAGAATATTGAACCTGAATATTACCACAAACACTTGCCTGGCCGGAAACATTTCCAATAGGGGCAAGACCCCCGCCACCAGTTGAAACAGTTCCACTAACTGCATTTGATCGTGGGCTTTGAGCACTAGTGGTATTATTTTTTGCAACCAGCGCAGCCCATATTGTTGCTCCGGGAGTAAGGCCTGTAATTGTATGTGCGGTGCCTGTTATATTAGAAGCCATGATTACAAAATCTCCGGTAGCCTGGTCAAGTCTGTATATATCATAATGCGTGGCACCAGTTACTGCAGGCCAGGTGTAACTGATTTCGCCTGGAAGACATGCTGCAGCACTTACAAATTGTAAAATCGGTTGCCCCATGATGCTAAAGTTAGCATCGCTTACATCAGATACAGCACCACTGGTTACTCTGACTAGTGCAGTAGCAGTGCTTACTGAAGGAATAGGATTCCAGGCTAATCTTGTTACATTAGAGGCAACGGGGCTGTTAGGTAAACTTGTCCAACTGCCGCCATTATCAGTAGAATACTCAACTGTTTGTGTGCCTGTAATTCCTGCATTATTCCATGTTATGTATTGAATGTTCGACCCGGTTGCAGTACCTGGAATAAAGTTCTCACCGCCATTGGGAAAAAGTACTTCAATATGCTGTTGTTCTATAATCCATGTTAGAACATATTGCTGGTTAGGCCCAGTTGTTACGTTGGTACCGTTTACATTTAATCTGTAAGTGCCGGCAGCAGGATTAGTAATAGTAACCTGTTCTATATTACTGTAATTGTCTACACCTCTGGTAGCAAGTGCAGCAGGGTTACTTTTGTCCATTATCCAAGGGAGTGTTGTAGTAGCTCCGTTAACAACAGTGAGGTCAAGATCATTTACCAAAGCCGGGTTTGCATTTGCTGTACCCGCCGGATCATTCCATGTTAACATAGCTTTCAATAGCACTGTACCCGCCGGAACAGTAACATCAATAAAGTTAGTAGCGCCATTAGTAATGGTGTTTACGGAATAACGGTTCTCTTCCAGAATTTCTACAGATGATAAGGCATCAATACGGCCAAAACCGAAAGTATAGTCAGGTCCGGCATTACCTATATCTAAAGCTCCGTTACAAATAACATTTTTAATAAGCGATGATATAGGGTTTGCATTTCCGTTTAATTGTTTATATCGCTGGTACAATAAAGCTGAAGTTCCGGATACACCCGGTGTAGACATTGATGTTCCTGAAATAGTAGCATAAGTGCTATTAGGAATCCAGGTAGAAAAAACGTTGGTTCCCATTGCACTTATTTCTGGTTTTATTCTACCATCTTGTACCGGGCCGCGGCTGCTGGAGCCGGAAATTGCTTCTGTTGTGGTAACATTTGAAACCACGAGGTTGTTTTTTGCTGATTTTCCACTTCCGGTTATTGTCATAAATCCACCTGCACATACACCGCCTGAATTACCGGCAGAATGAACATGTAGATGTGTTGTGTTGTTATTTAGATTTACGTCTGTATTTCTTGAAGTAGTGCTATAAACTCCTAAAGGATCATTCAACGAGCAGTTTGGTGTTCCCGAGGAACCATAAGAGTGGCTGCTTACTAAAAGATTACGATTAGGCACTTCGGTTGCCATTTCGGTTTGAATGTTTGTATTAAAATCCCAGGAGAATAATGTTGCATTTGGCGCCATACCACGGGCTACAGGATTTACAATTCCTTTTCCCGTAATAGTACCTGCCACATGCGTAGCATGATCGGATACTCCACCTGCTCTTACTATTGTAACTCTGCCTGCAGGTGAAAAGTCAAGATGATTAAGATTGACTTGACCACCATCCCAAATGCCAATATTAATTCCATCGCCTTTTAAATTTCTAACACCATCATTTAAAATATTAACCCGGTGAAGTGATCTGCCCGGGGCATTTTCCAACACATTCGGCGGGTCAATCGGTTCTGCCCATTGAATAAATGGCAAAGCTGCCAATGCATTTATGTTGGCAATCGGAACCCGGATATCATAGTTTTTAAAAATTTGATTGTCGGCAATAATAGCTGCTCCAACCGCATTTAATGCGGCGGCAATTTTATCTGCACTTATTTTTTCATAGGTTGTAACTACTACATCAGCATACCCTGCTTGTTTTATAGCATGTGCAGGTACAACACCTTTAAAAAAAGAGGCGGGCATTTTTTGTTCGATAGAAAACTGCAGAAGGCTTCTTATGGGTAGTCCTTGTAAAGCAGTAAGATCAAAATTCTCTTTTACTATTGCTGTATAAGCATAGTTGGGTATGTAGTCTATCAATTCAATACCCGCCGAGCTTAACCTGCTCCTGGTAGCCTGGTCCGGGGTTGCATAAAATTGAATAGTTACATAATGCTTCCCACTAAAAAGACTTTGCTGAAAAATAGCAGATTGTTTACTAACAGTATTCCTGTTTTCTTCCGGTAAATATTTTCCGGATGTTAATTGTAAGGAATAGTCTTTTAAGGTCTGGCCAAAAAGAAAGCCAGGTAAAAGAATAAGGAACAATAATTTTGTTAGCCGGGTAGAAAATAGTCTCATTGACGGTTTATTTAATGTGAAGGCAATAATAAATTTTGAAGGTGAAAATTAATGATTATTTCCGGTACAAAAGCACCTCCGGCAATATCAGGCAACCGTTTGTCATGCCTTGTGGATAAACGGCGATGAAGCCTTACCTTTAAGGCTCTTTTGTTTTGCCTTTTTGAGCAATGATCTTCAAATGGTCAAACATTCCTATCAAATTAAAAATCAATGAATATGTTATTTCAATGGGAGGGTGTAATGCCCGCACTTACTACAAAATTTACGACAAACGACGAATTGGATCTACCATTATTTAAAAAAAACCTGGATGCTCAATTAGCCGCAGGTGTAACTGGTATTATACTAGGCGGCACCTTAGGTGAAGCCAGTGTATTAACAACAGATGAGAAAGAAAAACTGGTAAAATTTGCCGTAGCAGAAGTAGCTGGTAAAGTGCCGGTAATAATTAATATAGCTGAAGGGTCTACCAAAGAAGCCATCCGCCAGGCCGAACTGGCAAAAGCATGGGGTGCCGCCGGATTAATGATATTGCCACCGATGCGTTACAAAAGCGATCATAGAGAAACTGTTACCTACTTCAGAACAATAGCAGCTACTACTGATTTGCCGATTATGATTTACAACAATCCGGTAGATTATAAAATAGATGTAACACCTGATATGTTTGATGAATTGCAGTCCAGTAAAAATATTACGGCGATAAAAGAAAGTACAAGAGATGTTACGAATGTTACAAGATTAATCAACCGTTTTGGAGATCGTTATAAAATTCTATGCGGTGTAGATACGTTAGCCATGGAAGAATTGGTGTTAGGAGCAGATGGATTAGTAGCAGGATTAGTTTGTGCCTTTCCCGCAGAAACTGTTGCCATTTATAAATTAGTAAAAGCTGGTAAAATAGCAGAAGCAACAAAAATCTATCGCTGGTTTATGCCATTACTTGAATTAGATATTCATCCCAAATTAGTACAGTATATTAAATTGGCTGAAACGCAAGCCGGAATTGGTAGCGAAAATGTAAGAGCCCCACGTTTAGCAATTGAAGGAGAAGAACGGGAAAGAGTGTTGAAAATAATTAATGATGGAATTGCTACACGTCCAAAACTATAATCAATAATTAGTAATCACTAATAAAAAAATATTACAATCAATGTTCCAAGACGCAACAGCACAAGAAATAGAGGAAGTAATGCAGCAGGCCTGGAAAGCATTTTATGCATACCGTAAATTACCCTTACAACAACGGGCCAATTTTATGCGGGCCATTGCCAAAGAATTAGAAGCCTCTGGCGATGAGTTATTAAAAATTGCGGGAGAAGAAACTAATTTACCCGAAGCAAGATTACGGGGCGAGAGAGGCAGAACTATTTTTCAACTCAATCAATATGCCGATGCCTGCGAAAAAGGAGAGTGGCTGGAGGCAAGAATAGATACAGCTATACCTGATAAAACACCACCAAAACCAGACATCCGAAAAATGCTGGTGCCGCTGGGGCCGGTTGTTGTTTTTGGTGCAAGCAATTTTCCATTTGCATATTCTACCGCCGGTGGCGATACGGCTTGTGCTTTTGCTGCCGGGTGTCCCGTCATTGTAAAAGCACATCCTGCACATGCACAAACAAGTGAGATGGTAGCGAAAGCCATTTTAAAAGCGGCGGCTGATTGCAATTTGCCAGAAGGAATTTTTGCTCATGTACATGGTGCAAGTATTGAAGTTGGTAAAGCATTGGTAACACATACTTATACAAAAGCAGTTGGCTTTACTGGATCATATGTTGGGGGCAAACAATTATTCGATTGGGGTAATCAACGTAAGGAACCTATTCCGGTATTTGCAGAAATGGGAAGTGTTAATCCTGTTTTTTTATTGCCGGAAAAAATGAAAACTGATGCAAAGGCAATTGCAAAAATGTATGCAGGTTCCATTACATTGGGTGTAGGACAGTTTTGTACCAATCCCGGAATCATCATTGGCCTTGATGGGAAAGAGCTAAATATTTTTATTGAAGAGTTAGGAAAAGAAATCACTAAGATTGCTCCGGGCACTATGTTGCATCCCGGCATTTTTAAAAATTACCGGAAGAAAAAAGATCATGCCCTTTCACAAAAAGGTGTTGATACCGTTGCTTTCAGCGAAACCAAACCAGAATTGAACCAGGGAAGTCCCACTATTGCCTCTACAAATGGACAAACATTTTTAAGCAATCCTGTGTTGCACCAGGAAGTATTTGGACCTTATTCATTGGTAGTTCGTTGTAAGGATATGAAAGAGATGTTGCAGGTTGCTAATAAATTGGAAGGGCAATTAACAGTAACATTAATGGCAACTGATGGCGATATGCAGATACATGAAAAAATAGTGGATGCTGCAAAAAATATTTGCGGCCGGTTAATTTTAAACAGTGTACCAACCGGTGTGGAAGTTTGTTTAAGTATGCAGCATGGCGGTCCTTTTCCATCCACAACGGATTCGAGATTTACTTCTGTTGGTGCAGATGGAATAAAACGTTTTGCAAGACCCATTGCATTTCAAAATTGGGGTAACGAATTATTACCTGATGAATTGAAGAATGAAAACCCATTGGGAATCTTGCGTACTGTAAATAGCGAATTGACAAAGGATGTTTTGAAATAATTTTTTTTGAACCACGGAGTCACTGCGCACAAAAAGTAACACAGAGATTACCTCCGTGATGCTCCCTGTCTTTGTGTCTCTGTGGTTCATTTTTTTCTTTTAAATACGATAATGAAACAAGAAGATTTATTGATACAACGTAGCGGCAACCAATGCGAATTATGTGAGGCCACAGAAAATTTGCAAGTATATGAAGTGCCGCCTGCAACCGGCAATATGGATGATGCAATTTTGGTTTGTCCCAAATGTTTAGCACAAATCGAAAAGAAAGAAGAATTAGATAATACACACTGGCAATGTCTTACTACCAGTATGTGGAGTGAAGTGCCTGCAGTACAGGTAATGGCCTGGAGAATGCTGAATCGTTTACGCAATGAAAGCTGGGCTGCAGATAGTATTGACCTGTTGTACCTCGACGATGAACGACTTGCCTGGGCCAAAGCCAGTGGCGATCATGAAAATGATAGTGCTGTTGATTTACATAAAGATTGTTACGGTGCTATCCTACAAAATGGTGATGCGGTAGTGCTCACTAAATCATTAGATGTAAAAGGCTCTACCATTAATGCAAAAGTTGGAACGGTAGTACGCAACATCCGATTAGTACCCGATAATACCGAGCAAATTGAAGGAAGAGTAGAAGGGCAGCAAATTGTGATACTTACAAAATATTTGCGCAAACAAGGATAATTATACAAATAGTGTTGTTTAGCGACTGGCTAGTCCCGTGTATTGCTTACTGATCTTATCCATGATGTATCCGCTTATCCAGCCAACATAAGCATATCTCGGAAAAATAAGTTTCTTGGAAGCATTCATTGAGTTGACATGCTTTATTACTTCATCTAACCAGATGGTTCCTGAAAGCAACGCTTTTTGGTCGTAGGTTTTTACAACCCTTTTTATATTTTCCATGGAAGCTCTTGCATCATCCTCATTCAGGCGATTACTTAGATCAGGATTAATGAGATTATCATAATCACTATAAACGAGTTTACGAAAATTAGCAATATCCTCCTGGTTCAGCTCCACATGGTTTTGCTTTATTAGCTCCGGGTGCATTAACGATGCAATGGCCCATACCACGCCGCCGGATACATAAATAATATCTCTTGATTTAAAATCTGGTTTGTCTCTGAACTGGTAAACGATCAGTCTGCCAAGACTGTCAACAATAATTTTTTCGGCAGTTTTGAGGTAGTCATCAATTTTAGCATTGCCCGGCATTTTTTCTTCCAGCAAACGTTGAAATGATTTAGTACCCAACGGGAAAGTGACCGGAATAAAACTTTTACGGGCATTGATATACCCGCCTTTAGTGTTACCACTGCCCACATCAAGCTGGTTAGCCGACAGGCGGTTGATGGAAGGAACAATTCCTTTAAAACTCAATTCTGCTTCTTGCTCTACGGTGATGTAATTGATCTTTATTTTCGGGTCAAGGTCTTTGGGTCGTACTACATTTGCAAAATATTCTACTTTATTATACTTATCCAGTTCTTGTTTTAATCCACTACTGATAACGATATGAATTTTTGAAGCTGGTATTTCATATTTCTCCCGGATGATATTGTAAAAAATAGTTACGGCATCAAAGGTTTCCTTTTCACTCTGGTATGATAAAGCTGCGGCATCTGTGTTGATAGCACTATCCAGTTTCAACGTGTAATCATTTTCGCCGTTCTTATCGATCTTAACTTCAATGATGCTGAGTTTAATTCCTTTGGCGCCAATTTCAACACCGGCATATAGATCCCCAAACCCAAGCAAGCCCCGTAATTGATTATTTACCACATCAGCGATCACCGTCATGTTGAGTGATTTGTAAAACTTAACTGCTTTCTGGTATGCTGCTATAGCCTGTGTTTGCTGGTTTGTTTTATTGTAGATATTTCCCAGGCCTTCATATGCCTGTGCCTGATGATAGGAATTTTTTGTTGCAATGGCTTTTATAAGTGCCGTGTTATAATATTCTTCTGCTGCTTCCAATTGCTGGGCTTGTAAAAGAGTGCTGGCCGTTTTTAGCAACTGTGCTGTTGTTTGTGTTTTTATTGGCTGTGCCGTTGCATTAACTACAACAAATAAAAATAGAATCGGAAATAGCTTTCTGAGTGTCATACTTGAAGATTGAATTAACACAATAAAACGAAGTGTTGAAACTTATAGGCAAAAGTAGAATATTCACCTGCCGGCTTTGGTATTAGCGGAGGGCAATTGTAAACAGGTTTTCAACAATTGTAAGTTGCAAACAGTGCTTAATAACAAGAGCTATATAGGAGAAGCAAAACTTCTACTATGCTGAATAGAGATTAGAACGTACAAGTGTGCGACGCAATTAGGCTGATAGTAGTAATAAGCTGGTAAAACAGTACTAAGCAATTGCCATTGAATCTTCCTTCTTATGCTTTAGTACAAACCATCCTGCCACCAAAATGGACAAAATAAAATAAGCTCCGAAAATATAGTGTACAGAAGAAAGCCATTGGCTGGCACCAAACCAATCATTCTGTGTATATAAAAAATAAAGTCCAAGACCGCCGCGGAGTACTTCGGGAATAATTGCATACTGGTTCCGGTCCATTAAATCGGTCAGCGCATAGACACTTACAAAAAGAAAGGCTCCATACCAGATAATATAGGATTTATCTAAACTATTGAGCAATGCAATATTGCCAAAAAGATAACTGGTAAATAACAATAGCATTAGTAGTTGCACCCAGCACCAGGTATTAAATGCCGGTGAAGTGCGGGTATCATATTTATCAAAATGATAAACGTCTTCTATTTTATACACCGGGTATTTCGCTGCTACATCAGCAGGACGGTAGCCGGTTGGCTTAAACCATAATAAGAATTTGTCTTTCCAGTTGTTGGTGCGCCACGCATCTTTTATCAGTAACCATACATGCTGAAAATTTATTTTGATAGGATTCCAGGTACGAACCGGTCTTGTAATTCCATATACTGGCGGTACATTGGGAAGCTCTTCTTGAAAAGTGCCAAACCATCTGTCCCAAAAAATAAATATCTGCCCGTAGTTTTTATCAATGTATTCCGGGTTAATGGCATGGTGTACTCTATGATGAGAAGGAGTGACAATTATTTTTTCTAAAAATCCCATGCGATTGATATGCTGGGTGTGATACCAGAACTGTGCAAACAAATGCAACGGGGCAACAACGCCAATTACTTCTGCCGGAACTCCCAATAAGGCTGCGGGTAATAAAAAAATGGCAAATATTTTTACAATGGATGAAATGCTTTGTCGCAACGCACAGGCCAAATTAAATTCTTCGCTGCTGTGATGCACTATATGGCCATTCCAGAAAAAATTGTTTACATGCTGAAGACGATGTACCCAATAGCCGGCAAAATCCAATGCAAAAAAAGCAATGATATAAACCGGTATCGTTGCCTGGATGCTTGTAACAGCTATATTGTTTAGAAAAAATGGGTAGGAGAGAATGACCAGGTACAAGCCAATTACATCTTTGGTAACATTGGTTACTCCGCTGCTAAGGCTGCTCACCATATCCATATTTCGGACGGTATCTTTTCCTTTGCGCCAGCCATACCATTTTTCAAAAAGTACAAGCAGAAGGAAGGCTGGCATGGCGATGAGTAGTATCTTTCCGTAAGTTTCCATTTGCAAGCAATATATTACGAATTTACACAAAGAGTTTTATTTATGGGGGATTTAAAATGATAAAAACAGCTATAAAAATTACACTTCTGTTACTATTTCCTTTTGCAATGGAGGCACAAAAAAAAGATCAATCTTGGCAGATGATGGGATTTGTAAAGCCGGCTTTTAATCCCATTATGCAAGCGGATTCTACGGTTTTATTTTTTGATCCGATAAAAAAAGAAATGGTACAATGGCAGAAAGCAGATGTATTTAACCCCGCAGCGATTGTTCGTAACGGCAAAGTCTATATTTTATTTCGGGCGGAAGACATACCGGGTACAGCGATAGGTATGCGTACATCCAGAATTGGTTTGGCAGAAAGCGATGATGGTATACACTTTAAAAAACGGAAAGACCCGGTGTTGTATCCGGATAGCAGTGCGTTTATGAAATATGATTACCCCGGTGGCTGCGAAGACCCACGGATTGTAGAAAAAGAAGATGGTTCCTATGTATTATTATATACCAGTTGGAACCGTGATGTGGCCAGGTTAAGTGTGGCTACATCCATGGATTTAATTACTTGGAAAAAACAAGGCCCTGCTTTTGCAAAAGCGTACAACGCTAAATTTTTAGATGTGTGGAGTAAGTCGGGGTCAGTAGTAACAAAATTAGTGAATGATAAAATTGTAGCTTCAAAAGTAGATGGCAAGTATTGGATGTATTGGGGCGAGAACCCTATGTATATTGCTTATTCAGAAAACCTGATTGACTGGACACCCGTAATAAAAGATAACCAGGAATTAAGACCTGTATTGGTTCCAAGAAAGAAAAAATTTGATAGCCATCTTACAGAACCCGGCCCGCCGGCATTGATTACTGACAAGGGAATTTTGTTGTTATATAATGGAAGAAATATTGAAGATGAAAATGCTGACCCGGCTATTCCGAAAGGAACCTATTGCGGCGGACAGGCTTTGTTTGATATTAACGACCCTTCAATTTTACTGGAGCGTAGCGACAATTATTTTATTAAACCTGATCTGCCGCATGAAATAAAAGGACAATATAAAGCAGGAACAACCTTTGTGGAAGGACTGGTTTTTTTTAAAGGGAAGTGGTTCTTGTATTATGGTACAGCAGATAGTATGGTAGGAGTAGCCGTAAAAGAGTAAGGAGTCGTTAGTAAATAGTCAGGAGAAGATGAGGGATGAAAATTATTAGTTGAAATTTTAAAAATCAGATATGAAGCCAGGGGCTTTTGTTTTTAATTGTATCGATGCACATACCTGTGGTAATCCTGTTCGGTTGGTAAAAGAAGGCGGACCAATTTTGGAAGGAAAAAACATGAGTGAAAAGCGGCAGCATTTTCTTCGGGAGTACGACTGGATAAGAACAGGGCTGATGTTTGAACCGAGGGGGCATGATATGATGAGTGGGAGTATTCTCTATTCACCGCATGATCCACAAAATGATGTAGCCGTTTTATTTATTGAAACCAGCGGTTGCCTGCCAATGTGCGGCCACGGAACTATCGGCACCATTACTATTGCAATTGAAGAAGGTTTGATACAGCCGAAAATTCCGGGAGTGGTGAGGATGGAAGCTCCGGCTGGATTGGTGATGATCAACTACGAAATGCAAAATTCAAAAGTAAAAAGTGTAAAGCTTACGAATGTCCCGGCGTATTTGCATTCTACAGAGTTATTGGTTGATTGCCCGGATTTAGGAGAATTGATAATAGATGTTTCTTATGGGGGAAATTTTTATGCAATAGTTGATATACAGAAAAATTTTATGGGATTGGAACATTACCCTGCTGATAAATTAATTGCTTGGGCAAGACAGTTGCGGAAAAATATTAACGCCCAATATGAATTTGTACATCCGGAAGATGCAACAATAAATGGCTGCTCACATATTCTGTGGACTGGTGCAGTGCTGGATGAAAATTCGACTGCAAGAAATGCAGTTTTCTATGGTGATAAAGCGATTGATCGTTCACCCTGCGGTACGGGAACATCAGCAAGAATGGCACAATGGTATGCCAAAGGAAAGTTGAAGATGGGAGATGAGTTTATTCATGAAAGTATTATCGGCAGTAAATTCATTGGGCGGATTGAAGAAGAGCTAACTGTTGCCGGCAAACCTGCCATTCGGCCATCAGTAGAAGGCTGGGCAAAAATTTATGGACACAATACTATTTCGATAGATACGGAAGACGACCCTTATGCGTATGGGTTCCAGGTGATTTAGTGAATGGTGAAATGTGAATGGTTTCCTGAGATGTATTATTCACTATTGCCGGGTGAGTTTTCACAATAAAAAACAACATTTATGTCATCAAGAAAAAAATTTCTCTACCAGGCTTCTGCACTTACAGCCGGAGCTTTCTTGGCTTCTGCCATAGAGAATAATGTGTTTGCCATTTTCAAAAATAGGATTGCACCATCTGACCAGGTAAATGTAGGTGTAATAGGAGTGAATGGTATGGGATGGTCGAACCTGCTGGCAATATTAAAAGTACCGGGTGTAAATCTTGTTGCTATTTGTGATATTGACAAAAATGTAATTGATAAAAGGTTGGCCGAATTAACAAAGATGAATATTGATGTTGCCAAATTGAAAACATTTAATGATCATCGGGCCTTGCTGGATATGAAAGAAGTAGATGCTATTATCGTCGGCACTCCCGACCATTGGCATTGTTTGCAAATGATGGATGCCTGCCAGGCTGGTAAAGATGTGTATGTAGAAAAACCAGTTGGTAATTCCATTACTGAATGTAATGTAATGATTGCTGCACAAAAAAAATATAACAGGGTAGTGCAGGCAGGGCAATGGCAGCGAAGCCAGCAGCATTTTGTGGATGCGGTGGATTTTGTACACTCCGGTAAGTTGGGAAATATTCGTACCGTAAAAGTGTGGTGCTATTTGGGTTGGAAAAAACCAATTCCTTATGTGGCTGACGCTGCAGTGCCTGCTGGTGTTGATTATGACAGATGGCTTGGTCCTGCAATGAAGCGGCCTTTTAATACCAACCGTTTTCATTTTACATTCCGCTGGTTTTGGGATTATGCCGGTGGCCTGATGACAGATTGGGGTGTTCATTTATTAGATTATGCATTGCTGGGAATGAATGCAACTGTTCCTAATACAATCAGTGCTATGGGTGGAAATTTTGCCGACCCCTCTTCTCCACAAGAAACACCGGATACCTTATGCACCATGTATGAGTTTGATAAATTCAATTTGGTGTGGGATCATGCTTTAGGAATTCAAAATGGGTTGTTTAATAAAGAACATGGTATTGCTTTTATTGGCGACAACGGCACATTGCAATTGGATAGAGGTGGATGGGAAGTAATTGAAGAAGGCCGAAGTGCAAATAAAATTAAAGTAGAAAGAAAGCTTCGTATTGATAACGGCTTGGATAAACACATGGAAAACTTTGTGAATGTGATACGTTCAAGAAAGTTAGCAGAGTTAAAATGTCCTATCGAATCGGCTTCGCATATTGCAGTATTGAGCCAAATGGGAAATATTGCTTTTCGCTCCGGCAAGAAATTAAATTGGGATAAAAGTACTGGCCGTTTTACGGATGAAAAGATTAATAAGAAATATCTTGCAGCGGCATATCATAATGGGTATAAAATCCCTAAACTGTAAAGTGAAATTGTGAAGGGTGGCGGAGAAATGGAAAATGCTGAGTAGAATTCATGCAGTACAAGAGTGCGACGTCCGCCCGGCCTTGCCATTCGGACGGGCAACAAAGATGATAGTAGTAATACAGCTTGTAAAAAAATATTAAGAATAAACAAATGAAGGTATCAATTATTGGCGGTGGAATTATTGGGTTAAGTGCTGCATTTTATTTGCAAAAATCAGGCTGGGAAGTAACAGTAGTTGACAAAGGCGATTTTAGTGATAATTGTTCATATGGTAATTGTGGTTATATCTGCCCCAGTCATTTTATTCCGCTGGCAACACCGGGAATAGTAAAGCAGGGTTTTAAATGGATGTGGAATTCAAAAAGTCCATTTTATGTGCAGCCCCGAGTGGATTGGAATTTGATAAACTGGGGGTTAAAATTTGTTCGCAGTGCAACAAAGAATCATGTGGAAACTGCTGCGGTACCATTGAGAGATATTGCAATTATAAGTAAGAGAGAGTATGAATCTTGGCTATCAATTCCTGCATTTGATTTTGCGTATGAACGAAAAGGCTTGCTGGAAATTTTTCAAACGGAAGCCGGCGGAGAACATGCAAAGCATACTGTAGAAAAGGCACATGCTTTGGGATTGACGGATACAAAACTGCTAACCAAAGATGAATTACAAGCATTGGAACCCCAAACAAGAATAAATGGCGAAGGGGCAATTTTATTTAATTGCGATGCACATTGCTTCCCTAACAAATTAATGGGAAGCCTGCTTACGTATTTGAAACAGCAAGGAGTAAAGTTGATTGCGAATGAAGAAGTAGTTGGGTTTGAAAAACAAGGAAGGAAAGTAAATAAAGTAATTACGGCAAATAGTATCAATGGGAATAAGAATTCATATGATACGGATGAAGTAGTGATAGCAACAGGCTCCTGGGGAAGACAAACAGCTAAACTGTTAGATGTAAAAATTCCATTAATGCCGGGAAGAGGTTATTCTGTTACATTAGAAAATTCTCCCTACAAAGTAAATTATCCGGCGGTGATGATTGAAGGAAGAGCAGCGATTACTCCGATGGACGGCAACAAAATTCGCTTTGGCGGAACGATGGAAATTACTTCTCATAAAACTCCACCACGGATGAACCGGGTGCAGGGAATATTGGATGCGGTGAAACGGTTTTATCCAGATTTCGATGTGCCATTGCCAGCAAAAGAAAATATTTGGTATGGCTATCGTCCATGCTCTGCTGATGGGTTGCCCTATATAGGACGTATTAAAAAATATGAGAACCTGACGGTGGCAACAGGTCACTCCATGTTGGGATTGAGTTTGGGTGCCGGAACAGGTAAATTGGTGGATGAAATACTCAATGCAAAAAACACATCGATGGATATGAGGCCATTTAATCCTGAAAGGTTTTCATGAGATATGTACCTTTGAATTCGATTAAACTTGTTATATGAAGCATTTCTTTATTATTCTTAGTCTTGCTGTTGGTTTTACAGCTACTGCACAAAAACATGAGCTGGTAAAAAGATGGGAAACAGATTCTGTATTTAAAGTGCCGGAGTCTGTTTTATACGACTCCGACCACCAGGTGCTATATGTAACAAATATTGAAGGTGCCGATCCATGGGGAAAAGATGGGCTTGGTTCAATTGGTAAGATGGGAGTTGATGGTAAAGTGATAAATGCTGAATGGATTACCGGTTTCAATGCACCAAAAGGAATGGGATTGTATCATCATACCTTATTTGTGGCAGATATGGATAAGGTAGTGGTAGTTGATCTGCACCAGGGAAAAATAATTTCAACTATTGAAGTGCCGGGTGCTGTGGGATTAAATGATATATCTATTGATGGTAACGGAGTGATTTATGTTTCCGATTCAAAGGCTAAGAAATTATATCGCATACAGAACGGCTTAGCTACTGTTCATTTGGAAAACCTGAAAGGGCCGAATGGTGTGTTGTTTCATAAAGATGTTTTATATGTGCTGGATGCAGGTGGCTTATACAAAGTAAATCCCAATAAATCCTTAACAATGGTTGTAGATGGAATGGAAGGAGGCACCGATGGTATAGAAAATATAGGCGGCGATGATTTTATTGTATCTACCTGGGGTGGCGTAGTGTATCATGTAAATGCTGCTGAGGAATCTAAACAAATATTGTTGGATGGAAGAGCTGCTAAAATAAATTCAGCCGATATTGGATACAACCCAGCTACAAAAACACTATATGTGCCTACCTTTTGGAAAAATACCGTTGTAGCGTATGAAGTAAAGTAAAGTTAATTTTAAGAATGGTATCAAATCGCTGACTAACAAATTTTATTTTTACAGGATATTATGGACTGTATAACTACCCGCTTACCTTACCGGCAAACAGGAGCTTTCTCAAAGATTGCAGCAGATTATATTGACCAGGCGGCGGCACTACAACCATTTTTTGGACAGCCGCCAACTAAGCAGGGAATTAAAAAAGCAATTGAAGAAAGGAAGCATTTTACGGTGAACCGGAAAGTGCTGGTAGAAGAGTTGATGAAACAGTATAAAGCTGTTGCTATTTCTGATAAAACAAAAACTAATATCCAACTTTTATTATCAGAGAATACATTCACCATTACTACTGCACACCAAAATAATATTTTTACAGGTCCTCTCTATTTCATTTATAAAATTCTTCATGCTATTAAACTTGCTGAACAATTAAAGGAGTCGCTACCCGAAAATAACTTTGTGCCGGTGTTTTATATTGGTTCTGAAGATGCTGATCTGGATGAGCTGAATCATATATGGTTGGGTGGAGAAAAATTAGCCTGGGCAACCAAACAAACTGGTGCAGTTGGCAGAATGATAATCGATAACCAATTGGTAAAGCTGATTGATGCGATAGAAGGACAAGCGTCAATACATTCTTCAGGAAAAGAAATTGTTGAATTGCTTCGGCAACATTACAAAGAAGGAGCTACTATACAGGATGCAACATTCAGTTTTGTGAATGCTTTATTTTCGGAATATGGATTAATTGTATTACTTCCCGATAATGCAAATTTGAAAAAGCTGACCGCAAAAATATTTGAAGATGATTTGTTGCGCCAGACTGCATCGGGCATCGTAGAGCAAACCGCAGCTAATTTAACCGCCGCCGGTTACAAAGTGCAGGCAAATCCAAGAGAGATCAATTTGTTTTATTTAAAAGGAGATAGAAGAGACAGGATAGAGAAGAAAAATGAAGATTGGAAAGTGGTAAATGGGGAGGAGATTTTTTCTGAAAAAGGAATTCTTACTGAATTAAAAGAACATCCAGAGCGATTTAGTCCGAATGTGATTTTAAGAGGCTTATACCAGGAAACGATTTTGCCCAACATCGCATTTATTGGCGGCGGGGGCGAAACAGCTTACTGGCTACAATTAAAAAATCTATTTGCACATTATAAAGTTCCGTTCCCGGTATTGGTATTACGCAATTCTTTTTTAGTGATAGAAAAAAAATGGCAACAGGCTATCAGTAAACTTGGGTTTACTACAGAAGATTTCTTTTTGTCCGAGCAAGAGTTGATAAACCGGTTAGTAGCAAGGGAGTCTGATAATAAATTAAAACTGAATGGCACTTTCTCTGCAGCAGAACAATTATATGTTGCTATTAAGAAGCAGGCTGTTGCGATAGATGTAACATTAGATAAGCATGTGGAAGCATTAAAAATTCAAACCCTTTACCGCTTGCAGGAATTAGAAAAGAAAATGCTACGGGCAGAAAAAAGAAAGTTCGCCGACAGGCAGCGACAAATACATACTATAAAAGAACAATTATTCCCCGGTAATGGATTACAGGAACGCCGGGAAAATCTTTCTTACTATTATGCAAAATGGGGCAGAGAATTTATTCAGCAACTATATGACAATTCTTTAGGGCTGGAGCAAGAGTTTGTGGTGCTGAGTGAGAAATAAAAAATTAAAAAAGGGTGTCCTGAAGAAATTCAAATCACCCTGTTTTGTTAGTTGAAATCTTATCTTCCCCTCAAATAAATACTAAACGTTATTCCTCTTTTCTTTATTGATGAAATGGTGCGACTGAATTCGCTGTTCCCATCCCCTTTCAGGTTATTAAAACCTTGTGTGTATCTTAATTCAGGCGAAATCATTAACCGGCTTTTACCAAGACCAATATCAACTCCAAAAGCCGCATCCCCAAGTAGCACAGATTTTTTTATCGGTACTATCTCTGCAGTTTCGCTTTCCTGATTTAAAATGTATGTAAACGATGGACCCAATGAAATATAAGGAGCCATTTTTTTGTTGGACAAATGTATAATTACCGGAAGTGCAACCGTTACAGATGTGGTTTTTAATGAAACGGTATCTCTAAAAATTTGTCCGCCTGTAAGAGGTCTTCTTTCATAGATATTTTCGCCGCCTTCCATTGATACAACTGTTGAAGGGCGAATAGATATGTTTGAGCTTAGCCCTATTTGATAAATTATTCCAAGGTCGGCTTTTAAAATATCTCTTGGATTAACACCCGTAATGGTTGATTGACCATCAGCCGAAAAAGTTGGTGTTAATTGACTGAGGCCTGCGCCGGCTACGCCACCGAAGCTACTTTTCCGTACAGGCTTTTTACTTTGAGGCTTATTACTGTTTTCATTGGGCTGGTTGGCAGCATTTCTTACCAATGCTAATGTTGTTAATGCACAAGCCCAGTTAGGAGCAGTTTTCACTGCTTTGTCTGCATAGTATAAAGCACTGTCATTGTTTTTATTGGAAAGATGCAATTGGGCCAGCTTATGTTGAATATAAGCACCGTTGGGGTCTATCGCCAAAGCTCCATAAGCACTGCGCAAAGAAGTTTGAACATCTGTATTGTTACCGCCAGCTCTTAATAGATACATTCTACCTAATAAGGAATTAGCAAAATCAGCATCATCTTCCCGTACCATAGCAATTGCTTTTTCCAAATGGTCGGCTGCGGCTGTATTTTCTCTTTTAATTCTATCAGATGCATCATCACCACAAATAAGATAACGATCAACTCTTCTCTGTGCTTCATTTATGTATTCAACTGCTAAAGTTGATTTAGCATCTAATGTATAAGGATTGCCGGGGAACTTTGTATTCAGTTGTTGAAAAAACTCTTCTGCAGAAGAGTTGCCGGTTATGTTTTTATTTTCAACAGCACGGTTAAAACGTTCATAGGTTTCTGTAAGCAATGTATCTGCTTCAAAGAAAGGGAATTGTTTCTCTGTAAAACCTGTGAATGAATTACCACCACCACGTCTTGTTTCCTGTTTTTTCTTCTGTAGCCATTTTCTTAGATAAGCAGTATCAACATTACTGATAATTTTATCGCTATTCTCATTGCAACAGAAATAGGGGTCTTGTTTCCTGCGAAAACGTTGCTGCGCAATGGAGGGAACATTTTTATTCACATGATTTTGTATTTCTGCAAATGATATTTTCCCATCTGGATTTCGATCAGAGTCTGCAACACCATTTAAACCATCTACTAAATAATAAGTAAACAAACCCTGGCCAGTTCCAATAGAAGCATCTTCCAAAGATTCTTGTCCCGCAGCAGTTGCGAGCATAATTATTTCCCCGGCTTTCTTTTCAGAAATAGCAGAGTTTAAAAAGTTTTGACCACTTGCACCGCCGGGTAATTCATTTGAGCGGCAGGCATCCATAATGAAAAATACTTCTACCCCTTTGGTAGTTTCATTGGCAATTTTTTTCTTCAGGTTAAATAATTGAATGGCACCAGATACGAGGTAATTATTTTTATCACCGGCAGGATTACAATCATACCCCAGGAAAAAGAATTGGTCTTCGTCAATAGCATCACCATGTCCGGCGAGGTATATAAAAAGTTTATCGCCACGCTGCAGATTTTTTGCTTTCAGCCATTGAAAGCCTTTTCCCCAAAAATTAGCATTGGAAGCTTTATCGTTTAGCAGCATAAAGATGTTTTCATCTTTAACGCTGCCACCGCCCGGCGATTTTAAATAATCTTTGAAAAGAATAGCGTCTTTATCTGCATAAGCTAAAGGCCGTACATATTTATACTTTGATACGCCAAGTACAATTGCAAATGTTTGCGACCCTTTAATGCTGGCATCTCTCACCTTTAGCGGTGTTTGTGCAATAGTATTAAAACAAACAGAAACTACTACTATTAAGGTTGTAATGCGGGTAAGTATTATCATAAACAAGGGTTGATATGATAAGGACATTAGGTTGGTTTATAAAATGTAATAGTAAAATACTACATTTTATTAGTTTTAGCACTAATCCTTTTCCACTACCATTTTAAAGAAGGTGCTACTGCCATTATCGTTGTCAGACACAAGAGTGAGATAGAGAAAATTTTTTGTCTCTTTTGTTATACACACAGATTCAATCTTTTGCCCTTTGAATCGGGGGTCAGTTTCTTCCAGTTCAATTATCCGATCAGGGTTGATGGCTTTCCAGTTCTTTTTAGATGATATACTTTTTACCAGCCAGAGGTAACTTTTCCCAATGGCGCCATCATCAACATTATTCCGGGTATCTTCTGTGGATACAGTTAATATTAATTGATCGCTTTTAGTTGAATAAGCTAAACCGGAGACTCCATTAAAGACTATACTGTCTGTATTTGAACCAACCAGCATGCTGGTAACAACTGCGTTTTTTTGTTTTTCCCAGAACGAATTATCAGTAAACACAAGATGATTTTTTGGAAAACCTTTACTGCCCCTGTTGGAAAGTATGATAGAGCCAGGAATAGCACAGGCCCCTTCAATATTTATTTCTTTCAAACCATATAAATGCAAACGCTGATAAAATGTATCCAGGCGAATACTGTCTTTTTGTTTTGTAACCGGATCGAACAACCATGCGATATGTCGATAAGGAGATAAAGAGCCGGAACCGAGCAATAGCAATTTGTTTTTTGGTGTAATTAATATGGATTCCAGGTCAGCCTTAACTTTTTTTGGAATTCTTTTTTCTGCAAAAGTGTAGAGTGATAATGAATCGATCGAATTAAGATTACTATCAAGTATTAATAAATTATTCGCATCATCACCTATAATATAGAATTGTTTGTTAGTATATTCTACGCCTGAGGCAGAAGGGTAGTGGGGTAGAATCTTTACTTCCTGTAATATTGTATTATCATTCTTACAGGAGAAAGTAAAAATAAGTGACAATAGAAAAAGGTTGCGAGACTTTATCATTGTTAATCAAACTTATTTTCCCAACCTTCTCTTTTCATTTTTTCTACTTTTTCTATCACTTCGTTGTTCAGGGAATTTTTATAATCAGCTACTTTTTGGGAAACGGATTCATCGGCCGTGCCAAGAATTTCTGCTGCTAATATTCCTGCATTTTTTGCAGCATTTAATGCTACAGTTCCAACAGGTACACCATTTGGCATTTGTAATATGGAAAGAACCGAATCCCATCCGTCAATTGAGTTGGAAGATTTTATTGGAACGCCAATAACAGGCAATACTGTAACAGAAGCCACCATGCCCGGTAAATGTGCAGCACCGCCTGCTCCGGCAATAATTACTTTTAGTCCTCTGCCTTTTGCTGTTTGTGCATATTCTATCATGCGGTGTGGAGTACGATGTGCCGATACAACTGTTACTTCATGCGGAATGTCAAACTGTTTTAAAATATCCGATGCAGCTTGCATTACATTCAGGTCGCTGTCGCTTCCCATTATAATTCCTACTTGTGGAGTCATTTAGTTCCTTTTGTCAAAAATAACTACAAACAGCAAACTAGCAATTACAAACTTATTTAACTAAATCGCCTTTCAAGCGCAACAATTCCGTTTCCGCCAATTTAGTATTATAGCGGGCAGTAATCAATCTTGTCTGCGCATCCTGCAAGCTCTTTTCAGCTTCTTTCAGTTGAATAAGTGTAGTAGAGTTAAGCCGGTATACCTGAAATACGATGCTCACATTTTCTTTTGCCAATAAAATATTTTCTTCTTCCAACGCTAATGCTTTTTTCTGTTGCTCGTATTCCAGAAATGCATTGATCACTGCGAGATTCAATTGAGTTTCCTGGCTCTCCAATACTAATTGTTGATATTGTATGTCCAGTGCTGCCTGGCGAACAAGGCGTTTTGCATTGAAGTTATTGAGTATCGGAATAGAGGCTGTTACCCCATAGTTCAAACCTTTACTCTGATTAAAGAGGGGAGAAAAGGGATTTATAACCGTCTGGTTATTAGTACGGGTAAAATTATATACTGAGTTAAACGAAACAGTTGGCCATCTTTCTGCTTTTCTTTCTTTTAAAGTAAGCCCGGCTATGTCAATATTTTTCTTTAGAATTTGAATAGTTGGGTTCGTCAACACAATGCTGTTTTGAATATCTCCCAGAGCTAAGTTCATATTCAATGGAATAGAATCCGCCACATCATATGGTGCAGCATCTCTGATATTCATCGCCTGGTTCAATTGTTCTTTCAATTGAGCAATGGTAGCCTGCTGGTCCAGTTGAAAAGCTTTTTGTGCATTGTTATCCACTTTACTCTGTAACACATCGGGCTTTGCACCTGCCCCAATGTCTAATTTATATTGTGCTACTTTAACTCTTTCAAGGCTGAGTGACATCTGTTCTTCAGTTGCTTTTAATTGTTGCTTCTGTCTTACAATATCATAGTAAGTGTTGATAACAAGGGCAACAGTATTAATTATCTGATTTTTTATTCCCAGCTCTCCAAGTTTTATTAGCTCTTCTGCCTTGTCTCTTGTAAAAAACATTTTCAATCCATCAAACAATGTCCAGTTTAGGTTGAGGGCCGCATTAATATTATTAGATTTTATTCCGTTTTGTTCTCTCTTTGAACCATCGGCCAGTGTTTGCCGCTGGTCATTATTGTTCCAGGTTGTACCAGCTGTTGCATTTAAGCGGGGCAAAAAAGCGGCGTTACGATAGGAGTAATCCAATGCGGCTATTGCAGAATCGTTTTTTGATAATTGAATATCGTAGTTATGTTTTAATGCAGTAGCAATGGCCTCTTCTAAAGTAAGCATTCGCTGTGCAGAAGAAGAAAGAGTGATTAAGAGTGATAAGGCTAACAAAATTCTTTTAGTCGTCATAATCATCCGTATTTAAGCTTGATGGGCTACAGTTTCTTGTTGTTGTGATGATGGGTTTGTGTATTTGTCAATTTCGCTTTTCTTTTTCTTGGTAGATAAGAATGAATACATAGCTGGTATTACATACAATGTTAGCACCAGTGAGAACATAATTCCACCCACTAATACTATACCCAGCGGAATACGGCTGGTAGATGATGCGCCTAATGATAATGCCAATGGCAATGCGCCTAGCGACATAGCAAGGCTTGTCATCAATATCGGACGTAATCGCTGTGTTGCAGAAAAAATAGCCGCTTCCACTTTTTTCATTCCATTTTCCTGGTTTTGATTGGCAAATTCCACAATCAGGATACCATTCTTGGTTACCAAACCGATCAACATGATAACACCAATCTGTGAAAAAATATTCCATGTTTGACCGAAAATCCATAAACATAAAAAGGCACCGGGTATAGCCAGCAAAATGGTTGTCATTATAATGAACGGGTCAATAAAACTTTCAAATTGCGCAGCGAGAATCAGGAATATTAACGCAAAGGCCAATATCAATGCAAAGAAAATATTGCCACCGCTTTCTTTAAAATCTCTGGAGGAACCTGATAAAGAAGTGGCAAAAGTTTCATCCAGCATTTTATCCGTTATCTTTTCCATTTCTTCTATTCCATCGCCAATGGTAAAGCCTGGTTGTAAGCCCGCAGAAATGGTAGCCGATTTATAACGGTTAAAGTGATAAATAGCGGGTGGTGTGTTTGATTCTGTTACCGTAACAAGGTTATCCAAACTTATTAATTCACCCCGGCTGTTGCGGACAAATAATATTTTTAGATCATTGGGATCATCTCTGTCATTACGAGCAACCTGACCTAATACAGAATACTGTTTTCCTTCCCGGGTGAAATATCCTAAGCGGCGATTACTATAGGCTAATTGTAATGTTTGAGAAATATCTTCTACACTCACACCTAACTGTGCCGCTTTCAACCTGTCAATCTCCACTCTTAATTCTGGTTTGTTGAACTTAAGGTCAATGTCAGGATTTGACAGCACTTTACTTTGTCTTGCTTCCTCTAATATTTTAGGAAGTATAGCTGTTAACTTTTCAAAATTATTATTTTGAATAACGAACGATACCGGCTGACCACCACGGCGGTTTACAGCAATAGTTTGTTCTTCAATAACAGAGGCACGGCCTTCATTAAACTTCGACATGTTCTTATTTACCATCGCCACAATTTCTTTTTGGGACCGGTCTCTTTCTGTTGGCGGTACCAAAGTAACTCTTACAAAGCCTGTATTGGCATTGCCGGTACCACTAAAACCTGGGGAGGTAACACTCAACACCACATCTCTTTCCGGCACAGAATCCAGCATAAAAGTATTCAATCTGTTTACATAAGCATCCATCGCATCAAACGATGTACCTTCTGGTGCAGTGAGGCTTAAACGAAACTGGCTGCGATCTTCGATGGGAGCCAATTCAGATTTTAATTGTTTGAAAACAAAAATTCCTCCAACAATACAGATAGCTACAATAACAAATGCCATCCATCTTATTTTCATAATTTTTCTCAAAGATGATTGGTATCCATTTTCCATCCCTCTAAAAAACGGCTCTGTCTTATTATAGAACCAGGAGTGCTTGTGTGGATTTTTCTTCGAAAGCTTTACATTCAATACTGGTGTAAGTGTTAATGATACAAATGCAGAAATTAA
>CAZXMP010000044.1:0-25976 GCA_964641575.1 uncultured Chitinophaga sp. | reverse complement strand
CTACCTTGCAAATAAGAGAAAGAATGCTGGAAAAAATGAGTGACACCAGCCGTATTGTTGATCGCCTTATCGCTAAAGGTTTAGTAAAAAAAATTACCTGCAAAAAAGACCGTCGCCTGGTGGATGTAATTATTACAGATAAGGGCAAAAAAATGCTGGAACGATTAGATGCCCGGCAAGATGAGATAGATGGGGTAATGGGCAATCTTTCAGAAAATGATGCTAATATTCTCAGCAATTTGCTCGATAAAATCCGTGATGCGGGTGAATGACGTATTTTTACCGTTCTGATTATTCATACTAATTTGAAAACATGAAACGGTTTTGGTTAATGCTATCCGCCCTTGCCTCTATTTTATTTTTACAAGCCCAGCCCAAGTACGAATTCCGTGGTGTATGGGTAGCCAGTGTTAATAATATTGACTGGCCTAAATCAGGCGACACAAATCCTGAAAGTCAAAAAGCTGATTATATCCGTTTGCTGGATATGCATCAGAAAAATGGAATGAATGCAATGATCGTTCAGATCCGCCCTGCCGCAGATGCATTTTATCCATCCACATATGAGCCCTGGAGCCAATGGCTTACAGGTGTACAAGGTCAGCCACCTTCTCCGTACTACGATCCATTGCAATTCATGATAGAAGAAACGCATAAAAGAGGAATGGAATTTCATGCCTGGTTAAATCCATACCGAGCTGTTCATAATCTTGGCAGTTCTTCAGTTGCCGCTAATCACATCAGCCGCATTCATCCTGAATGGTTTTTAAACTATGGCGATAAAAAATATTTTGATCCGGGAAATAAAGAAGCACAAAAATTTGTGGTAGATGTTGTTCGTGACATTGTAAAGCGATATGATGTAGATGCAATACATATGGATGACTACTTCTACCCTTACCGCATACCCGGAAAAGAATTTCCTGATGCAGCTTCGTATGCAAGATCTGGAAGTAAGCTAAGTAAAGACGATTGGCGCAGAAGTAATACGGATTCTATTATACAAGCAATTAGCATTGCTATCAAGCAGGAAAAGAAGCTGGTTCGTTTCGGTATTTCTCCATTTAGTGTATGGCGTAATAAAGATAAAGACCCCGTAAGAGGAAGCGATACCCGTGCTGGCCAAACCAACTATGATGATCTGTATGCGGATATTTTATTGTGGTTGAAAAAAGGTTGGATTGATTATGTAACTCCGCAACTTTATTTTACGATTGGCCATTCTAAAGTCGATTATGCAAAAATGGTGGACTGGTGGAGCCGTAACAGTTTTGGTAAGCACATCTACATTAGTCATGGAATATATAAAGTAGAAGAAAAAGAAGCGGGGTGGAATAATCCTAATGAACTTCCTAATCAAATAAAGCAATTACGACGTTATCCGAATGTACAGGGAAGTATTTATTACAGCAGCCGCTTGTTTGATAAAAATCCAAATGGCTGGAATGATAGTTTAAAAGATAATTATTACAGGTATCCGGCTCTTTTACCTCCTATGCGCTGGATAGACAATGAAAAGCCATGGCCGCCCATTGTAGAAAGAACTATTACGCAGGATTCGGTGATACAATTAATTGTAAAACCAGACCCAAGAAACCGGATAGAAATAAAATACTATGTAGTGTATCAATACGCTACGGATTCGCACAGTGAAACGTTTGGGAACGTCCCAAAATATATTTCCCGTTTTGTTACACTACCAGCTGGCTTTGAGTTTAAAGAAGTATTGTCTTCCAAACATTTCTCGTATCGTTATGTAATAACTGCAGTAGGTAAAAACAATAATGAAAGCGACCTGAGTGAGATTGCCATACTGGTGCAACCGGGAGAAAAGAAATGGAGTTTTTATAAGCCATAAAACCAACTAGCTATTCCTCGGTTTCTGTTTGGCTTTTCATATACCAGAAAAGTGAAAACCCCAATATTATATTTTTCTGTTTATTCGCTCTTGCAATATTCAACAGGCTTTTTGAAAAATCTACTCGTAAACCGTACCGGCTATTTATTTCGTAATGAGATGAAAAGCTAAATCCCATGTCTAACCTTTTGTATTGATCTGTCTCTTTTTTATGCAAATGTGTAGTTGGCGGATTTGTGCTGTTTCTTATTTTTATTTGACCATTGAAACCATAAGAGATATATGGACCACCTGCAATAGACAGCCTCTTTTCATTTTCTTCAGAAAATTTATACCCGAAATGAATAGGCAGCTCAATATAGTTTAAGCCAATAGTTACAGAGTCAATTCTGCCTGTCATAAAGCTTCTTGTATGAATAACCCCTTTTCCTGCATAGTGGGGACCGGTTAGCAATAACCAGTTTTCATCAAACGGAATTTCGATTACAGTACCAATATTTATCCGGGGTAAAAGCTTTTTTTCAGGATCAAAACTATAAAACTTAATAGATGCTAAATTCAGACCTGCTCTTATGCCGAATTTTGTTTGTGACTTTGCTAAAAAAGGCAGGCAAAGCAAAACGGCCATTAATATTTTTTTCATAAAATTATTTGTCTTACAAATTACAGTAATGGTTCAGAACAACTACCCGATTATTACTTAAATGCTTCTTAATTTTTCTTTCATTATCATGTTTTACCTTTGCGAAACTTGCGGGAACTCAAAACCCGCAACCAATTTCTAATTCTTAAATATACCCACATGCCCGGCTACGAACTCTGGAGTGATAAAGAACGAAAAGAAGTAAATGATGTACTGGAAACCGGCATCCTGATGCGCTATGGTTTTGATACACCAAGAAAAGGGATTTGGAAAAGCAAAGAGCTGGAAGATGCTATCTGCAAAACATTCGGCAGCAAGTATGCGCAACTTACTTCCAGTGGTACAGCTGCATTAACTACAGCCATGAGTGCTTTAGGCATTGGTTATGGCGATGAAGTTATTACTCCTTCTTTTACGTTCGTAGCTTCTTTTGAAGCAATATTGAGTGTTGGTGCTGTGCCGGTACTGGTTGATGTTGACGATACACTTACATTAAGTCCCGATGCCGTAAGAAATGCGATCACTCCCCAAACAAAAGCTGTGATGCCCGTACATATGTGTGGCAGCATGGCAGACATGGATGAATTATTAGCCATTTGTAACGAACATGATCTTTTTTTACTAGAAGATGCCTGCCAGAGTATCGGTGCTACCTATAAAGGGAAACATCTTGGTACTATTGGAGATGCAGGAACATTTTCATTTGATTTTGTAAAAACAATGACCTGTGCCGAAGGCGGTGTAGTAATGACGAATAATGAAGACCTCTATATTAAAAGTGATGGCTACACCGATCATGGACATGATCATAAAGGAGTAGACAGGGGAGCAGACTTACACCCATTTATTGGTTACAATTATCGCATTTCAGAATTACATGCAGCTGTAGGCCTGGCACAAATAAAAAGATTAGAAGAGTTTTTGACTATTCAGAAAAAGAATAATGCTCTTCTAAAAAATATACTGGCCGTACTACCTGAAGTAACATTCCGACGTGTTCCCGACCCTGCCGGTGATAGTGGAAGTTTTATAAGCTGGTTTTTACCTACTGCAGAAATTACGAAAGCAGTAGTTGCTGAAATGAAAGCACAAGGAATTTTAGCCGGTAATTTTTATTGGTTCGATAATAACTGGCACTATATCCGCAAATGGGATCATCTTAAAAACTCTACTACCTTAAATGCATTGCATCCAGATCTAAAAGCACAGGTAATACAGCATGCAACAAAGGATTTTTCTGCCAGTGACGCTATTATGAGTCGCTGCATCTCTACTTCTATCAGCCTGCTGTGGACAGAAGATCAGATCAAAGAAAAAGGTGAGAAAATGGTTGCTGTAATTAAGAAAGTATTAAACGCAGAGAAAATAACCGGCTAGTTTATTCTTAAGTAGTATGGATTTATTCTATTAATGCTATTATAATAATTTAAAACAGCTGTATAGGTTAGTTTTGTACATTCAGTAATTATCAACAGCATGAATCCTACAAAACTATTCAGCGAATTTTTTAATAGCGAGAAGAGTTCCGGCATTATACTTATTATAAGCACTGCGTTTAGCTTGCTGTTAGCCAATTTTTTTATCGGCGAAAGTTATCTTGATTTCTGGCATCAGAAATTAGGATTTTCCATTGGCAGTTTCAATATCAACTTAAGTATTGAACATTGGATCAATGATGGCCTGATGACCATCTTCTTTTTATTAGTGGGCCTGGAAATAGAAAGAGAATTGTATGCAGGCGAATTATCCAGTATAAAAAATGCTTCGCTTCCAATTATTGCTGCCCTTGGCGGCATGGCCATTCCTGCATTATTTCACTTTGTTTTTAATGCAGGCACTGCTACACAAAGTGGCTTTGGTATTCCCATGGCTACAGATATAGCTTTTGCATTGGGTGTTTTATCATTAGCCGGCAAACGAGTTCCTTTAGCGTTGAAAGTTTTTTTAACTGCATTGGCCATTATTGATGATTTGGGTGCAATAATGATTATTGCCATTTTTTATACCAGTGAATTACAAACGACTTATTTATTTATTGCACTAGGAATATTTGCTGTGTTACTGGTGTTGAACCGGCTAAAAGTACATACCTTGATTTGGTATATTTTGGGAGGTATCATCATGTGGTATTGCATGTTGCAGTCGGGTGTACATGCCACCATTACCGGTGTGCTTTTGGCTTTTGCAATTCCGTTCGGAGATGGAAAAGAAAAATCTGCCTCCTATCTTTTACAACATTGGCTCCACAAGCCAGTAGCTTTTATTATTGTTCCAATATTTGCTTTTGCAAATACCGGTATTATTTTCAACAGCAACCTGGTAGATAATTTGACAACCAATAATAGCCTGGGTATTATTGCTGGTCTTTTAATTGGAAAGCCACTAGGTATTTTATTGTTATGCATTATTGCAGTTAAATTAAAACTGGCCAAATTACCAGAAGAGGTGAACTGGTTACAATTGTCTGGTGCCGGTGTATTAGCTGGTATTGGGTTTACCATGTCAATATTTATTACGCTACTGGCCTTTACTGATGCAGAAGTGATTCAACATTCTAAGATTGCAATACTGTTATCATCCTTAGTGGCAGGGATCATCGGATTTTTGCTGGTGAAAAAATCCACTTCATCATCTGTTATAAATTCATAGCTATTGAAGAGGCTTTATCGCATTCGGTTTTTGCTCCAAATAGTTTACATAGTCCAGCGAACCAAGCCGAAAACGAAAAGGAACCGTAGTGAGTTTTTCCAGTTGCCATTCCTTTTTACAAATAAAGCCAAGATTTGAGGAATAAAACGATGCGGGAAAGAGTTTCAACAAATAAGGCATCGATTGTTTAGACGATGTAGAATCGACACATTTTTTTTGATATAATAAAAATAATCGTTGATACTTAGAGTTTGACCAACATCCTTTTAAAGAATCAATACATTTTATATCAAGTTTTATCGACTCATTTTCATTCCCTTTTTGGGAAAAAATTTCCCCTGAAAACATTAACAGCAACACAACAAGAAAACTATATACTCGTTCCAACATCTTTCCTTATTTTGTAATTAAATTTACGGCATTATTTTTGATGATTGGCCGGATTTTTGAAAAAAAATCCAACCACTAAAACCCTTAAACGAACCATGGCCCTTAGCCAAAGTTTACAGCAGCGAATGCTGCAGAAATTATCGCCCCAGCAAATTCAATTAATGAAGTTGCTCCAAGTACCTACGGCCAGTTTGGAAATTCGGATTAAAGAAGAGATGGAAGAAAATCCTGCTTTGGAACTGGATGAAGATACCCATGACGATGGTGCTGACGAACTGAAAGATGAGTTCGAAACTCCCGAAGAAGAATATGAAGAAAAAGATGGCAGTGAAGATGAATATGAGAATATTGATGTAAGCGAATATGTATCTGATGGTGATGATGAGGTAGGCGATTACAAGCTCCGTGATGATAACTATCCTGAAGAAGATGAAGGGCGACAACTACCCTTTAAAACAGAAACCAGTTTTTATGAACTGTTGCTGGACCAGCTTGGTCTGCTTAAACTGGATGAAAAAGAACAGGCTATTGCTGAGCAAATAGTAGGCAGTATAGATGAAGATGGATACCTGCGCAGAGAAACATCTGCCATAGTGGATGATCTTGCTTTTCGCCAGAACATAATTACCGATGAAGCAGAAGTAGAAACAATCATCAAACGTATTCAGCAATTTGACCCGCCAGGTGTAGCTGCCAGAGATTTGCAGGAGTGTTTATTGATACAATTACAAAAACAAAAAGACGAAGGCAAACCTGTTGATACCGCTATTAAAGCCATCACAAAATACTTTGATGAGTTTACCAAAAAGCACTATGAAAAAATTCAACGTGGATTAAATCTTGATGACGACCAGTTGCGTGAAGTAATGCAACAAATTGTTCGCCTTAGTCCGAAGCCGGGTGGGAATGTAGGAGAGATAAGCAAAGCAGAAAGCTTTGTAGTACCCGACTTCTTTATTTTTAATAATGCCAGTAAGCTTGAATTAACATTGAATAGTCGCAATGCACCTGAGTTGCGCATCAGCGAAGGATACCGGGATATGCTGAAAGAATACGACCGGGGTGCTAAGAAAGATAAACGTCAAAAAGAAGCGGTAATATTCATCAAACAAAAAATTGATGCGGCTAAATGGTTTATTGATGCCATTAAGCAACGGCAGCATACATTGCTTAGCACCATGAATGCGATCATGGAGCACCAGTATAATTTCTTTTTAACGGGTGATGAGACAGAATTGAAGCCAATGATTTTAAAAGATATTGCGGAGAAAACCAACCTGGATATTTCAACTGTTAGTCGTGTAGCTAACAGCAAATTTGTGCAAACGGAATTTGGAACTTATCGTCTAAAGTTTTTCTTTAGCGAATCATTAAGTACCGATAGTGGCGAAGAAGTATCAACCAGGGAGGTGAAAAAGATCCTAAGCGACATGATAGAGGGAGAAGATAAAAAAAGGCCACTGAGCGATGAACGTCTTACTGAATTATTACAGGAAAAAGGATATAATATTGCCCGCAGAACCGTGGCAAAATACAGGGAACAGCTTAATATTCCGGTGGCAAGGCTTAGAAAAGAGTTATAAATTTTAGCTATTAAAAGGGCAAATCATCTTTATTCTCCATTTGTCCTTCTTCAAAGTAGGGCTGGTCAATTGGTCCTTCTGCCCCCCCACTATTGGCCGATCCTGCTGGTTCAATTTTCCATGCTTTTACATCAGTGTACCAGCGACCGTTATATTCCCTGCTTTCTACATCGAAAGAGATAGACAGTTGCGAACCAACTTTTAGCAGGGCCTCGTTTATTTTATCGCCCCAGATAGAAATACAAATTTTTTTGGGGTAAGTACCTTCTGTTTCCACAATAATATCTTGCTTTTTCCAGGCACCGTTTTTTCCGGCACCGGTTTGCAAGGGTAATAATTGAATAAGTTTAGCCGTTAATTGCATGAGAAAAGAATTTTAAAAGATGAAGGTACGTATAGGCTCTTAAATACTGCTACACACATACCGTAATGCGGGTATTTTTTTAAAAAAAACAGCTATTCATTCTGAATAAATAAGCAAATGATTACTTTAGTCAGCTAAATACAGTAACCCCGTTTCTATGGTATTTGCGAGCCTGATTTTTCTTTTCATTTTTCTTCCGTTGTGTTTATTGCTTTATTACACCACCAAAAATCCAAAGTGGAGAAATTGGGTACTTATCGTTTTTTCACTTGCCTTTTATGGTTGGGGGGAGCCAATATGGATATCTCTGCTCATCCTTTCCTCACTTTTCGACTGGGGCAATTCTATATTTATAGATAAACACCGGGGCACCAAGTGGGCAAAAATTGGGGTAACCGTTACTGTACTATTCAATCTGGCATTACTGGCCACATTTAAGTACGACCGATTTATAGTAGACCAGGTAAATGCATTGCTCGGAACATCATTTACAGCACCCGGCTATGCATTGCCATTAGGCATCTCATTTTATACATTCCATACTATTTCTTATGTGGTAGATGTGTATCGGGGTGATATAAAAGCCCAACGAAATTTCCCCAATTTTTTAATGTATGTATCGCTGTTCTCCTCGCTGGTGGCCGGCCCCATTATTCGTTATGCCCATGTAGAAAAGGAAATTTATGGTCGTAAAGAAAACTTAACCGATTTCAGCCTGGGTGTATCAAGATTTTGCATTGGTTTATTTAAGAAAGTAGTAATTGCCAATATTGCTGCGCAGATAGTTGCCAAGTACATGGGCGATCAAACCAATATTATATCACTAACAGATGTAGCCTCACTTTCCAGCCTGGAGGCTTGGGTAGGCTTAACCATGTTTGCTATTCAAATTTATTTTGACTTTTCTGGCTATTCTGATATGGCTATCGGCCTGGGCCGGATGTTCGGCTTCCATTTTCGGGAAAATTTTAATTACCCATATATTTCAAAATCTATTGGAGAGTTCTGGCGACGATGGCATATTTCGCTGGGAAGTATATTCCGTGACTATGTGTACATACCGCTTGGTGGCAATAAAAAAAGAGTATATCTCAACTTATTCATCGTTTGGTTTTTAACCGGCATGTGGCATGGCCCCAGTTGGAATTTTATTTTCTGGGGACTTTACTTTTTCCTTTTTATAGCATTAGAAAGGGCTTTCTTATTAAAGCTGCTTGAAAAAGCACCGGCTTTTATAGCCCATATATATGCATTAGCCATCATCATTCCGGGCTGGGTAATTTTTTATTTTACTGACACAGATATGCTGATTGCATATATACAAAAATTATTTTCATTCCAGGCAGGTGCTAATGGAAACACGGAAGTAATTAATACACTCAGCACTCATTTTTTCTGGCTTATTTTGGCCATTGTCCTTTGTATGCCCGTTTATCATACTGTAAAAAATTGGATAGATAAAAAAACAGGCCGTGTTAATTTTTATAATACGGCGGTTATAGGGTTCAATGTTGTATTACTTTTTATTTGTGTGGCACAATTAGTGGGGAAAAGCTATAACCCTTTTATTTATTTCAGGTTTTAATGCGTTTATAAAATGGACTCAAGTAATAATATAGAAAACATTTCTCCTGCTACAAAAAAGACACACACCGTTAATGTGGTTGTTTTTTGCTGCTTGCTTTTATTGGGTGCTGTAGCTTCTTTAGCCATGAAGAAGGATTCTGTTTCGGTAATGGAAAATAGAAAACTAGCCGCTATGCCAAAATATTCCGACAGTTTATTTTGGAGTGGCAAGTATTTTAAACAGATTGAAGAGTTTTATGCTGACAACTTTCCCCTAAGAGATAAATGGATCAGTTTTTCTGACAGATTCAAAAATAATATAGGCTTTAGCAGCAGCGAAATAAAAATATACGATCCCGAAAATGATGCGGAAGCAAATGAAAAAACGGATACTACAAAAGATGAAACAGGACAAACCGGTCCACTGCCAGATGATGGTGCGACCGGCGAAGTAAAAAAGAAATTATTTGTATTTAAAAACAGGGCTTTTGAAATGTTTGGCGGTGGTCCGGCCATGGGAAAATCGTATGCAAATGTTATCAATGAATATAATCGTTTGTTAAGCCCCGGTATTCAAGTTTATAATTTAATTATACCGGTTGCATTAGAATTTGAAATTACCGAGAAGTATGCGAAGCTGCAAAAGCCCAATCGCCCCGCTATTGAAAGTGTTTATAATACATTGGACTCTAACATTAAAAAAGTATGGGCCATTGATGAATTAAGAAAACATCGTGGTGAATATATTTATTTTAATACCGACCATCACTGGACCAGCCTTGGTGCTTATTATGCTTACCGGGCATTTTGTTATACGGCCGGCCTTACTCCTGTTTCGTTAGATACAGTACCATCCAAAACTAAAAATTCTTTCCTGGGTTCTTTATACCGGTTAACAAGAGATCCCAAGTTAAAAGAGAATCCTGATTCCGTTCGTTACTACCTGTTCAAAGATTCGGTGAATTTTTACGTGGGTGCCAGCAATAAAATTGGCTATTGGAATAAATCAAAAATGTATGGCGAAGGCGCCAGCGGCCCTAATAGTTATTCTGTTTTTCTGCAAGGCGACCTACCGGTGGTAAAAATGGAAACGCAATATAAGAACGGAAGGAAAATTGCCGTTGTAAAAGAATCTTATGGTAATGCCTTTGCACCATTTCTTATTAATAACTATGAAAAGGTAATTGTGGTTGATCAACGATATTATACCGGCGATTTTATTGCAATGCTAAAAGCAGAAGGCATTAATGAGTTGCTATTTATCAATAATATTTTTGCTGCGCATACGCCGTTTCATATTAATAAAATAAAAGGATTAAAAAAATAATGGTGCGGCACAGCCATATAGTTTTATTTTTTTTTATTTCGCTGTCCGCTTGTAATTCAGGCAAAACTAAAAAACAACCCGCCGGAACAGATACGGCATCTACCGTACAAAAAATAATACTGCCACCTTCTCCAATACCGGAAGTATTACCTGATGATGGGCAAGTAGGAGTAAAGAAAGGAGCCGTTTTTATTTTTAAAAACCGGGGCTTCGAATTATTTAGTGGCGGCGGTGGGAATGGCAGGCAATATGCATCGGTTATTAATACATATAATCGGTTAAAAATACCAGGGCTTACAATTTATAACCTCATTATACCTAATGGTTTTGAATTTGAAGTAACAGAAAAATATAAAAAGCTTATTACACCGGCCAAAATTGCCATCAATGCAGTTTTTGCTGCTGAAGACCCTGAGGTTATTAAAATAAATCCAACGGATGAAATAAGAAAACATCGTACAGAATACATTTATTTCAATACAGATCACCATTGGACAAGTCTTGGTGCTTATTATGCCTATCGCAGTTTTTGTAATGCGGCTGCGCTTACGCCAGCTTCTTTAGATAGTATTCCATCAAAAGTAAAACCGGGATTTCTTGGTTTATTTCACCGCCTTACAAGATCTGTTGTATTAAAAAACAACCCGGACTCGGTAAGGTATTATCTCTTTCCCGATTCAATCAATTTTTATATTGGTAGCAGCAAGTCCATTGGCTATTGGGCTAAATCAAAAATGTACGCCGAGCAGGTAAGTGGTGCTAACAGCTATTCTGTTTTCCTGCAAGGCGACCTGCCTGTTTGTAAAATAGAAACACAATTAAAAAATGGGAGAAAGATCGCCCTGGTTAAAGAATCCTATGGCAATGCCTTTGCTCCTTTCCTTATCAATAATTACGAGAAGGTGATCGTTGTTGACTCCCGCTATTATAGTGGGGATTTTGTTGCTATGCTAAAAGCAGAAGGGATCAATGAATTACTTTTTCTTAATAATATCTTCGCTGCACATACTCCTTTTCATATCAGTAATATAAAAGGATTATTGAATCCCGGCAGTCCTAAGGCGAAACCGTAACAGTTTATGGCTTTATAGTCTATTCGTTGTTGCTATTTAAAGAGCAGAAGTTCCACAAGTAGTACAATTTTTGGCGATTGCAACAACTATAAACGAAAAATAATAAACTATAAACTAAGGTTCTTTTTTACCCAGGCCACTTTAGGTTTCAATTCTGCTGTGTATTTATCTCCCGTTGCATACTTCACATATTTTAAAAAATGGTAATAATCGGCTTTAGGATATTTCTTTCGCCAGTTATCGTATCGCTTATCCTGCCATTTTTTATAATACTCAATACATTCCTCGTCTGACTCAAATTTCTTACACTTATTTCCTTTTACATAAAATCCAAAAAGATTATGATACCGGAGACAGCATTTTTTGCAGTTAAGGTTTCCTGTCTCCTGCATACATTGAGCCATTACAAAATCTGGATGCCTGATTCCCGCAGCCTTAATGGCATCATACATAGCCTGCATTTTAGCCTTGTCAATTTTCTGAGAAAAACCCTGTTGAAATGTAAAAAGGAGTAGGGTGACAATTAATAGTTTCTTCATGCAATTTTTTTAAGTGAATAATTTCAAACTGCCTTATAGGAAACCCAGGGGGTTTTAGTATTAATTACCTAAATATACAAAAACCGCTTCTTTTAAGAGATTCCTTTACTTTGCAGAAACAGCGGTTTTTATGAACACACCCATGATGAGAAATGAGAGCAATGAGTTGCAAGAAATGAGAAGTCCATTATTTTCACCTCAACCAGCTATGTTAAAGTTTGTTGCGAAATTTATTTCCTATTTATTTCATCCTGTTTTTGTTCCGCTCTATATGGTGATTTTCATGGCTTATGTCCATCCCTATCTTTTTACTGCGCTGGGCGAATGGAATAAAACCAGGATAGTTATGATGGCCGCATTAATGTTCACATTTTTTCCTTTGATAACTGTACTTCTTTTAAAAGGGCTGGCATTTATTGATTCTATTCATCTCCATACAAAAAAAGATCGTATCATTCCACTGATTGCTTGTGGCGTATGGTATTTCTGGATCACTTATATCTGGTGGAATAGTAATAAAATGGAAGATGCATTACCTATTCCAACAGAAGCTGTACAATTAGCGTTAGCCACATTTATTGCATCCTGGATGGCATTGATGGCAAATATAAAAATGAAGATCAGCCTTCATAGCATTGCCGTTGGAGTAATGGTTACTCTTTTTATATTAATGGCCATTTCACAAGATTTGAATTTTGGCATATGGTTGTCTGCTGCTTTACTTGTTACTGGCTTAGTTTGTACAGCGAGGTTTATCGTTTCAGATCATACACAGCAAGAAGTTTATGGAGGATTAGCGATTGGAATAGCTTCTATGCTAATTGCGAGTTGGGTTTTTTAATAAGCAGGCATTACCACAAATTCCAATCCACCGCAATTGTCTCGCTCCTTGATGTTGGTTTCTGCAGACCTTTAGTTAGCTGTTCCACTCTTTCTCCAACCGTTTTCTTCAACTCACTTATTCTCATGGTAGGATATTTATTCATAGCTTCCAGAATTGAATAAGTAAATACGCCGTTCTTTAAATCATTTCTCTCCAAGGCAAATTGTGTTCCGGCTGCTGCTGAAATAATAGTGGTGCCTGTGCTCTTACCTACATTTACAAACAGGCTTTGCATGAGTTCAAAACTGTTCTTTAACCCGAGATTACCTTCCTTTTTATAGGCAACAGGTTTTAATCCTTTAATTAATGAGTCGGAGCTTGCATTTAATGTTACCAAATCGTCTTTATCTACTTCACCACTGTGGCAGGCATCAATCAACATTAATTTTTTTCTGGCAGGAATACTGTCTAATAAATTCTCCAGCTCATCGTAAGGCAAGCCATTTTGTTCTGGGTTTTCAAAATTGACTGAGTAAGTAGAAAGATAATAATCGTATTCCTTACTCAACAAACCATGGCCGGAGTAGGCAACAATTACTTTATCGTTCTCAGTAGTTTGTTGCAGCTTTTTTTTAAACGCTTTTACTTTTCTTACAGTAACATTCTCGTTGAACAATGTATCTATAATAATATTATTACCATATTTTTCTTTTAGCTTTTTAGACAGATCTCTAATGTCTTTGGCACTGTATTGCAGGTTGTATTGGTTGTCTGCAAACTGGTCAATGCCGATGCCAATAAAATAAATTTTGTCTTTCGGTTTAACAGCTGGTTTATAGTTCACTCGTAATGGTAACCGGTAGCTCTCTGTTCCATTTACATCAGTAATTGAAGTTTCTAATTGATTTTTGCCTTCAGATAACTTAACTGTAATGATTGTATCAATACTATGTTTATTATTCTTCCGGATGCTTATTCCCCGTTGACCAAACACAGGAACTTCGTTTAACCAAACATTAAAACGATCTAGTTTATACGTACTATCAAATCCTTTGATATGCAATTTTAACCTGTTGCCTTTTTGTTCATACTGTATGGTCTCTCTATTAGCAAAGTCTGCTTCCAATACACTATAGCTTTCGCTAAAAGCCGTTGTATCAATACCCAGCTTTTTTATTCTTTTTTCCCATGCCCTTCGATAACTTTTGATTAAAGCTGTATCAGTACTACCAATCGCTTCCAGTACTTTGTCGGGTCGGTTATATTTTACATCGAGCTGTTCGAATGGGTAACGTATCCCGTTTACTTCAAATGACAATTCCTTTACAGCATTCTTTGTACCATAATAATATCCTACCCCAGATTGGCTATTCAGTAAGGTAAAAAAATCTGTATTGAACAGTACAAAATAGGACCAGGCGAGTTTCCCAGTGTTTACATCCCAAAACTTTAAAGAATTATCAACCCCTGCACTCATTATAAACTTTTTATCTGGAGTAAGACTCGTTTTATAAAGCATTGAATTATTAAAGGCGATTCTATGAAGCAGCGTACCATCTGTTGTGTTGCGTATTTCAAGAGAATCGCCAGCCTTTACTAAAAGCCTATCCTGGCTAAAAGTTGCTGTTTCATAATTTGCTAATGGATTGTCAAAAACTATAAGGACAGAATCCCTTGCTGCATCAATAACTGCTGCGGAGTTTTTTGATGCAATAAATATAAATTGAAAATCGGTACTATATTGTAGTGTATGGATTGTACTGTCTTTAATTGATGTATATTTTTTAAAGTAGTTGCGATTTTGAATATCAGCCAGAAAAATTTCTTCACCGGCGAGATACAACACATTACTATTTTTATCAAAAGCCACCGTGTTTGCACTTTTTGCGGTTTTAAGTTCCATTGCTTTAGTGCTATTTTGCACATTCCATATTTGAACTGGCTTGGTGGATATGACAGAGGCTGCAATATATTTTCCATCTGCACTATATTTTAGACTACTAATCCAATCATTAAAGGGTATAACATTTGTTATTTTTCCAGAAGATAGATTCCAGAGATGTGGTGAATAGGATACTGCGCCTTTTGTAATAAGGAATTTTCCATCTGCACTAAACTCCACTTGTTGCCGATAGCCTTTACCTTCATTAAGCGATTTGGTAATCTCCATGTTAGCAGTATTGCATAGTTTAATACTGCTATCAGTAAGTATCGCCATTTGATCTCCGCTACCATTGTAAATAGCGGTAGTAATAAGATTAATACTGCCCATATAGTGCCCATATAATTTACCAGTAGCACTTTCCCAAATTTTAACCGATTTATCCCAGGAAGAAGTAATAATCCATTTGCCATCACTACTATAAAACGCCGAATTAACTCTATCGCTATGCGCCGGAATCGTAAATCTTATTTTCCCGGATTTAGCATCCCATATCTTGATTGTTTTATCGTATGAGGCAGATACTATACTCAATCCATCAGGGCTATACGAAACTGTAGCAACAATTCCAGAATGGCCTTTTAACTCTTTTAGCAAACTGCCTGTAGCGGCATCCCTGATTTTTAGTACACTGTCAACCGTACTTGTAATAATATGTAAACCATCTGGGCTAAACGACGCCCACCTGACATAGTGATTTTCTTTAAAAGAAGCAACCCGCTTCTTTTGGCTTATATTCCAAACCTCTACTTTACTATTGGTCCATGCAAGTATATTTTTTCCATCCGGAGTAAAAAATGCCCATATTTTAGGTCCGGCACCAGGCAATTCAAATTGGTTAACCAACCCTGTCTTTATTTCATGAATATTTATTTTATTCCCCTTCGTCGTTAATAAGAAATTATCATCTTTACTAAAGTCGCAACCATCTTCATCGGTTGAAAATATAATTGTCCCATTTTCAACATCCCATACTTGCCCATTATCAGTTAGGATATACTTGCCGTTATGACTATATATAGCGTAATCTGTTTTATGTTCAATGTTTTTAGCAACCTTGCCCGTGAGTACTTCCCAGAATTTTATCGTTTTATCCTGGGTAGTAACAAAAAACTTCGCATCCGGACTAAAACCGGCCGATCTGATATTAATTCCCTGCGCAGCGGGCAGTATCAACTTTGTATCCTGTGTAAACCCACTTGGTGAAAACAAGAAAAGAACCGCTATGTATAAATATATTTTTTTCATGTGGTAGAATAATGGCCTGATATTGTACACAGCCCCCAATAATAATAGATTAATTTGAAAACAATTACCATAAATTCCAATCCACCGCAATAGTTTCATTTCTTGATGTTGGCTTCTGTAATCCTTTGGTTAATTGCTCTACTCTTTCACCAACCGTTTTTTTCAACTCACTTATTTTCATGGTTGGATATTTATTCATCGCTTCCAATATTGAATAAGTAAATACGCCATTCTTTAAATCATTTCGCTCCAACGCAAACTGTGTTCCTGCTGCTGCAGAGATAATCGTTGCGCCAGTGCTTTTGCCAACATTTACAAACAGGCTTTGCATTAATTCAAAACTATTTTTCAAACCAAAGTTTCCTTCCTTCTTGTAGGCTACAGGTTTTAATCCTTTTATTAATGAATCAGAGCTTGTACTTAATGTAACAAGATCATCTTTATCTACTTCCCCGCTATGGCAAGCATCAATCAACATCAGTTTTTTCCTGGCCGGAATACTATCGAGTAAATTTTCCAGTTCATCATACGGCAAACCATTTTGCTCTGGCTTTTCAAAATTAACGGAGTAAGTGGAAAGATAATAATCGTATTCTTTACTCAACATTCCATGACCGGAGTATGCAACAATTACTTTATCGTTTTCTGTTGTTTGTAGTAGTTTTTGTTTTAATGCTTTTACATTGCTGGTGGTTACGTTCTCATTAAAAAGGGTATCAATAATAATATCGTCCTTGTATTTCTCTTTTAGCTTTTTTGATAAGTCTCTAATGTCCTTTGCACTGTATTGCAAGTTGTACTGGCTCTCTGCAAACTGATCTATACCAATACCGATAAAGCGAACTGACTCTTTTTGCTTTACTGCGGGAGAATAATTTACCGTCAATGGCATCCTGTAACTTTCTGTTCCATTTACATTGGTGATGGAAGTTTCAATTCTGTTTTCCCCTTGAGAAAGTTTGATTGTAATAGTTGTATCAAAATCATTTCTATTTCTCTTGCGAATATTAATTCCTCGTTGACCAAAAATGGGAGTTTCATTTACCCACACATTGAAACGATCTAATTTATAAGTACTATCGTTGCCTTTTATTAGAAGTTTTAAAGTGCCTGATTTTTGTTCATACTCAATTGCATCTCTATTTGTAAAATCGGCTTCGGGTACACTGTAGCCATCTCTGAATGAAGTGGTGTCAATCCCCAATTTCTTTATTCTTTTTTCCCAGGCTTTGCGATAGCTTTTAATTAATGCTGTATCGGTATTGCCAATTGCTTCGAGTACTTTATCGGGGCGGTTGTATTTGACGTCGAGTTGTTCGAAGGTGATTATTTTTAGGTCTTTGGTGACATAGTGGAGGAGTTTAGCGGCAGCGGGGTTACATTGATAATAACCCGATGGCAATCGGACAATATAACCTGCGCTATCGGTAGAAACCAGCATATACTTTTGAGAAAAATCAGCCGTATCAAACACTTGCAAGCCTGCATTGGAATAATTGAAAATTTTTGTGCCGGCTTTATTAAAATAAATACCGTTTCGTCCAAATGGGAAATAAGCTTTTTTAATAAATCGTCCTGTTAGAGCATCGGATAAATTAATACTATCCTTCGATGAATAATTAAAAAAATACTTTCCATCCTCACTAAATTTCCAATAAGCTTGTGTCTCATAGATATTGTTTTCAAAAGAGGTAATTTCCTGACAGGTGTTGATATCCCAAATGACAAACCGGAATTTATCATCAATTAATACCCGGTTACTTCGAACAGGATCAAACTGTACATTCTTTGTAAACATTACCGAATTTTCTATGATACATACCAAATCTCCGGATTGCGTATTCCATATCTTTCTGCTATTTTCAAACATGGCGGTGGTCATAATAAATTTTTGATCTGGGCTAAAATCTACGGACAACAAAGACCCGCCGCCATTGATTACAAGTACTTGTTTCGCACTATCTATTTCCCATATTCTTATCTGGTTATCGGCGCACCCAGTTGCCAAATACCTGTTATCAGGACTTATACAGGCGGTTGTTACTCGATCAGGATGGAAAAGTATTTTCAATAAAGCGTAGGTGGATGCATCCCATATTTTAGCTGCCGTTTCGTAAGGCGAAGAGGAAATGAAGTACTTGTTATTATCGCTATATGAAAGAACACTGACATTGTCATTATGAATTTTTTTTTGTTGAACTATTTGACCAATTCTTGTATCCCAAACATTCAGATAACCATCTTCCGAATACGTTGCAATTTCATTTCCATCAGGTTTCATAGCAGCTATTGAAATTGAAGCAGATTTCCCGGAAAGCGAATACTGCCGGTGCAGTTTACCGGTGTTAAGTTCCCATATATTTAAAACATTATCTGCTGTGATTACATCCAGGTATTTTTCGTCGGCACTGAATTGAACAATTTGAAAACGTAAGATATGGGGCGGCTTAATGATTGAGTCACCGAAGCGAAACAATATATTCTTCGAATTTAAATCTGTAACAAGTATTCTTTTATCGATCGCCGCTGTTATCACTTTTTCATTATTGGCACTCAATAACGCAATTTCAACTGGTACTAATTTGTCTTGGTATTTATGCACTGATGTATGAAGCAAAAGACCAGTTTTAAAATCAAAGATGCCTACACCCTGCTCATTTATTATAAGCAACTGTTTTCCATCCTTACTAACCTTCACAGGTTTTTTGAAAGTTGCCAAGGTATTTATTGTGGCACTATATACCAAACTGTTGTCTTCCGACTTCCATATTTTAAGTGATGTGTCGGAAGTTCCTAAACCTCCTTTATAACCAATAATATATTTTGAATCCGGACTAAACATGAAATTATCGGTAAGTGGGCCAAAGCCTGTGTAAAAACTTCTTATCGGCTTGCCCGATGCTATATCAACAATATTGACAGTTTTGTCTTTTGAAGCTGTAAGTATCCTCCTGCTATCTTTACTGAAAGGAGAATGCTCACCAGAAACAAATAGATGTTGATGTACCAGTTTCTTCAGTAACAAGCCGTTTCGAATCCCAAAAATCTCAATCACGGCATTTCCCAGGTTTCTTCCGGTAATTACAAATTTTCCATCTGGACTGAAATATGCATGTGTTCCACCAGCAGCACTTTTTTCTGTCGAAAAAGATTTAATAGTATTTCCTGTTCTGATATCCCGTATAATAAGATTGTTATCCAGGGCATCTGTAATTGTCAGAAACGTTTTGTTGTCGGGACTGAGTTTCAGGTAAATAATTCTTGCTGCGCTGTCTGCTGTTGTCATTAAAATATCGCCGCTGTTTGCGTTCAATAACCTGGATTTCCCATCAGCTGAAAGTATTAGTATGTATTTATTATCTTTTGTAAAAAGTGCGGTGATAATATTTTCCCTTACATACAGGAGTTTGCCGGTCTTCGTATCCCATCCTTTAATGGTCTTATCATTTGAAATGGTCACAAAATATTTTCTGTCTTGGCTGAATTTTAAATCAGTTATCTCTTTAGATACATTATGGCCCAATGGTAATACCAGCCTTGGCTGCTGCGCTAATAAATAGGTATTAAATAGCAATAGAAAAAAATAAAAGCCAGATAGCTTCTTTATTAGCATTACCAATCTTTCGTAAAATATAGGCTTATTAATTTAATGGCCCTATACCTTTCAATGGGTAATTGGTTGAAATTTATTCCATAGTTCAAGAGCTGCGGGCTTGCAGCTTATAACCCAGACTGGAGCCGAGCAAAGTTGCTGCTGCCGACAGCCCAAAAAATATTCCCCAAAAAATTAGTTTTGAATTACTAAATCATTTAGTTTTGAAACTGGACGGGAATATTCCCGACTTACAATACGAAAAAACAGACATTTAACCCATGGCAAAAACAGACAAAACACCCGAAACTACTGGCAACAACAGTGAAAAATTTAAAGCCCTTAAGCTTACAATGGATAAGCTGGAAAAGGACTACGGCAAAGGCAGCGTAATGATGCTGGGCGATAAAGCCGAAACCATGCAAGAGGTAATTTCAACCGGTTCTATCGGTTTAGATGTTGCCCTTGGTATTGGCGGTCTTCCAAGAGGCAGGGTCATTGAAATATACGGACCAGAATCTTCCGGTAAAACAACCATTGCCACCCATGTAATAGCTGAAGCACAAAAGAAAGGCGGTATGTGTGCCTTTATAGATGCAGAACATGCTTTTGACAGCTCTTATGCAAAGAAATTAGGTGTTGATGTTGACAATCTTTTAATATCACAACCTGATTATGGTGAGCAAGCTCTTGAAATTGCTGACCGTTTAATTCTGTCCGGTGCATTGGATGTAGTGGTGATCGACTCTGTAGCTGCATTGGTTCCAAAAAGTGAACTGGAAGGTGAAATGGGTGACAGCAAAATGGGATTGCATGCAAGACTGATGAGCCAGGCACTCAGAAAACTGACGGCAACAATTTCTAAAACAAACACAATCTGCATTTTCATCAACCAGCTTCGTGAAAAAATAGGAGTGATGTTTGGTAATCCTGAAACAACTACCGGTGGTAATGCATTGAAGTTTTATGCTTCTGTTCGTTTGGATATCCGTAGAATGACGCAGGTAAAAGATGGAGATGAAGCAATCGGCAACCACGTAAAAGTAAAAGTGGTAAAGAATAAGGTGGCACCTCCCTTCCGTGCCGCTGAGTTTGATATCATATTTGGGGAAGGCATTTCTAAAACAGGTGAAATAGTGGATATGGGTACAGAATTGGGAATCGTTCAGAAAAGTGGTAGCTGGTACAGCTATAATAACGACAAATTAGGGCAGGGCCGGGATTCAGTAAAACAATTGATGGTTGACAATCCAGAACTGGCCAACGAAATAGAAGGAAAGATCAGGGAGAAAATAAAAGAAATGCAGAACGCTTAATTCGCTTCTGATCAACATCTTATAGATGGGTTAGCAAGTAAACCCTCTTACTTAATAGTAGGAGGGTTTTTATTTCTTCACAAAAAATTTTAATACGAAAATTGGAATTCAATGTTTAAACATTGTATATTTGTTTCACGAGGCCAACTAATGCTGGAAATTCCTCGTTATAGAAACTACAATTATGAATCAAACTAAAACAAATAGAGGTAACAATGGAGTGGCTCATCTTATATTTGGCCTTCTGCTGATTGCTTCATTTTTTCTTCCCTGGGTTTCTTGGGAAGGTTCAGCAATAAGCGGTTACTCAATGCCGGCTGGTGATTTTTTTGCTACTTCTGGTTCAAAATTCGGGCTTGACAATCCTTTTCCCCAATTCAATTTTACTTTATTAATATTCTGGGTCATTCCTTTATTAGCTGCCATTTCAATTTTTGTAAGCTTTAAAAAGAAAAAATCATTTCTTTTTGCTGCCATAGCAAGTGCTCTTTCTTTATCGCTGGTAGCTGTGTTTATTTTGTTCACCAATACATTAATCAGCCTCGGTGTTGGTAAAGGATTGTTTGCAATGCTTTCGCCATGGATTTATGTACATGCTGTTGCTGCCATTGGCTTTGTTTTTTCTGCAAATGGTGGCAGCGTTATTAAGAAATTGGGTTGGGTTATAATTGGGCCGGTTTTTGCATTTGCGGGTTTTATGTTTATACAGCAGTATCTGGAAAAAGAAACTTTTGATGATACAGCCAATGTAAAAGCTGATTATACCGTTAATGCTGATGCTTTAATTAAAGAGTTTCTTACAAATGATACTGCTACAAACAAGAAATACCTTGATAAAGTTCTAGTTGTAAATGGGAACGCTTCTGCTGTAAATGTGTTACCAGATTCAACCAGTACAATTAAATTTGAAGACAGTACCGGATCCTACGCTATTTTCTCTTTAGAAAAAACCGAGATTGAAAATGTAAAGAATATAAAATCTGGGGATGTTGTATCATTAAAAGGAGTGTGCAGTGGAAGTATTTTTAGTGAAATATTAGGTACTACATCTATAAGTTTTAAAAGGGCAACTTTAAATAAAAAATAATCCATGGCCTTGCTATGGTAATAAATTAAATATTAAAATAAAAATCAAACAAATGAAAAAAACAATTCTATCTCTTTCTTTCTTTGCTTTTACTGCAACAGTAATGGCTCAAAAGCTAACTACTTCTTCTGCTGTGGTAACATTTGATGCTACAACTCCAAAAGATGCTTTACCAAAAGCGGAGAATAAAACAGTAATCGCATCTTTTGATAAAACAACCGGTGCTTTAGCTTTTGAAGCTGCGGTAAATAATTTTGCATTTACAAACCCAATGATACAAGACCATTTTAACGAAGAAAAATGGATGAACTCTGCAGCTTTTCCAAAATTTACATTTATTGGTAAAATTGATAAAATTAGCAAGATTAATTTTACCAAAGACGGCACTTATGATGTGGAAGTGTCTGGAAATATAAATGTAAAAGGTATTTCACAACCCATTAATGCGCCTGCAAAAGTTACTGTAAAAGGAGGGGCTGTATCTGCTACTTCTAATTTCACAATTAAACTTAAAGATTTTGGCATTACCGGCCAGGCTATTGATGCTGGTAAAGTAGCGGAAAAACCAACAGTTGCTGTTGCTGTTCAGTTTTAATCAACATATCATTTTTTGTTAAAAGCCCTTCCATTATATGGCAGGGCTTTTCTCTTTTTCAATAGCACATTTGCTAAATTGCAAGACAATGGCTTTCACACTTCATAATCCTTTTTCCCCGGCTGGAGATCAACCCGATGCAATTCGTCAACTTACGGAGGGAATTCTTAATGGAGAAAAATACCAGACATTGCTGGGCGTAACCGGAAGTGGCAAAACATTTACCATTGCGAACGTAATTCAAAATGTACAACGACCAACTCTTGTATTAACGCATAATAAAACACTCGTTGCTCAACTTTATGGAGAGTTTCGTCAGTTCTTCCCTGATAATGCGGTTGAATACTTTGTTTCTTATTATGATTACTACCAGCCCGAAGCATACATGCCGGTTAGTGATGTGTACATTGAAAAAGATCTTAGCATTAATGATGAACTGGATAAACTTCGGTTAAGAGCTACGTCAAGTTTACTAAGCGGACGAAGAGATATTATTGTGGTTGCCTCTGTTAGTTGTATTTATGGTATGGGGAATCCTACCGACTATGAAAATGGTATTATTCGGATCAATAAAGGGCAAACAATTTCCCGCCAGGCATTTCTACACTCACTAGTGAATTCAACCTATAACAGAACTACTATTGATTTTAACCGGGGAACATTCCGGGTAAAAGGAGACACGGTTGATATTAATCTTCCTTATGTTGATTATGGTTATCGCATTACTTTCTTTGGAGATGAGATAGAAGAAATAGAAAGCATAGATGTTGTTACCAGTAAACGAATAGCTAAGATGGAAAATGCCGCCATATTTCCGGCTAATTTATATGTAGCACCAAAAGATATTCTGCAACAGGTATTATATGAAATGCAGGATGAAATGGCTGCACAGGTTGAATATTTTAAGAAAGAAGGAAAATATATTGAGGCGCAACGATTGAGTGAAAGAGTGAATTATGATATTGAAATGATAAGAGAGTTGGGTTATTGCAACGGTATCGAAAACTATTCCCGTTTTTTCGACAGAAGAAAACCCGGCACCCGTCCTTTCTGCTTATTAGATTATTTTCCGAAAGATTTTTTGCTAGTAGTAGATGAAAGTCATCAAACCATTCCACAGGTTAGCGGTATGTATGGTGGTGATAGAAGCAGAAAGCTCATTTTAGTTGATTATGGATTTCGTTTACCCTCCGCATTAGATAACCGTCCGCTGAATTTTCATGAATTTGAATCTCTCACTAACCAAACCATCTATGTTTCTGCAACACCCGATGATTATGAACTGGAGAAATGTGGTGGGGTAGTGGTAGAACAGGTGGTGCGGCCTACAGGTTTACTAGATCCGCCTATTGAAATTCGGCCCAGCGTAAACCAGATAGATGACCTGTTAGATGAAATTGATAAGCGAATTAAAAAAGGCGATCGGGTATTGGTAACCACATTGACCAAACGAATGGCAGAAGAGATGGACAAATACCTGCATCGTATCAATATAAAATCAAAATACATACACAGCGAAGTACATACATTGGACAGAGTTGAAATTCTTCGGGAGCTTCGTTTAGGTGTAATAGATGTATTAGTAGGTGTAAACCTGCTTCGTGAAGGATTAGATCTGCCAGAAGTTTCATTAGTAGCCATATTAGATGCCGATAAAGAAGGTTTTCTACGTAACGAAAAATCATTAACACAAACTGCAGGCAGGGCAGCCCGTAATGTAGATGGCCTTGTTATCTTTTATGCGGATAAGATGACAGAAAGCATGCAGAAAACAATTGATGAAACTACCCGCCGTCGTGAAAAACAAATTGCCTGGAATATTGAGCATGGCGTAACTCCAACAACAATCATCAAATCAACTAAAGATGTATTTGCCCAAACATCAGTATTAGATATTAAGGGCTTCGATGAAAAGAATCCTTACGCCATTCCAAATGAAATGGATATGATCACACTGGCTGCCGAAGAGCAGGCTGAATACAAAACCATCCCACAGGCAGAAAAAGCCATTTCAAAAATTAAGAAAGAGATGGAGAAGGCGGCGAGAGACCTAGATTTTATGGAAGCAGCCCGTTTAAGGGATGAAATGTTCCTGCTCCAGAAGAAGCTTACGGAAATGAATAACTAGCCTCTCGTAGTTTTACGAATCACATCAAAGTACTTGTGCCCGATTTTATCATTTACACTATCCTAGTTCTTGCACACACACAATGGCAGGTCTATCTTAGCAATAGAATATCAGAGAAACCCAAATTTTTAAAATCCAATAAATCCACTATTTATGAAAAGAAGAGTTCGTAAAATCGCCAACTTTTTTGCCTTTAATCTTTTGTTCTTCGCTTTATACCTGAACTTCATCCATAAAGATAAAACAGGTGTTCCTGGTATGACACAAACGGCCAGTCAGCAAAATACAGCAGCTTTTAGCGGCACCGTATTAGTTGACAATCCGCAACAAAATGGACAAAAATCTGACTTGTCTACTTCTATTAAGCCTGTAGCTACTAAAGAAGAAGAAGGTAACACAGCACTAAAACTTTCTATTAATTAAACCCAAAGCAGTTGTAATAAAAAAAGCTCTTCTTGCACCCGCAGGAAGGGCTTTTTTGCTTTAAACATCCCTAAGGCGAAATCTTTACCTTAGCAGCATGGAAAAAAAAGTCTTTCTTTTGGATGCATTTGCTCTTGTTTTCAGAGCCTATTATGCCCTTATCCGCAGTCCCCGAATAACTTCTAAAGGCAAAAACACCAACGCACAATTTGGCTTCACCAATGCACTGGTGGAATTAATAAATAAACAGAAGCCATCACACATGGCAGTTTGTTTCGATACTTCTGCTCTTACCGAACGCCACACAGATTTTGCAGATTATAAAGCCAACCGGCAAGAAACACCGGAAGACATTAGTGCTGCTGTACCAGATATTAAAAAAATAATTGAAGGTTTTAATATTCCTGTTATTGCTGTTGATGGCTATGAGGCTGATGATGTGATTGGAACGCTGAGCAAGCAGGCAGAAAAAGCAGGGTATGAAGTATACATGGTTACTCCCGATAAAGACTATGGTCAACTTGTTTCAGAAAAAATAAAAATATACAAACCCGCCTACCAGGGAAATGATGCAGAAATATTAGGGCCGGAAGAAATATGTGCAAAGTGGAATATAAAAGATGTAATGCAGGTAATAGATATTCTGGGAATGTTGGGTGTTGCAGTTGATAATATTCCGGGTATACCAGGTGTAGGTGAAAAAACGGCCGCTAAATTTTTAGCAGAATATGGTTCACTTGAAAATACTTTAGCAAATGCAGATAAGATAAAAGGTGCAATGGGTGAAAAAGTGAGGAACGGAAAGGATATGGCTATTCTTTCAAAAAAAC